>CAJXQE010000005.1 GCA_913058215.1 uncultured Verrucomicrobiales bacterium
CGAGATCAGCCTCGGTCTCGTGGGCTCGGAGATGTGTATAAGAGACAGGTCCCGGTGTGTCCTGATAGCTGGTGGTGGAAAGCAAAATTCGAGTTGTCATAGGCTGATGGAACGATTAGCGAATCGAAAGGGAATGACAACAGTCAATATTTGAAAAGCGGATGGAAGAGGAAATCGATAGAGAAAAAGGAATTCAACCGCTGGACGGCATTCTGGAGGAATTGGGATTGGCCAATAAAGATCTGGTGAGTTTCAGCTCGGAACAGTTGACGAACAAGCAGGTGCAAAAGGGAAGAAAGGGACGGCTGATTACCGGAAAGATTCAGCGGAAAATTCTCAACGCACTGAACTCGGCAAACAAAGAGCGTTCCTACAAAAGGGAAGATGTATTCAACTATCGCTCGTAAGCGGCATTGATTCTGATTCGTGCCAAAATCGCTACAAGGAGGGAGCTTAGGTTTAGTTTTTTAAAATGCAGATTTCAAAGAAAGCGGACTACGCCCTGCGCGCGGTTGTTATTCTGTCAGGATTACCCCCCGGGAAAACCATGCAGACGCAGGAGTTAGCGAAGGCAGGTTCGATTCCCACCAAATTCCTTGAGCAAATCCTCCTGGTTTTGAAAAGGTCCGGATTGTTGAAGAGCAAACGTGGTGTTGGAGGAGGCTATCAACTGGCAAGGGAAAGTCGGCTCATTTCCCTGGGCTCAGTGATTGAGTCCATTGATGGTGAACTTTGTTATCTCGTCGATGCGGATGATTTCCCTTCTTTTAACGGGTCCCGTAGACTGATCGCGAGCCTTCGCAAAGGGCAGGAACTTCTCAATGATTACCTCTCGGAAACCTCGATCGAGGATCTGATGGAGCAAGGGGACGATGGCTCAATGGTGGGTTACGGGATTTGAGCTTTCCAGCCTGCGTGAAGTTTCTCCAAAAGGCTTGAAACGAGGTCAGCATTTTCGGTGCGATTGGCAATATTTCGATTTTCCTCCGAATCGGTTTCGTGATCGTAGAGTTCCACCGCGCTGAAGTCCGTGCCCGGCACCACCCACTCAGTGATTCGATAGCGATCGGTCCGCATGGAATATCCCATTCCGCGGCTGACGTCTCCGTAGCCGGGGATGACGCGGCGATACTGGCTGAAGGCTGCCTTTTTCCACGAACGATCCGGATCTCTGATCAAAGGGGCAAAACTGCTTCCCTCCAGACTAGGATCCAATGGCAGATCACAGAGTTCGGCGAGGGCGGGATAGATATCGACAAATTCCACCAGCGCACGGGAGCGTCCTGGCTTTTGCCCGGGAACGCGGACAATGAGCGGCGCGTGAGTCGAAGTTTCGTAGTTGGAATGCTTATCCCACATGCCGTGTTCCCCGAGTTGCCAGCCGTGATCGCCCCAGAGAACGACAACCGTGTTTTGGGCGAGCCCGTTTTCCGCAAGTGAGTACAGGACCCGACCGACCTGGGCATCCATGTAACTGACACAGGCGAAATAGGCGTGCTTTAAATCGCGAGCCTGATCCGCCGAAACCGGACCGACATCGGGAATTCCATAGTAGTGCCGGAGATCATTCCAATTGTAAGTGGCAAAGTTAGGGGCGGCTTCCGGTGGATCCGGATTGGGTGCGGGCTCGATGTCGTCAGGATCGTAAAGGTCGAAGTATTTTTTCGGGGCAATGAAGGGGAGGTGGGGTTTGTGAAACCCGACGGCCAGAAAGAAAGGTTTCTCCGCCAGGGTGGCGAGTTTCTCGATTGCTGCGTCGGCAATATGGCCATCTCTCAGGGCGCTATCGGGGACCTCGGGCGCTTCCCACGCGAGCCCTCCTGGACGCTTGGTCTTGGTGATACCGTCGCCGAGATCCCAGACATAAGTAAGACGCCGGTGATCCTCTTTTATCCACTTCAAAACCTGCTTCCCGAACTCGGTGTGATACTCCGGGCGATCAGATTTCCAACGGGGCTCGCTCCAGGAGCGGGAGTCGTTGTTGTGAAAAATCTTACCGAAGGCTAAGGCCTCGTAGCCGTTGTTTTTGAAAAGCTGCGGCAGGGTAAGGACGTCAGGAATCACCTCACGAAAGGGAATGCTGAAATCGACCACACCGGTAGTGTCAGGACGTCGTCCCGTGAGGACGGAAGCACGGGACGGCATGCAGAGGGCACATTGCACATAGGCCCGTTCGAAAAGGGTGCCTTCTGCAGCGAGTTGATCGATGTGGGGGGATTGAGCCGGGGATCCGTAGCATCCCAGTTCCGGACGAAGATCGTCGACGGCGATGAAGAGCACGTTCATCCGTTCGCCCGCCTGAGCGGCCAAAGTGACAATGGGGCAGTAGAGGAGAGCTACTAACCCGCAACTGATTATCCGATGCATCGCTGCTGATTGTATAGGGAATCCTGGCGCAAACCAACTTCTATCGCAGGTTTGCTTTGATGGGCGAGTGTGGCCCAGTTTCAGAATCGATAGGTGAATGGGTGATTGAAAACCTATCGCAAGCGCACTTGCGGGGGCGATCTGCTTGACCTTTTAAGTGGGGCTAGACCAGTCTCAGTCGAGGTATGACGATTTCATTGAGATGGCCAATTTTCGTAAAAGTGAGTATCGTATTTTCTATCGTGCTGATCGCGAACCTTCAGGCTGAGCCTGTTATTGAGTTCATTCCCGATCGGAATGACGAAACGCTTTTCAACTTCGAAACGGACGAGATGTCAGGAACGATCAGGACAAAGGGCAACTATCATGGAGTGTCCCGCCTCATCGACAAGCGAACTGGAAAGCAGGTCATCGATGAAAGGTATTCCGCGTTGAATCTATTCAAGCTGATGTCGGTCAATCAGGTGATGGATCAACCGCGAAAGATGGAATCGGAGGTCACGTTTGTGGGAGGTCAAATTGATATCAGGTGGCCCGCTTCCGAAGGATATCAGGGAACGGTGAACGCGCGCTATGAAATCAGCGGAAAGAAATCGATCGACCTGATCATCACTACGAAAGCAAACGCAACTTACCGCAGCTACGAAGTATTTCTCTCCAGCTATTTCGATAAGTCCTTTCAACCCTATGTCTTTCTGCAGGGGCGGGGAAAAAAGAAACCCGAACTTGTATTGCCGCGTTTCAGCGAAGTTTTCAAAGATTCGGTGCTTGTGTTTGCCCGCGATTTTCACGCGATGCGTCCCTGCGGCGACGGACGGTGGCAGCGATCCGAGCGCGGTGAGCCGAATGTTCAAATGACAGCGGTTCGGCCCTTCGCCAAATGCCTCGCCATTGTCAAAGATCCGGAGTCGGACCTTGGAGTCGTCCTGACAGCAAAACCGGAGGACTGCTATGCTATCAGCACCCGCTACTATTCGGAAAAACCGGAAGAACGAAACACTTCCTACACTGCTTTCGATCTCTCGCTGTTTGGTGATGATTTCTCTCCGGGAGAGAGTCGTTCCGTCCGGGTTCGATTGTCGCTGACAAAACTGGATGAAGCGATGACTGCTCCTTTCAAGATACACGAAGATCTGCTCGCTGAAAAATCCGATGCAGAACCATCCCCATGAAGACTCAGGAAACCGACGAAGCTAAATCAAGCCGGCGGGAGATGATTCAATCCTCTGCTAAAGTTGCCCTCGGAAGTGCGATGGTCGGGGCTCCTGCAATCCTGACTGGAGCTCCTAACTCTCAGAAGCTCGGTCTCGCATTGATTGGTTGTGGTGGCCGCGGGACCGGGGCCGCGGATAATGCCCTCGCCGCCGATGACGGGATTACTCTCACAGCCCTTGGTGACCTTTTTGAAGACAATGTCGATTTAAGTATCGCGCAGTTGGAGAAACGTCATCCGGAAAAGGTGAAGGCCGGATCGGTCGCCCGTCATTTTGGATTCGATGCTTTTGAGAAGGTCGTTAGCAACCCCGATGTCGATATCGTTATATTGGCTACACCGCCAGCGTTTCGCCCGCAGCATCTTGCTGCCGCCACGGCTGCGGGGAAGCATTCTTTTATCGAGATTACCGCAGCTATCGATGCGCCCGGAGTTCGTTCTGTTCTTGCCTCATCGGAACTCGCAGATGAAAAAGGGCTCGCTCTGGTTTCCGGTTTTTGCTGGCGATACGATGACGCCCTGAGAGCAGCTCAGCAGAAAATTCAAGAAGGAGCGATCGGTGATGTCCGCGCCATGTATGCGACCTACTACCGGGCCAACCTGGGGCAAAAACACAAGGGTGCCCGGCCGGCTGGAATGTCGGATTTGGAATGGCAGATTCGGGATTGGTACAAGCACCTCTGGCTGTCCGGTGATGTCACAATCCTGCTTTCAGGTGGTCACTCCGTCGACAAAATGGCGTGGTGGATCAACGATGAAATGCCGACTGCAGCGGTTGGGACTGGTGGCCAGACTTTTGAAAACTGGGGGAATACCTTCGATCACTCTTTTGTGGTTTACGAATACACGGGCGGCCGAAAAGGGTTTCTTGGTTGTCGATCTCAGTCGGGTTGTTTTAATGAAAACGGCGATCATGTCATCGGTAGCAAAGGAACTCTTCGTTTTGCAGGAAAGACTCCGCTTATCGAAGGCGAAACCAATTGGCAGTATCGCGGACGCCCGTCGAACAAGTATCAGACGGAGCACAATGAATGGATTGCCTCGATCCGGAATGGCAGTCCGATCAACGACGGGAAACGAATGGCGCACACCACGCTCATGGCGGTGATGGCAAGAATGGCGAGCTACACCGGCCAGCGGATCACCTGGGAGGATGCTTTGAACTCAAAACAGAATTTGGTTCCGGCGAATCTAAACTGGGAGACACCTGTCGAAGATATTCCACTCGCGATTCCGGGCGAGACAGAGTTTATCTAAGGAGAAGGTCTCACTGTTTCCCGTCCAAATATTTCCAGGCGCCTTTGAAGCGTTTGAAACGAGAGACTTCGTGCAATTCCTGAGGCTCGCCGTCCACAAAGTAGTCGGCGATAAATTCCACCTTTCCGGTTTTGTCGTCTTTCCCGCCTTTCGAGGCTTCGACAATCCGGAGAAACTTCCAGTTCACCTGGTGGATCATCGCACCGATCTCATTTCCAAGTTCCGGTGTTTTCGTGTCAGGGTGAGTGGTATCCACCAGATAATCTATCAGGCGGAAAAAATAGGCGCTGTAGCGGGAGCGCATCAACTGCTCCGCCGTGTGGGGTTTTGCGCGCCCGTAATGAAAGGGCATGCAGCACGTCTTGTAGCTCCGGCGACTTTTGCAGGGGCAGAGAGATTCCTCCCGTTCCCGGGGAACCTTTCCTTCCTCGTATTCCTCTTCCTCGTCCCAATGGTCGCTCATTTTGGACACTCTCCTGACTGTTGGCGGGAACGCAATGGATTTCGCCGCTCACTCTTTCGTGATGGGCTCTTTTTTCAATGCCAGAAAAATGACCTGAATCTTGTCTTCGTTCTCCCCCGGGGGAAGGTGGGGGGCTTCCACATCTATAAATAGCTTTGAGATAATCGCGGTCAACCCGGTGTCCCGAAAATGCGTAGCGGAAAAATCGCTGAATCTGTTTATGTTGGTAGATGCCTTTGCGCTTCCTTTTCCCGACCATTTTGCTTTTTTCCCTCTTCTCTGTGCTTCAAGGAGAGGATGAAGTGGATTTCTCGCGCGACATCCGCCCGCTCTTGAGTGATCGCTGTTTTAAGTGCCATGGCTTCGATGATGCATCGCGTGAGGCGGATCTCGGCTTGCACACTTTCGATCAAGCGACTCGCGATCTGGGTGGCTACCGTGCCATTGCTCCGGGGGATGTTTCTGCGAGTGAAGTTATTGCGCGGCTGACTTCGGACGATCCCGATGAAATGATGCCGCCACCGGCTGCGAATAAACCAAAGTTTTCGGCAGAGGAACTCGCCAAGGTGAAGCAGTGGATCAAAGGAGGCGCAAAGTATGAGGAACTCTGGAGTTTGAAGGCTCCGAAAAAGGCCGATGTTCCCGACTCGGACAAAGCGATCGATTTTTTTGTAGATCGAAAACTTGCCGGTAAACAGCTGAAGGCTAATCCGAAGGCGGATTCTCACACCTTGATTCGTCGACTGTCTCTCGATCTGACGGGCTTGCCGCCGACGATGGAAGAGGCAGAGGAGTTTGTCTCCAGCTACGAGGGAGATTCCGCGAAGGCCTGGACCGCTGCAATCGATCGTTTGCTGGCCTCACCGGCATATGGAGAAAAGTGGGCGCGTGACTGGTTGGATCTGGCCCGCTACGCCGACACCAACGGATACGAGAAAGATCGGGAGCGATCGATCTGGCCGTGGCGCGACTGGGTGATCAGGTCGCTCAATGCGGATATGCCTTACGATCAGTTTACGATCGAGCAACTCGCCGGGGATATGCTTCCGGACGCAACTGCTGACCAGATTATCGCCACCGGATTTAATCGGAATACGATGTTGAATGAGGAAGGTGGAATCGATCCTCTGGAGTATCGCTACCACGCCATGGTCGATCGCGTTTCCACCACTGGCGTTGTCTGGATGGGCCTGACGACTGGCTGCTCGCAATGTCATACCCACAAATTCGATCCGATCACTCATACCGATTATTTTGCGATGATGGGCTTACTCGACAATGCGGATGAGCCTGAGATCGAAGTGCCTGATCCGGATGTGAGCAAAAAGCGGGATGCGATACAGGTGAAAATCGATGAAAAGGAAAAGCAAGCTGTCGCGGCGATCAATGCTGCTGCTTTTGCAAAATGGAATGCCGATCAGCAAAAGAAAGCGACCGATTGGGTTCCATTGAAAGCGACTGCGATGAAGTCCACTCTTCCGCTCCTGGAAATCGTGCCGGAGGATTTGTCCATATACGCGAGTGGTGATTTCACGAAGCGTGAGGTCTACAATTTGAGCTTTGATCTTTCCTCTTTGAAGGGGAAGGCAATCACGGCTTTCCGTCTTGAAGTTTTGCCGGATGACCGACTGCCGGCGAAAGGTCCCGGTGCTGCTTACTACGAAGGTCGCAAAGGGGACTTTTTCCTGAGTGAAGTTTCTGTCTCTACGGAGAAAGGGAAGCTCGAGTTCAATGAAGCCAGCGCCAGCTTCGGGAAAATTTCGGTGGGAAGTGGGGGCGCCGATGCGATGAATGTCGTCGATGGAGACGGCTCAACCGGATGGTCCACATCCACGCAGCAGGGGAAACGCCATGAGTTGGTGTTAAACGCAAAAGCTCCGGTTTCGGGTGTAAAGACTCTCGATGTCGAACTGCTTTTTGAACGGCATTTTGTTGCCGGCTTAGGGCGTTTCCGAATTTCGGTGACGACGGACAAGGAAAAAGCGATCGCCTCCGCCAGAGAATTCTTGAATCCGGCCTCAGCGACGGAGGGTGAAATGAAGTTGGCCTATATTCGGCATGCCCCGCAGTTCAAGAAATTGCAGGGTGAAGTCGCTGCTCTCGAAAAAACAAAACCGGCGTTTCCTGTTACTCTGGTGATGAGGGAACGACCGGCGAATAATTCACGGAAAACGAAGTATCACCATCGCGGTGAGTATTTGCAGGCAAAACACATCGTCGAGCCGGCGGTGCCCGCAGTCTTCAAGCCGATTCCGGATGGTCAGCCGAAAAATCGTCTTAGCTTTGCCAGGTGGCTGGTGAGTGATCGCAATCCTCTCGCTGCTCGAGTCGCGGTGAACCGCGCGTGGCGTTCGTTTTTCGGTCGTGGACTGGTTTTTACTTCCGGTGATTATGGGTATCAGTCAGAGCTTCCGAGTCATCCGGAGTTACTCGATTGGCTGGCCGTGAACTTTTCAGAAACAGGGTGGTCCTTGAAAAAGCTGCACCGCACTATCGTGATGAGCGAGGCTTATCAGCGCAGCAGTGAGATTTCGCCTGAGCAGTTGGAGAGAGATTCTGAAAATGTGCTACTGGCTCGTGGACCGCGGGTTCGCCTGAACGGGGAAACCATTCGTGACTCGGTGTTGAGGTCAAGCGGCTTGCTGACAGAGAAACTTGGCGGGGCGAGTGTATTTCCTCCTCAGCCGGAAAGCGTCTCGGCGATGGGATACGGGAAGGGAGCCTGGAAAACTTCGACGGGCCCGGATCGTTATCGGCGGAGTCTTTACACTTTCTCTAAAAGGACGACACCCTTTGCGGCTTACCTGACTTTCGATGGACCGACAGGTGAGAGTTGTCTGCCGCGTCGAGAGAGCAGTAACACGCCGCTTCAGGCTTTGACTCTACTGAATGATCCGATGTTCGAGGAAGCAGCAGCTGCTCTTGCCGATTCAACCCTGTCTGCTCATCGATCCAAGCCTGTTGATCCAAAAATAATCGCTGCGGAAATGTTCCAGCGCCTCCTGACAAGGCCACCTTCGGAAAGCGAACTGGCTGACCTCGTGTCCTATTTCAATGCTCAGAAGCAACGAATTGGTTCCGATGAACTGAAAGCGGCAGAGATTTTTGAGAGCAAAGATGCTGATCTCGCCGCCTGGAAAATGGTGGCGAGAGCACTGATGAATTTGAACGAGACGATTACCAAAGGATAAGTCTATGAATCTTCAAGAACTCACCCGTCGCCACTTCTTCAATGACTGTGGTATCGGCCTCGGAAAAATTGGCTTGTCGGCTGCGATGGCGGGCGGATTTTCGAACCTCCTGCAGGGGGCCGGGAATTCAATCACCCCCGCTGCGACTCATTATGGCCCGAAGGCGAAGCGCATTATCTACATGTTTATGGCGGGGGCTCCGAGTCAGTTGGAGTTGTTCGATCACAAACCAAAGCTAAAGGAATTGAGCGGGAAGCCGATTCCTCCCTCGGTCATCGCCGGACAGCGATATGCATTTATTCAGCCGGATGCCGCGGTTCTGGCTCCGTGTTTTCCCTTTGCAAAACATGGGGATTCGGGTGCGGAACTTTCGGATCGTCTGCCTCATCTGGCGAAGGTGGCGGACGAAATCGCGATCATTCGCTCGATGCACACGAGTCAGTTCAATCATTCCCCGGCGCAGATTTTTCTGAATACGGGCCACTCGCTTCCAGGGCGTCCGGCTATGGGGGCGTGGTTAAGTTACGGGATTGGGAGTGAGGCAGATGATCTTCCGTCCTTTGTCGTGTTAAAAAGCGGAGGTAGCCTCAGCGGCGGTGCTGCGATGTGGAGCGCAGGTTTCCTTCCAGGGAGTCATGCCGGTGTTCCGTTCCGGGAGTCTGGTAGCCCGATTTTGCACGTCTCCAATCCAAAGGGATATGATGATAAAGCGCAACGCGACTCGCTCGATCTCATCAAGAGAATGAATCAACGGCAGTTGGAGAAAGTAGGGGATCCTGAGATTCAGACACGGATCAATGCTTACGAAATGGCCTGGCGGATGCAGTCGGCCGCGCCGGAGCTGATGGATTTTTCCTCGGAGTCAAAATCAGTGCTCGATCTTTACGGGGCGAAGCCGGGGGATGCAAAATCGTCTTTCGCGAATAATTGTCTCTTGGCGAGGCGATTGCTGGAGCGGGGGAGCCGCTGTGTGCAGGTGTATCATTCGGGATGGGATCACCATTCCAAGGTGGAGAACGGAGTAACGAGTCAGGCACGAATCGTGGATCAGGCCTCAGCAGCGCTGGTTCAGGATTTGAAGAACCGGGGGATGCTCGAAGACACCCTGGTCGTTTGGGGTGGAGAATTTGGTCGGACACCGATGGTGGAATCAAGTGCCGCTCTCGGCCGGTCGCTGGGGCGCGATCACCATCCTCAGGCATTTTCGATGTGGATGGCGGGTGGAGGGATCAAGCCGGGCATCACGGTTGGTGCAACCGACGAACTTGGATTCAACGTAGTGGAGGACCCGGTTCATGTTCATGATCTTCACGCGACGATCCTTCATCTGATGGGGATTAATCACGAAAAGCTCACGTTCAAATATCAGGGCCGTGATTTTCGACTGACCGATGTTCATGGTCATGTCGTGAAGAAGTTGCTGGCCTAGGGGAGGCAGGCGGTTTTGGGGCGAGGCTGATTCGTGCCTGTTCATCTCCATTCGTTTTCTTGGTCCTGATTCGTACTCACGAATGGCGGGACTTTTGGCACTCGAATTTCTGAGAGTATAAAAACCAGCAGGTAAGCATTGTAAATTGATTGGTGGTTATTTTTATGAAAATTACAATTTAATCTTGCAATTAAGAATGAATGCTGATAAATTTATCATAACTGCTATGAAACACACAAATTCTACCGACACGGCGAGCGTCTCACCTCGAGTTTTTCTTATATTGCCGGCCTTTAACGAAGAGGAATGCCTTCCAAGTATGTTCTCCAGGTTGGCAAAACTTCCGCGACTCGGTTCAGGACTGGAAGTTCTCGTTGTTGATGACGGTTCTTCAGACGACACCGCAAAAATTGCGATGGCCGGTCATCCTGATCTTTCAGTGCGTTTGATTCAACATTTTCAAAATCGTGGCCTGGGAAAAGCGATGCAGACTGGGATTCAACAGGCGAGTCGCCTTGCCGGACCGGAAGATGTGATCATCGCGATGGACGCCGACGACACCCACGACGTAGGTTTGATGGCAAAAATGCTGGATGAGATCGCTTCCGGAGCTGACGTGGTGATTGCTTCGCGCTTTGTTGATGGGGGAGATGATACCAGTGCGCCTCCATTTCGACGTCTCCTTTCCCGTGGAGCTTCTGTTGTATTCAATACTTTGATTCGAGTTGATGGCGTTAAAGATTTCACCTGCGGATACCGGGCTTATCGAGCTTCTCTTTTGCAGAATGCATCCCGTCACTGGGGAGATCGACTCGTCGAAGAACAGGGATTCGCCTGCATGGTGGAAATTCTTTTGAAACTCCGTTTCTGGAATCCGGACACACGGGAAATACCGATGACTCTTCGATATGATCGGAAAATGAGCGTGAGCAAACTGCGTCTCTTCAAGACGATCGGACAATACATTAAACTTTGTCTTCGTGATCGGGTTACCCCCGAGCCCTGTGAGACTCCTGTCCGGGTCTACAATTCCAAAACCGACACTATCGAAGTCCAACCTTCTATTCAAGATGCAGCCGTCCACGCCTAAGACAAAAATAGCCATTCTCGGTGGCGGCATTTCAGGAATGGCGACGGCTCACCGTCTCTCTTCGATTGTCGATGCTGAAATTACTTTGATCGAATCTTCTGATCGCCTGGGCGGGATGGGGACCTATTTCGAAAGGGAAGGCAAGTTCATCGATTGTTTCTATCACTGCCAGATGCCCTCTGATGAGCCTCTGCTGCAGATGATCGACGATGTCGGTTTCACGGATGAACTCGTCTGGAAGCCAACCCGGATGGGATTCATTGCCGACGGAGACCGTTATCCTTTTAATACCGCCATCGATTTGCTCCGGTTCAAGCCGCTCAAATTCATTCAGAGAATTCGCTTTGGTGCCGTGAGTCTTTTTCTTCGGAAGCTAGTCTTCGGAAAAGACCTCGAAAATACCAGGGTCCGCGATTGGTTGGCCCCGCTCTACAGCGAGAAAATCTGGGAGAAAATGCTGGTTCCTCTATTTGGTGCCAAGTTCGGGGCTGCGGCTGCGGACTTGCCCGGTCGTTATATCTGGGAACGGATGGGCCGGGAGAAAAATACCGCCGTGCGGGGATATCCGAAACAGGGATTGAAGTCTCTCATTGATCGAATTGAAGAAAGCCTCAGTGAACGAGGTGTAGAGATCCTGAAAAGCTCCACAGTGACGGCACTTCGTCAGGCGGATGACCGCGGCATTGTTGTTGTTGGAAAAGAGCGTGAGCCGGTGCGTTACGACTATGTTGTTTCCACTTTGGCGCCGCCGGTTTTGCGTCAGATTTCCGAGCCTTCCTTACTCGATGGTTTTAATCTGAACGACATTCCATATCAGGGAGTGGTGAACGCGCTCTTCTTTTTGAAAAAGCCGCTCGATTCTTTCTATTGGAATCCGGTCGTGAACTGCGGGACGGAGTTCGACGGGGTAGTTGAAATGACCGAACTGGTGGATCCGGAAATTTACGGGGGATACCACGGTGTTTACACTATGAAATACTGTAGCCGGGATTCGGAATTGTTCGGAGAGGACGATGCTCTGATCGCCAGCCGATGGGCGAGTCAACTCTGCGAACTGTATCCTGATCTCAATCTGACGACCGATGACATTGCGGATGTGAAGATTTTCAAAGCTCCCTTTGTCGAGCCTCTCTATCCCCTGGGATACGCAGATTTGAAGCCGAAAGTGAACGTGAAAGGAAGTCCTCTCTTTCTAGCAACCTCGGCCCAGGTTTATCCAAAAATTACGGCGTGGAATTCCAGCACGGGATTCGCTTTCGAAGTCGCTGAAGATGTTGCTCTGGCAGTTCGTGGATTGGAAATCGAAAAGAAAATTGATTCGGCTGTGGCTGCTCCTGTCACAAATACTGAATGGTGAAGAGATGAGAGATACTTCTACAGTGAAACCTCGCGCAAGCCTTTCTCTCGATCTCGATAACGAGTGGGCGTATCTGAAAACGCAGGGAGAAAAGGGATGGGAAAGCTTTCCATCCTATCTTCCCGACGCAGTTCCGAAGATTCTGGAGTGCCTCGAAGAGCGGAAGCTGAAGGCCACCTTTTTTGTTGTCGGTAAAGATGCTGAGTTGGAAGGAAATCATGAAGCGCTTCGTCAGGTTTCCGACGCAAACCATGAGGTCGCGAATCATTCCTACATGCATGAGCCCTGGTTGCAGAATTATTCCGAAGAGGAGCTGAACATTGAACTGGACCGGTCCGAGTCTGCCATCAAATCGGCGACCGGAGTCAGCCCAAAAGGTTGGCGTGGTCCGGGGTTTAGTGGCAGCGCGACATTGCGGCGTCTGCTTTGCCGACGTGGGTACCAATACGATGCCTCGACTTTTCCGACCTTTCTCGGGTTCATTGCGAGGACTTATTTTTTCCTGAACTCGGATCTGCCTAAAGAGGAAAAGAAAGAGCGCGCAGGTTTATACGGATCTTTTCGCGACGGCTTTCTCTCATTGAAACCATTTGTGTGGCAAACCGAAGAAGGGGAGTTGTTGGAAATTCCGGTTTCAACGATGCCGATTGTGAAGGCACCCATTCATGCGAGTTACCTTTTGTTTCTGGCACGCTATTCAGAAGGGCTGGCACTGGCCTATTTGAAAACGGCTCTGTGGCTTCATCGATTGTTCAGGGTTGAGCCTTCATTTCTTCTCCATCCAACTGACTTTCTCGGGGGGGATGAAGTTCCCTCCATGAAATTTTTCCCGGCGATGGATTTGGACGGTGAAAAGAAGCGCGCATTCATGCGTCGTGTCCTGGGCGCACTGGCTGACAGATTCGAAGTGCTGCCGATGGGGCAGTACTGTGATCAGCTTTATATGAAATCTCTACCCGTGAAGGTGGAGATCGGGGAAGCGCTTGTTCCTCAGCTAGCGTGACTTGAGTCTGCCGTTTCCTTTCGGAAATGTGTGCCTTCTAAACTTTAAGCTTCCAGCACCAGGCTTCCCTGAGCAGCGAGGTGCTCGGATACCAGCTTGGCGGCGTCCCCTTTTCCAAACGGGTTGACCATTTTCGAGACATTCTGTGCCCAGGTATCATCGGCATAAGCCGCCTCAAGTTCACGGCGGAGAACTTCGGGATCGGACCCTGTCAGTTTTGCGGCACCGCATTCGACTGCTTCGGGGCGCTCGGTATTTTCTCTCATGACCAGAAGAGGTTTGCCAAGGGATGGTGCTTCTTCCTGGAGGCCGCCGGAATCGGAGACCAGCAACCACGCATGTGAAAGAAGATTGAGAAAATCCGGATAATCCATCGGATCAACCAGGTGAACACGGTCGCGACCTTCAAGAATCTTTGCGGCGACGGCTTTGACATTCGGATTGGGATGAACCGGAAAGACGAGTTCGACGTCTTCATGCGCACCAAGGAAATCGCGAATGACTTCGAGATTGGAAAGCATTACATCCCCAAAACTCTCCCGGCGGTGGGTGGTAAGAACGATCAACTTTTTGGTGGGATCGTAATCAAAGGGGAGTTCTGCCTCTGTTTCCCGCATTGAATTTTCGTGGAGGGTCCATTCCAGTGCATCGATGACCGGATTCCCTGTGATGACAACGGAGTCAGGGTCAACTCCTTCGGAAACAAGAGTGTCGTAGTTCGATTGAGTCCCGGCAAAGTGGTGGGTCGCCAATCTCGAAATAAGACGTCGATTCATTTCTTCCGGAAAGGGGTTGTCGGCGGTGTCAGTACGCAAGCCGGCTTCGAGGTGGCCAACAGGAATTCGGCGATTCCAAGCGGCGAGGGCCCCGGACATCGCAGTTGTGGTATCTCCCTGGACCAGGACTACCGATGGTTCCTCTTTCACATAGATGGGATCGAGCCGATCAACGACGCGGGATACGAGTGAGTTGAGGGTTTGGCCAGGCTGCATGACATCGAGATCATGGTCGACCCGGATTTTAAAGTGTTCGACGAGCGGACGAATCAGATCGCGGTGCTGGGCGCTGGAAATGTTAAGGGTGCGAAAGCCGTCGAGTTCCAGCTGCCGGATTACCGGGGCGAACTTAATGACTTCAGGACGGGTGCCAAAAACGGAACAGACCAGAAGATCTCCGTTTTCGCCGCTACGACGAGACAGGTCGCCGGTTGCCGGTGTTTCGTCGGCAAGACGTTTCGTATTGTTTTGCATTTCGTGGGTGTTTAAATAGAAACTAATATATAATTTCCATAAAAACAAGAATAAATGCAGATCAGTAATTCTGTTTGCCGCGTACTGAAAAGCGGAATGCCTTTATCGAATCCTGATTTCCAGAATTCGTGTATATACGAAGCCTAACCAAAGAACGATCGCGGGAAAGACAGGTAGCAAATATCGAGGCAGGGCGGGGAGGAGCATCGTTCCGCCGAGGTAAATGGTGGAGAGCAACAAGAGGGCTTTGAAAGCAAAAGGAATGGTCTTCCATTTTCGGAAAGCAGGCCAGATCGAAGCGAGACAGAGAAAGAGAGTGAAGTAAATGGGCACGGTCCAGAAAATTGAGCCGATTCGTTCAGACTTGTAGGACCTCGGAAAACCGGAGAATACCCTGACCACGTTAGCGACGAGATTTTTAACCAGCTTTGTCGGGTTTTCTTTGACCCAGATCATGCCCTGCTTTCGCATTTCGGCATCCTGCTCCATTTTCGGAAGCTTTGAAATGCGCTCGAAAAAGGCTCCGTGGTTCTTCTTGAGCTCCGAATTGCTTTCGACTTCCCCGGGGCCTCCCATCCAGTCACCGAATTCATTGTCATGAGGATTTGCAATCCAGTAGACAAACTCGCCGCTTGTCGTGCCCCATGAAAAGTTCTCACCGGTGACACTTTTCGTGAATATTAAAAAGGGCAGGCAGAGAATCATGGAGAGTGCCAGAACAAGCGCAGTTCGAAACAGATTCTCTTTCTTCTCCCGGAGGACAAATCCGGCAATGGGAAGGGCAACAATCCCCGCAGCAATAACGTAGCCAAAAATCACCCGATTCATCGTCAGTGCCGCGAGGAAGAATGCAGCAAGAAGGACGCGTGGCCAGTTTAGTTTTCCCGTCCAGGTCGCCCCGATCAGAGCCCACGCGAATCCGCAAAAGAGGAACACTGCGAGAGTATCGGACATCATCAGGTGGATAAATCGAAGTTGAATCGGATTGAAAGCAATCGCCAGGCCGCATAGAACTGCAGCAGGTTCAGGAAGGAATCTTCTTGCAGCAAAAAACATGAAAAGCGCCGCTCCAATCAGGAGGGGAACATTAAGTAGGCGCCCGGCCCAATAGTTTTCACCTCCCCAATAGGTGAGCAAAAGGGTAACAGGAAATCCCGGCCCGTTGACGATTTCGGGGTCGGCAGGATCAAAGTAATTTCCCTGTAGAAGAAACCGGACGTGTTCGACATAGCGTGGCTCGTCCATTTCCAGACTATCGGGCTGAAACTTCAAGATGCCGATAGCCAGGACAATCGCCCACCCTGGAAGGATAAAGTAAAACAGCCGCGAGGCTTTGATCGGTAGTGCTTTCATTTTTCCAGAGTGATCTAGCAATACACTTTAGTCTGAAAATTCCAAAAAACATGGCATTTAAGCGCTCTTTCCCTTCGTTAAGGGCAGGTTCTGTGCTAATCTCTGCGCTTTCCGCTGCGGCGGATCGCCTATGATTGCTGAAGAAATTGCTACCCAATTTGATATTCCCGGACGGCTTGTTGCGCTTCAGCCGATCGGGACAGGCAATGTGAACGACACCTATAAGGTTATTCTGCGAACGACCTTTTCAGAGGAGCAGTACATCCTTCAGCGAATCAATCGGACGGTTTTTAAGAATCCGGCTGCGGTGATGGCGAATATGAAGGCGGTAACCGATCACGCTCATTGCCGGATTCAATCCGAGTCGGAGAATGCTGACCGTATCTGGCAATTGCCTCGCGTCATTTCCACGGTCGGCGGTCGGGATTTTATTGTCGATCGTGAGGGGGAATACTGGCGGGCGCTTTCGATGATTGCCAGCACGACCAGTCACGAGAAGGTAAGCACACCCGAGCATGCGACTGAGGCGGGAATCGTGTTGGGGCATTTTCAGCGAATTATTTCTGACTTTCCGATTGAGGAGTTGGAAGACACCTTGCCAGGTTTTCATATTACCCCCGGATATTTGAAGAGTTATGATGAAGTTCTCCCCACTGAAAAAGCTCAAAAGTTTTTGAAGCTTTCCTCTGAAGCTGCCCGCTTAGCCCGGTTTGTTGAAGAGCGCAGGGGAATTGCCGATATTCTGGAGTCGGCTCTGGAAAGAGGTGAACTGCAGCTTCGGCCTACCCATGGTGATCCGAAAATCACCAATATCATGATCGACAATTTTACGGGAAAAGGAACCTGTATCGTCGATCTGGATACGGTAAAACCGGGACTGATTCATTACGATTTCGGAGATGCGGTTCGGAGCAGTTGCAACCCTGCCGGGGAAGAGACCAATGACCTGAAAGAGGTGATTCTTGATCTCGACCTGTTCGAGGCTCTCGTGAAAGGTTATCTAAAAGAGGCGCGCGGGTTCCTGACTGAGGCGGATCGAAAGTATCTTTTTGATTCCGTTCGTTTAATCACCTTCGAACTCGGTCTTCGATTTTTCGCCGATTATCTCGCCGGGGATATCTATTTCAAAGTCAATTACGAGGATCAGAACTTGAACAGGGCCCGTGTCCAGTTTGCCCTTTGTGAGTCGATCGAGGCCCGTGAGTCAGAAATGCGTCGGGCCCTCGAGTCGCTTGGTTAGATTGGGGCTGGTCAGGCGTCGGGTATTTGCTACGGTTTCGTCATGGTTCCACTTCTCGAAGTCAAAGGTATCTGCAAGTCCTTCCCCGGGGTCCGGGCATTGCATGAAGTAAGCTTTCCTGTGGGAAGTGGGGAAGCTGTTGCTCTGATCGGAGAAAACGGTGCGGGAAAGAGTACCCTCATGAAAATTCTTGCCGGTGTTCAACCTCCAGATGCCGGTGACATTCTTCTGGATGGTGAGAAGGTCACGATTACTTCAGTGGAAGACAGCTTGTCCCGGGGAATTGCCCTGATCCACCAGGAGCTCAATTTGGCAACGAACCTGTCCGTTGGGGCAAACATTTTTCTGGGGCGGGAGCCGTTGAAGCACGGATTGATTGATGAGAAAAAAATCGAAGAGCGTTCACGGGAATTCCTCGAAAGGGTAGGTCTTGAAGTCGATCCCAATGTGCTGGTGGAGGATCTCACGATCGGGAAACAACAATTGGTCGAGATTGCCAAAGCACTTTCGATTGATGCGAGAGTGTTGATCATGGATGAGCCGACATCGAGTCTCTCTCAAAGGGAGACCGAACAGTTGTTCAAAGTGGCCAAGGATCTCCGATCGAACGGAGTCAGCATTATCTATATTTCACACCGCCTCGGTGAAGTGATTGAGTTGGCAGATCGGGTCGTGGTATTGCGGGATGGAGAGACAGTTGGGGAACTTGCTCAGAATGAAATCACCCACGACAAGATGGTCAGCATGATGGTGGGGCGTGAGTTGTCCCAGTTTTACCCTCACGATCCTCAGGAACCTGGAGAAGTTCTGCTTTCGGTAGAGAATGTTCGAACTCCTGAGCATCCGGAACATGCCATCAGTTTCGATCTGAGAGCAGGCGAAATTGTCGGGATGGCAGGTTTGGTTGGCGCGGGAAGAACGGAGCTTCTGGCGACACTTTTCGGGGTGACTCCGTCGCTGGAAGGGAAAATTTCTGTTGAGGGCAGGGAAATCACGGTATCGGATCCGAGGGACGCAATTCAATCAGGGATGGCTTTGGTGCCTGAAGATCGAAAGCAGCAGGGACTGATCATTGATATGGCTGTCGGAGAAAACATGAGCCTGGCTTCCCTCCGCAGGGATCAGAAAAAGGGCTTCCTGAATTTCGCTGCCGAAAAGGAAATTTCGGATAAGATGATCGGACGGATGAAGGTGAAGACTCCTTCGGATCGTCAGATCGTTCGATATTTATCCGGGGGGAATCAGCAGAAGGTGGTTCTGGGGAAATGGCTGGCGATGAATCCGCGAATCTTGCTGCTGGATGAGCCAACCCGTGGGATTGACATTGGGGCCAAGCAGGAAATCTATCTGTTAATGGAGGAACTTTCCTCGCAAGGTGTCGCGATTCTTTTCGTTTCCAGCGAGATGGAAGAAATTCTCGGAATGTCAGACCGGGCACTGGTCATGCACGAAGGCCAGATCAGCGGAGAGCTTTCCCGCGAGGAACTAAGCGAGGAAGCCATTATGCAGCTGGCGACGGGAATTGCTTCGGAAGCAGCTGCTTGAAGAGCTTCGCAATTCAGATTAGGGGTTCCAGGGCTGAGTTAGAGAAATCAATCAAGCACTGTCGATGGCAAAAATTTTAGTAGGAATGTCAGGTGGCGTCGACAGCAGTGTCGCGGCTGCTCTTTTGCTGGAGCAGGGGCACGAAGTTGTCGGTGCCTACATGAAGAACTGGACCAACGAGGAAGAGCTTCCGGGGGATTGTCCCTGGGAGCAGGATATTCGGGATGCCCGTGAGGTTTGTGATTTCCTTGGAATTGAATTTCGGATTCTGAGTTTGATGGATGAATACCGCGATCGGGTGGTGGATTATCTCCTGTCCGGTTATCGTGATGGGATCACACCCAACCCGGATGTGATGTGCAATCGCGAGATGAAGTTCGGAATTTTTCTCGAGTTCGCGAAGGCACAGGGATTCGAATACGTGGCGACCGGGCACTACGCTCAGGCGGTGCGGAATGAGAACGGGACCACGGATATTCTGCGGGGCGCAAAAGGAAAAGATCAGACCTACTTTCTGGCAATGTTGGAACAGGATCAGATTCAGCCTGCCTGGTTTCCGATCGGCCATTTGCCAAAACCGGAAGTCAGGAAAGAGGCGGAGCGGTTCAAGATTCCGGTCGCGAAAAAGAAAGACAGCCAGGGGATCTGTTTTATCGGGAATATCAAGATGTCTGATTTCCTCTCCCATTACATTGAAGACTCTCCCGGTGCGATCGTGACCTTGGACGGGCGTGAAGTTGGCGCGCATCGAGGGCTGCATCTCTACACCCTGGGGCAGCGAAAGGGGCTTGGTGTCGCTTCCAACACATTCGGAAAAGCTTATGTCGCAGTGGAGAAACGACCGGATACCAACGAGCTGGTTGTCGCTTTTGATGAACCGGAAACTCCGAAGCTTTATGCGTCAAAGTGTCGGGTAGGCAGTCTGTCATTCACCAATCGTTCTTTGCCGGAGATCAAAAGTCTCCTCGCTCAGCCAAGGTATCGCTGCGAAGCAGTTGGCGTGGACCCTTCATTTTCAGAGGATGGAAAAACCGTAACTCTGACTTTCGTCACGCCGCAGAGAGCTCTTACGCCGGGGCAGATCTGCGGTTTTTATGAGGGCGAAATGCTGGTCGGGGGAGGGGTGTTTCAGGAAATCCTTCACGAGGGGTGACTGGATCTAAAACCCTTCCGAGATCAACTGAATATAACGTGAGCCACTCGCGGTCAGAGACGCACTGCTGCCGGTCCCGGAAATTCGTGAAACGGTCATGTAGGAATGATTCGTCTGCATGGATTTCACCCAGGTAACTGCGGGATATTTCAAGCTTTTGCTGGATGGCGAAACCGAAAGCGGAATCCCGTTCCGGGCGAAAGTGAATTCCCAACTCTTGGCCCCGAGAGCTTTGTTCATGTTGCGACCGAGCCAGGGATAGCGTCGAATGATATCAAGTTTGCCGTTCTTGGGAACTCCTACTTTGTAATAAGGTTCCTCATGATTGGCGAGAAACTCGGGGATAGAAATATTCGGATTCGCTTTATGCATCTTGAACAGGGCCGCGATATCCAATCCGCTGAGATTGAATCCATTGAAGATTCCGTGATTATTTTTGCTGGTGAAGTGGCGGTCATACCAGCTCTGAAAGCGGTCGCTCATCAGCATGTTCAACTCGACATGGACGTGGGCACGGGTTCGATCAATCCCTGCCCCGGTGTAGCCCATTTTCGCAATGGTGTCACCGGCATTGACCTTCTGACCGGTTTTGATAGAGGCTGAACTCAGATGGGCGTAGAGCGAAAAGAAAGGTCCGTCGCCCCAGTCGTGATGAACTACGATGTATTTCCCGTAATTGCTGTGGGATGAGGTGCTGTTGACATACACCACTGTGCCGCGCGAAATCGCCCTGACTGAATCCAGCGGGTTTCCGGAGCTGTCGCGACTTACGGGCTTGATATCAATTCCTTCGTGCAAGCGTGTATTCACAATGCCGATGCTGGTCCTTTTTCCGTTGCGGGAAAAACCGTAAGTGCCGCCCTCCCAGGGCTTGGAATTGACTCCTTCAAAATTCCTGTTGGTATACATGTAGAATTTCGAGGGATCACTCGAGAAAATCGCAGTGTTTTTCGTGGGAAGAACCAGGCCGAGCGGATCCGCTTTGAGGATTGCGGCAGAAGCGAGGCTGAAAAAGGCGAGCAGTAAGAAGCGTGAAACACCGTACATGTCGAAGGCAGGGAAGCGTTGGGTTAAGGGGAAGCCCGCGAATTAATTCAGCGGGCAAGAGAAAGAAAGATACTCTATTGTGCCGGAAGAGCAAAGTCCGGACCGAGCTTACCTTTGAAATCATCGACGTGCGGGAAGCGCTTTCTGAACTGCTTGAGATGATCCTGTGACAATCCCTGCCAGACTACGATGACTCCATCGTCAATCGGTCTGTCGATCACAACGGCTTGAATCTGTGCATCCGAAATACGCGCACCGAGAAGCTTACCGTGATTGGTAAGGCAGACGCCCTTCAGTTCCGTTGCCGCATGGTCCTTTAGTTTAAATGCAGTTCCAAAGGACTTTCCATCTCTCGAATTGAATGGGTAGAACCACTCAATATCGTGATCGGTAAAAATCGGAATCTTACTGAAGAAATACTGGCGGTGCTCCGTACCCAGTTTTACCGGAGTAATCATTTTCGGATTGTCCGTTTCTTCGCCTTCCATGTGGAAGGTCACCAAATAAAGTTGGTATTTCTTTCCTGCTCCCACGCAAAGCGCAGAGACTGCAAGGATTGAAAATATGGCGAACCAGCGATTCATCCCCAACAGTTAACGATGAATTTGCCAATCAGGCAAGCGTTGTTCAATGAAGGATTTCAATCATTTCTTCTTAAAATGAGTTTTTTTGTGTTGTCGGTTTCGTCAACATTCGCTAGATGAACGGAGGGGAATTGTGGTATGATCCGGAAAAGGAAATTGAATCCGGTGCGTAATCGCCCTAAAACACGAATATTTTGATGAGTACAGAGACCATACCTGAAGAAGAGGAAAAGAAGAACGACGTCGTGATGCAGCATCAATTGCCTGCAAATCTGAATAAATTGTTTCTTAAAGCAGAGAGCGCGATGGAGCTCCGGAACTGGGGATACGCGGTCAGCCTGTTGCAGGCGATCCTCGCCAAAGAGCCGGGCTTCCTGCAAGGGAGAAGACAGCTTCGACTCGCTGCAGTGAAGGATAACGAAGGGAAGAAAGGGGTGAAGCTTGGAGCCGAGGCCCTGAAAGTTCTTAGAATGCAGAGCCAGCTTAAGAAAGACCCGGTGGGTGTAATCGTTGCTTTGGAAAAGGACGTCCTCTCTTCTGATCCTTACAATCCACAGGGGAATGAGCTTCTTTATGAGGCTGCCATTGCGGCTGATATGCCCATGACAGCAGGCTTCGCGTTGGAAACGGTGATTCAAGGGAACCCGGATAACTTGAAGTTTTACCACAAGCTCGGCGACTTCTACATGGAGCGTGATGCTTATGACAAAGCGGCTGAAATTTTTGGCCAGGTGTCGGAAAAAGACCGCACTGATTTGCAGGCATCTAAAAAATACAAGGATGCTACTGCCAAAGGATCGATCGCTTCTCAGAAGTGGGACAGTGACGGCGACTGGCGTGATTTGTTAAAAGACAAAGATGCTGCTGCCGATCTGGAGAGCAAAGGCCGGGCGGCGATGACTCCGGAGATGTTGCAGGCGCAGGCGGCAACCTTGATGGAGCAGTATACGCAGGACAACAACAATTTGGAAGTGTCCAAGAAACTCGCCAAAACCTACGAAGAGTTGGAGGACTTTCCCACTTCACTTCAGTTTTATGAATGGGCTCACCATTTGTCTTCGAACGATCCGGCGCTGGAACGCAGTGTCGCCAAGGTTCGGGAGCTGGTGAACGCGGGTCATCTCGTTGAATTGACAAAATTTATTGAGGAAAATCCAGAGCATCCGGATGTCGAGCAATACAAAGCTCAGCTGGCCGAAGCTCAGAAATTACAAATGGGTGATCTGATCGCGGAATCAGAAGCCCGTGTCGACCGGAACCCGACCGATGCCGAGCTCCGCTACGAACTCGGACAGCGACTTCTGCAGGGGGAGCGCCATCGTGAAGCGATCAAGCACCTTCAGCAGGCGAAGACCAGTCCGAATCTTCGGATCAAGGTGATGAACATGTTGGGACAGTGCTATGAAAAAATGAGCATGACCGATTTGGCGGTGAGCCAGTATCAGGAAGCGATTAGCGAACTCCAAATCATGGACGAGACCAAGAAAGAGCTCCTCTACAATATGGGGCTGCTCTACTTAAAACTTGATAACAAGGTGGAGTATCTCGAATCATTGAAGCAAATCTACGCGGTGGATTATGGCTACAAAGACGTCGCCGAAAGGGTCGAAGGCTCTTACGAGGACGCTTGATCGTCGGCTTCAAATTTCCAGTTTAGAACGACCCCGGCGCTTTGTGGATTTTCCATGAGGCCCGGGGTCTTTCTGTTCGTGGAAGTCAAAGAAACGCCGGGGACAAAAAAAACGCCCGGTCCGTCGATTGCTCAACGAACCGGGCTGTATTCCCCCAAATACAGAGCGCTCCACGCTCTTACTGCATTGTTAACTTTCCTTCAGAAAGGTCAACCATTATTCTGTCGCCATCAGTGAATTTCCCGTCGAGTATTTCCATACTCAAGGGGTCGAGGAGCTGTTTCTGAATAACTCTTTTGAGTGGTCGGGCACCGTAGGCCGGATCGTAACCTTCTGAAGATAAATGAGCCAGAGCTGCGTCGGTGAGATCGAGTGAAATTCCCTTTTTCTCCAGTCGATTCACGACCCGTCCGATCTGAATAGTCACAATTTTTTTCAGATCCTCTTCCGAAAGTCGGTCAAAGATGATGGTTTCATCCACCCGATTGAGGAATTCCGGCCGGAAATGGCCCTTCAGAGCTTGAGTGACCAGCTGGTAGCGTTCTGAAGCGTCTTCGGTGTTTAGGATGAATTCGCTTCCGATATTGCTGGTCATAATAATCACCGTATTCCGGAAGTCGACCGTCCGGCCCTGTCCGTCAGTGATTCGTCCATCATCCAGGACCTGGAGCAAAACATTGAAGACATCGGGATGCGCTTTTTCGATCTCATCAAAGAGGACGACAGAGTAGGGTTTGCGTCGGACCGTCTCTGACAGCTGTCCGCCTTCATCGTATCCAACATAGCCTGGAGGTGCTCCGATAAGTCGGGAGACGGCATGCTTCTCCATGTATTCGGACATGTCGATCCGGACCATGGCATTTTCATCATCGAAGAGAAACTCCGCGAGTGATTTTGATAGTTCCGTTTTTCCGACACCGGTTGGTCCGAGGAAAAGAAACGAGCCAATCGGGCGATTCTCATCCTGAAGCCCTGCGCGGGCACGACGAACGGCATTGGAAACCGCGGTGATGGCCTCTCTTTGGCCGATGACCCGGTCGCCGAGGCGATCTTCCATCTGAACGAGCTTGGAGCGTTCACCTTCCTGTAGCCTTGTTACGGGGATATGGGTCCAGGAACTCACCACCTTGGCGATGTCATCCTCAGTCACTTCCTCCTTCAATAAACGGGACGAGCCCTGCATCTTATTCAACTTCTGCTGAGCCAGTTGTAACTTCTCTTCCAACTGAGGTAATTCACCGTACTGCAGCTCGCTGGCACGACCGAGGTTTCCTTCGCGCTGGGCCCGCTCCAGTTCCGTTTTGTTGGTCTCGATCTCTTCCTGGACGGCATTGGCTTCATCGATGACCGACTTTTCGTTCATCCACTGTGCGCGCATCGCGTCGGCCCTTTCTTTTACGTCAGCCATTTCCTTTTCAACTTTGGAAATCCGTTCTTTGCTGGCTGCGTCTTTTTCTTTGGCGAGAGCCTGACGCTCCATTTCCAGCTGCATTCCCTGGCGCTCGAGTTGGTCAATTTCCGTCGGCAAACTGTCGAGTTCGATTTTTAAACGGGACGCGGATTCATCAATCAGGTCGACGGCTTTGTCGGGGAGAAAACGGTCAGAGATATAGCGGTCACTGAGATTTGCCGCTGCGACGATCGCGGAATCTTGAATCTGCACTCCGTGGTGCACTTCATAGCGTTCCTTAATCCCCCGGAGAATTGCGATGGTGTCTTCAACGGAAGGCTCATTTACCGGAACAGGCTGGAAACGTCGTTCCAGAGCAGCATCCTTTTCAATGTATTTGCGATACTCATCAAGCGTCGTTGCTCCGATGGTTCGAAGCTCACCCCGTGCCAGTTGCGGCTTCAGCATATTGGATGCATCGACAGCCCCTTCGCTGGCTCCTGCGCCGACGATGGTATGGAGTTCGTCGATGAATAGGATGATCTCTCCATTGCTGGAGGTCACTTCTTTGAGAAAAGCTTTGAGGCGGTCCTCAAATTCTCCGCGATACTTGGCGCCGGCAATCATCGATCCGATGTCGAGGACGATGAGTCGTTTGTTCTTCAGTGAGTCAGGGACGTCACCGCTCACGATCCGGCGGGCGAGGCCTTCGGCTATTGCCGTTTTACCGACCCCGGGCTCCCCGATCAGGACGGGGTTGTTTTTTCTCCGTCGGGACAGGATTTGCATGACCCGGCGAATTTCTTCATCACGCCCGATAATGGGATCGATATCTCCACGTCCTGCAATCGCAGTGAGGTCAGTTCCATACTTTTCCAGAGCCTGGTACTTTCCTTCCGGATCTTGATCTGTAACCTGTTGATTTCCGCGGACTGACTGAATAGCGGACATGAGCGATTTCTCGTCAACTCCACGTTCCTTCAGCAGATTTTTCACATCGGGCTCGGCGTCTGTGACCAGACCGATGAGAAAGTGTTCCACGCTGGTGTATTCATCACCCATCTTTTTGGTGACTTTCTCGGCGGTACTGATGACGGCCCGAAGCTCGCTGCTAAGGTAAGTCTGTTGCCCGGCACTACCCTGAACAGAAGCTTTGCGATCAAGAAGATCGGAAACTGCCGAGGCAATTCCGTCGGGCTCTGCCCCGAGTTTTGATAGGATAGGGCGGGTCAGACCTTCCGATTGATCCAGCAGAGCAGAAAGCACGTGAATGCTGCTGAGCTCGGCGTGATTTCGGTCTGAAGCGAGACTCTGGGCTGCCTGAATTGCTTCCTGCAGTTTGAGCGTAAATTGATTTATATTCATAGATTATATGGAGGTGCGTTATGTGTGGTATTTATAACATTGGAATGTATTCGTGCCTGAGATGCAATTCCAGATACTAATTCAGACATTCATTACGCTTTTTTGTTCAAAAAAATAAACGGGCTTGAGGCGGGGAATTCAATAGGATAGGGTGAATTCCTATGAAAAGCTGCGCAGCTCTTGTTGTTTTCTTTTGCTCGGTCTATTTGATTGGTCTTCCTGCAGAACGCGTTGCTCTTGTGATCGGGAATTCGGACTATGTGGAAGAATCGGTGTTCGGTGATATTCCCGTAGCTCAAAAAGACGCCGACCTGATTACTTCGACTCTCAAAGATCTGGGATTTGAAGTGATACTCGCTCAAAATGCTTCGAAGACAGCGATGTATAACCGGCTTGTCGATTTTGAAGAAAAGATTGAAGAGGGCGGAACTGCTCTCGTTTATTTCGCAGGACACGGGATCGAATACGAGAAGAAAAATTTCCTCATGGGAACCAACGCGAAGTTCCAGGACCGGGATTTACTGGGAGAGGAATCACTCGAAGCAGATACGATCCTGAAGAAGATGACGAGGAAGGCTCCGAAGACAGCGATTCTTCTTTTGGATTGCTGTCGGCAGCCACCAACCAACAGTTGGCTCAGGAGTCTCAATAAAACGCGTGGAGCAAGTTCGCTGGGTTTGGCGGAGTTGGAAGTGGGACCCGGTTTGGTGGTGGGTTTTGCGGCGAGTGCCGGAAACCTTGCCAACGATTCTCTGGGCGGGGAGAATGGTCCCTACGCCTCTTCCCTGACGAAGCATATGAAGAGTGGCGAGGAGTTGATGCGAGTCATGCGGCTTGCGGCAAGGGATGTCAACATAGCAAGCATTCGGATGAGAAAAGAAAATCCGGAAGTGGAGGGTTTGGTTGTCCAGGAGCCCGCAGTCTATGGGCAAATCTATCACGATTTCTTCTTTTCTGAGGCCAAGCCTGCTTCCGTTCCACCGGTGCTATCGAAGGGCTCAAAGAGACTGAAAAGCGCAGCAATCGTCGTTTTTAATTCTGAATATAAAGATCTTTTTCCGCTTAACCTTGACGAAGAGGCTGAGGAGATCGAAGCCATGTTCAGGAAGAGTTGTGTTAGGGTCGTATCGCTTCGAAACATTGAGAAGGCGAAGCTTTTGAAAGCTCTTTCCGATGAGAGTTCGGAATTCAGCAAGGAGGGAATCGAGAGGGTTTACATTTATGTCTCAGGCCACGGATTGAATATTGCAGGAAGAGACTATTTCGTCATGAATGACGCTTCGAGTAGTGATGTTTCCGGTCTGAATGCAGCAAGCGTATTGGCCACTCATTCCGAGATCATGGAGAATGTCATCGAAGGGGATACCACATTCAAGACGGTGATGTTTTGGGATACCGTGAGAGACGCCGGGGGAGCTACATCAGAATTCCACTCAGGAAATGAAAAGCTAAACCGGGTATCGGATGACCTCGTGACTATTTTTTCGACCAAAGTAGGAATGGTAGCAATGGCACCTCCATTTGGAGAGACGGTGGGTCCTTTTGCCAAGGGCGTTCTGGCCCATTTTGAAAAGTCGGTCTCGCTGCTGGCACTATTCGGCGGAATCAAAGAAGTCGTTGAGGAAGAAACCGATTCGAATCAAATCCCGACTTTCGTCGGTGACTCAATTGTTGATTTTAAACTTTAGTCGGCCGGTGATGGTCCAATTTCAAAACCAAAGCAGGCGCACAGCTGCGATCAAGGAGAACGCGTAGAGGAGCCATTCGAAGAGCTTTTGGGGAACGTGGTGGATGAGCTTTCGTCCAAGAAAGATCCCGGCGAGGATTCCGGGAATGAGGATGAGATTGAGGGTCAGTGATTCTTTTGTGATCAGGTTCAGATTCCCGAGGAAGGGAACTTTGAAGACATTCAGTAACAGGAAAAGTCTTGCGCCGATTCCAAGGAAGTCCTCCTTCTTCATTTTGTGGACCAACGCATAGATGGAATAGACGGGGCCGGCGGCGTTTGCCAGCATTGTTGAAACTCCGATCAGGACGCAGCTTGCCCAGCCGAACAATTTCGAGTCGGGTAGGTCGGCGAGGAACTCCTTCCGAAACTGTCGTAAAATTTGCAGGAAAAACATCAGCAGAATGATCGCTCCAATCACGCGCCGGGCGGTTAAGTCATCGAAGGCATCCAGCAGAAAATACGCACCTACGATGGCAATCATGGTTACGGGGACGAGTGGCCACACCATGCTCCAACTCGCGTATTTCCGGAACAGGGGATAAACAATGAGATCGCAAACAATCAGGAGCGGCAGGATGATCCCGACGCTGTTTTTTGCGCCGAAGAGTTCTGCAATAATGAGAACATTAACGATGGCGAGGCCGGGGAATCCTGTCTTGGAAAACCCGAGGCAGAAGGCGCCAAGGAGCGCCAGCAGAATGCCGGAGGTAGTTGCATCGAAAGGAAGGTTCACAGGAATGGAAAGTTGGGTCGATTGAACCCTGTTGGATGATCGAGCTTACCCTGTTCGATTGAGGATGCTAGGAATGCATTACCTGACCGCCGTCAATATTAATGGTTTGGCCGGTGATGTTCTTTCCGTGTTCGCTTGCCAGGAAAACTGCCATGGCACCGAATTCCTCCGGAGTCTGCCATCGCGCGAGAGGTGAGATTTTTCCAATCTTCTCCTGTGCCCATTCTTCGTAGCTTTGGTCCGCGGATTCTTTGCTCGCAGCCCAGACGGATTCATTGAGGTCGGTCTTCACCATGCCCGGTGACATCGCATTTACGCGAACTCCATAGGAAGCAAAATCTTTGGCCGCACATTGCGCGAAATTAATGACAGCGGCCTTACTCGCGCTGTAGGGAGGGTCGGTCTGAGATCCTATTTGTCCGGCGACGGAGGAAATTAAGAGGACGCTTTTCCTTTTTGTTTCTCCTTTGAGAAGGGCGGTGGCAAAGGCGTGAACGCTGTTGACCGTACCCATCAAAGTCACTTCAAGCACGCTCTCCCAGTCTGAGGGATTCAGATTCCAGAAGGGGAACCCCGTTTTTCCGGAGCCGATTGCAGCGGAACAGATCAGATGATCGATTCCGTCAGCAAGGTCATCGGAAACCGATTGAAGGGAGGCATAGTCACCAATGTCGACGACTGAGCATGTGATCTTCTCCGGAGAGACTCTGCGAAAATCCTCCAGTGCGTCGGCATCGCGATCGAGAGCGAGAATATGAGAGCCGGATTCGAGAAAGGCATTTGCAATCGCCCTGCCGATACCGTTTCCGGCCCCGATTACAGCGGTGGTTTGACCAGTAAGATCAATATTCATTCGAGATAGAGGACAAGATAGATCCAGTTAATGATGAGAGCTGAGGCGACAATTGACACAATAATCCAGTTTTTTCTGCGTTGTTGTTTGTGGGTGAGAGGAGGGCCTTCTTTTGGTTTTCGAACAAGTGAAAAAATAAGCCAGGCTGTCACGAAGAATACGGAAATGACGGCGAGCGGATTGAAGGCAAAGGCGGTCGAAAACTCCCCCCTCGAAAGTGCCATGAAAGACCGGGTTCCGCCGCAACTGATACAGGGATACCCGCTGAGGACTTTAAAATTGCACTCGCGAGGTTTGATCGGCCAACTTTCATAGGTCCGCGCTCCAATCAGCAAGCCAACGATTGCGATAAAGACCACCACCGGGGCGACGAGAGAGGTGGCTCGCGTCATTAGTTCAACTGCAATGAAACCAGCTTGAGTATCGCTTTGATCTCAACCGATTCTCCGGTCCCGGTGATAATAGAGTCCGGGAGAAAACGTCCTGTCGAGATATTCCCGTCAGCGACGAGAGAGCTTCGAATCTGTTGGATGTCGTCCGCGAAGCTTCCCATGCTTTCTCCGCGAATTTCAATCTGCAGTTTGGGGGTTGGAATTTTCGAAGATTTGCAGACGGCGTCGTAATCCCGGATCAGGCGCTTCAGCCGGGGGAGGTGGGCAAAATTACCGTCCTGATCTTTTTGGAAGAGATCGATCGACTCGATGTTCGCTTTCAGCTCCGAGGTTTCTGCATTAGTTAGGTTCACAAGGCTGCCCCAGTGAGGAGTGCCGCGGACCAAAAATGCCGGAGCTTCAGATTTAAAGAGACTGTATGCCGGATCAAACAGTCCGCCTTCGAGATGCCAGATACCCTCTTGAAACCGGATTTCAACCGTCTCCATCTCTTTCGGGAAACGAGCGTCGAGAATCATCTTTGTGATCTTCTCGATATCTTCGTCGTGCCTTTCCGCCGAGGTCTCAGCAAACTTTGTCACCACTTCGAGCAGGGAATCACGCAGTTTCTCAAGGCTTTCCCCATCTCCTTCGAGTCGCTGCTTCGCGTAAGGAGTGTTGAGCGAATGGTAATCTGTGAGGATCAATTCGACTTTTGCAGGGTCGATATGATTCTTCTGCAGGATCGGCTCGATTTCCGGTGCCAAAGGATCCCGCATTCCGATGATTCGTTTTCCGAAAAATCCAACACGGTCGACTTCAAATACTTCGATGCCGGGTTCAGCCAGTAAATCATTGATCGCGTTTCTCCACTGAAAGCTGCTGACGAGCTTGAAGATCGTCAGTCCGAGGACAACTGCTGCCAGCACCGCAGTAACAGCGACCTGGACCATACTCATCGAACCTGTGGGAGGATTAAAAAAGTCCCGGATACCGCTACAGCATTTTTTTCCCGAACTTTGATTGGATTCCGGTGATGCAGTCGCTTCAGCCGTTTTTTGTTTTTCGAGATCTTGAATCAGGTCCCGAAGGCCTTCATTTTCCGATTCAAGACTGCGAATGAGGTCCTTGTTGGCAGCTTCCACTCTTTCGAGTCGCGCCGAAAGACGGTCATACTTTTTAGGTGGCTTCACCTTGTCAGTATGATCTTTCTTTTTCTTTGAGTCCGAAGATGACTTCTTCTTATCGCTCATGGAATGGAACTATAACGGTTCTGGAAAGTCGGGCGAGGCTAAAAAATGTCAGGTTCAGGTGAGTCCTCTCCCTGATGGAGGAATTTGAAATCACAACCCTCAGGCGCCTGGGTAATTTCATCGGCGTAAAGCTTTCCGTAGCCGCGCTGATGCCGGGCAGGGCGTGGTTTCCATTCGGCTTTGCGTTTGGCCAACTCCTCCTCAGATACGTCCATGTGAAGTCGGCGCTCGGTCACATTGAGTTCGATCTGGTCTCCGTCGCGAACCAGGGCGAGGGGACCCCCAATCGCGGATTCGGGGGCGATGTGAAGGACGCATGCGCCATAGCTGGTTCCGCTCATGCGGGCGTCTGAAATTCGAACCATGTCGCGAATGCCCTGCTTGAGAAGGTAGTTTGGAATGGGAAGCATGCCCCATTCAGGAATTCCCGGAGCACCGATTGGCCCCGCATTCTGGAGAACAATGATATGATCCGCAGTGAGGGCCAGTGACTCATCGTGGATCCGCTCTTTCAGATCGCCGTAATCTGAAAAGACGGCGGCAGGTCCGGAATGGTGAAGCAGTTTTTCATCGGCCGCAGTTGGCTTGATGACGCAGCCATCGGGTGCCAGATTTCCGCGAAGCACGAAAGTTCCGCCTGCCTTTGAGAGGGATCGACTAAGTGGCCGAATGACATCGTCATTGAAGACTTCAGCTCCTTCGATGTTTTTGCCGAGAGATTCACCCGAGACAGTGGGGCAATCGAGATTGAGGTGATCCTTTACCTGAGACAACAAAGCGAGAATTCCACCGGCGTCGTAGAAGTCCTCCATCACATACTCGCCGCAGGGACGGATGTTGGCGATGACTCCGAGTTGCTGTGAGATTTCGTCAAACTGATCGAGCGACAACTTGATTCCGGCGCGTCCTGCCATGGCGATCAAGTGAACGATGGCATTGGTCGAGCCACCAAGAGCCATGTCCGTGACGATGGCATTGTGAAAAGACTCCTCCGTTAAGAGCTCGCGCGGGCTTACCTTGTCCCACGCCAGATCAACAATCCGACGACCACAGGCGCTCGCCATTCTCGCATGGGTGGAATGAACGGCAGGAATTGAGGTCGAACCGGGAAGGCAGAGTCCCAGGGCCTCGACGACTGCCGTCATCGTGGAAGCCGTTCCCATGGTCATACAATGGCCGGGCGAACGGGCGATGCTGTCTTCAAGTTCATTCCAGCCGTCTTCACAAAGGTTGCCCGCCTGTCTTTCTGCCCAGTATTTCCACATGTCGGTTCCGGAGCCAAGCGTCTCGCCTTTCCAGCATCCTTTGAGCATGGGGCCGGAAGGTAGAAAAATGCTCGGAATATTTGCCGAAGTCGCTCCCATCACCAAAGCGGGAACCGTTTTATCACAACCTCCCATGAGGACAGTGCCGTCCAGCGGATAACAGCGCAGGGTTTCCTCGACTTCGAGGGCGAGCAGATTCCTGTAGTACATGCTCGTTGGCTTCATGAAGCTTTCCGAAAGGGACATCACCGGAATTTCGATAGGGAAACCTCCAGCCTGCCAGACTCCGCGTTTCACTTCCTCCGCCCGATCGCGAAAGTGAGTGTGGCAGTTGTTCATTTCCGACCAGGTATTGAGAATCCCGATGCAGGGCTTCGCCTTGAAATCCTCTGTATTGTATCCCATCTGCTTGAGACGCGACCGGTGGCCGAAGCTGCGTTGATCATCGGGGGCAAACCAACGGGCACTGCGAAGGGTGGATGGATCTCTTTCGGACATGGGAAGAGTCTTAGCGTGATTGTCAGTATTGGAAAATGGAAAAATGATCTCTTGCCGAATCACATCCGGCGCGGTCAGAGTGAGACCGTGCTTCGATACCTTATAATCTACCTCTTGATTCATCAATCCGCTTCGGCTGGAGAACGCCCCGATATTCTGGTGATTATCGGGAGCGACCAGGGGTGGGGGGATCTTTCTATTCAGGGGAGCAAGGACGTGGAAACCCCGAATCTGGATGTTCTGGGCGAATCAGGAATCGAGTTGAAGCGATTCTATGCGACTCCGATTGGGGCGACAACACGAGCGAGTTTGCTGACAGGACGATACCACTACCGGACGGGTGCATCAGGAGACACGAATGGAGAACATGTCATGAATTCCTTCGAAACAACGATTGGAGAATTGTTCCAGAAAAGTGGCTATCGGACTGGTTTTTTCGGTGAATGGGAAAATGGAGCCAACTGGCCTCACTGTGCGAAGGCTCAGGGATTTGCGGTTGGTGAGGAAGTGAACTCCGAAAAAGTGAGAGAGTTTTTCCGCAGGAATGAGGATGAGGAGCCCGGGTTTGCGATCGTATCTTGTGAGGGGTTCTTGGAAGCGGATGCTTTGATCGGGGAGCTTGAGGCGATAGTGAAAAGTGAGAACACGGTCCTCTTCTATTTATCGGACAACGGTCCGACTATCGAAAAAGGAAAGCGCTTCAATGCCTATCTCTATGGAGAGCGGGGAAGTGTGCATGAAGGAGGGGTTCGTGTTCCCTGCCTTGTCTCGTGGCCGGGGAAAATTCCGGCTGGCAGCCATTTCGACAGGATCACAACCGTTATAGATGTGTTTCCAACGCTGGCGGAAATTGCCGGACTGCAGCCTTCTGAGGAAGTAGAACTAGATGGGAAAAACCTTTTGCCTGTTCTGGAGTCGGGAGGGAAACCGCGTCGCTGGCCGAACCGGATTCTTTTTACCTCATCGACTCCGCCGGGATTTGATCTGAAAAATGCGGCAGTCTCGGTGCGCACTGACCGGTGGCTGACTGTTCGGGATGCGAAATGGTGTCGCGACGAAGGGAAAGCCGCTGAGTTTAATGGATGGGAGCTCTATGACTTGGTCGCCGATCCTTTTGAGAAATACAATGTCTCGACCGATTACCCCTTCCTGATCAGCGACATGAAAGCTGACTTTTCTTTTTGGATGGATCAAACGACTCGCTTTGAATTGAAGAATATTCCAACGGAGATCGGGCATCCGGAATGGCCATTGGTGACTTTGCGTGCGGGAGACCGGGATGCCATGGGAATGTGGAGCGTGAAGGTAGTGAATGAAGGCAACTATCAGATCCGCTTGGAGTCGGGAGATGGAGGGACAATCGAGCTGAGTGGGGAGGCAAAAACTGTCCCCGGGAATTTTGTTCTGAAGTCAGGGGAGTTTGAAATCAGCACTAAGGCCGAAAGTGACTTAATCATCGAACCCGCCGATTGATGGGGACGGTCGCGGTCCTGATCTACGGTTTCCCGTGCTTGCTTTGTGGGTGGCTTTTTGCAGAGTAAACACCATGCGGCTTTTGTTTCTCATTTTGTTATCCGGCTTTTTGGTCGGCTTCGGATATGCCTTCGATCCGGCAACGCAGGATGACTCGCAGGCTCTGGTTCGACATTTCAAAAAACCTGCGAAGCCTCTGCCTCCGTTTGCGGATGGAAAGTTCGAACCGATGCAGGGAGAGACGATCACCCTGATGGGTGGGACGGATATGTACCGGATGCCAAGGGGGAAAGACCTGGAAGCTTTGCTCTATCTTGCTTTTCCTGACAAGAATCTGGTAATCCGAAGTATCGGCTGGCCCGCCGATACTGTCTATCGGCAACAGCGCCCCATGTTTTTCTACATGGAAAAAGGAGATACGAAAGAGGGGAGTGTTCCCGATCAGAGAGAGAAAATTGAGCCGGGTGTATTCATTCTTCAGTTCGGAAGAATGGAGTCTCTTCAAGGTCTTAGTGTACTGCCTCGGTTTGCAGAGGTATTCGAAAAATTATTAGGTGAGTTGAAAAAAATCAGTCCTCGAATCCTAATTCTATCTCCCCGAAAGTTCACCAATAATGGGCCTGCTGGAGAGTTCGCGGAAGAGCGGAATGAAACTCTGAAACTTTATGCGAAGGAGATGGAAACAATTGCGTCGCGAAACGGTTTTCTCTATCGAGATTCCCTTGCCGATTTTTTCGACGATAAGGGAGTGGAGGTTCCCGTTTCCTTTCTAGAAAAAGTAGCCCAAAAGAGATCACTCTGGACTCAATACTATCGCCCCACCAACTGGGCTTTTCTTTTTGGCGACCGCCAGCATGTTCCGAGTTCCCGTGACCACCGCGATGCCAACCAGCGTTGGTTTGTCGAGGAATTGAAAAAACTGCCTCCCTTGATTGATCAGGCAGATCAGGCCATTTGGGAGGAAGCAAAGAAGGTGGTGAAATGATGAAGCAGCTTTTACTTACTCTTTGTGTTCTGTTGGCTTTCGGAGTGTGCCAGGCCGAATCTGTCGGGAAAACAGCAGCCGACAATTCTCCCCAAGCGGAGATGGCGGCATTTAAACTCCATCCGGATTTTGAGATCAATCTTTTCGCCGACGAATCGATGGGGATTGCCAATCCAGTGGCGATGCACTGGGATCACAAGGGGCGACTCTGGGTCTTGACCACTCTGACTTATGCACAACTTCAGCCGGGGCAGTCGGTCAATGACAAGCTCATCATTCTCGAAGACACCGATCAGGATGGGAAGGCCGACAAGTCGACCGTCTTTGCCGGCGGGCTCGACATGCCAATGGGGTTTGCGCTGGGTTACGGCGGTGTCTATGTCGGTGAAGGGCCTGATATCCTTTTTCTGAAAGATACTGACGGGGACGATCAGGCGGATCTCCGTGAAGTGGTTCTCACCGGTTTCGGCATCGGCGATACTCACCAGAATATTTCCAACTTTACCTGGGGGCCGGATGGGTGTTTGTACTTTGCTCAGGGATTGCACTGCTTCTCCCGTATCGAAACTCCATGGGGAATCGTTCGTGGAGACGAAGCCGGTTTCTGGCGACTTCATCCGAAGACATTGAAATTGGAGCCCTTTTGTTTTCCCTCCATGGCCAGCCAGAATCCCTGCGGCATCGGCTTTGATAACGAAGGGGCGATGTTTGTGAAGTCGAACAATAAGGAGCTGATCTACGTCACTCCCGGACTGATCCCGACGAAGCATCAGAAGAATCTGGGGGTGATTGCCAGCATTGGTTCCACCCCCGGCAAGTCGATGGGAGCGGAGTATGTGGTATCGAATCATCTGCCTGATTGGTTGCAGAATCACATGCTTGTGGCGGGCTATTACTCCAATCGTGTGACTGCATTTCCTTTGATAAAAGAAGGGGCTGGATTTGCCAAGGTGGAGCCGGTTGAATTGATGGTTTCGGATCATGGTAGCTTTCGTCCGGTGGAAACCCGGGTGGGACCCGATGGCGCCATCTACATCGCCGACTGGTTCAATCCAATTATCGGCCACTATCAAGCGTCGCTTCGTCATCCTGACCGGGATAAAAAACACGGACGGGTTTGGCGGATGACAGCGAAGGGAAGAGGTCTTAACGATCCTTCAAGTTGGCGGATGAAAGAAACTCCAGACCTGATCGCCAATCCGACTCTTGAGGAAGCTCGGGTCTTGGTTGATGGGAGTGATGCAAGAAGCCGGTTGGAGGGGATTGTTGCTTGTGCGGGAATCGATGAGCTGGATTCCCTGCCTGTTGCTCTTCAAGCCCTCGATCATCCCCGGGACCGGTTTATCGATTACGCCTTGGAGCAGACAGTCCACGCTCTCGCCCCGCACTGGCTTCCGGCAGCGAAATCAGGAGCTTTGGCGTTCTCACAACCTGAACATCTGGCTTATGCCCTGGAGATATTGGGTGGTGAAGATTCCCGTGGAATTGCGAAATCCAAATTGAGCGACACGAATTTGAAGCCGGAGTTGCGGGCGCGTTTTACGCGGGTACTTGCGAAAGTCGGAACCCCGCAAGAGATTCGTGATTTACTGAATTCCAGTGAGGTCGATACAGCGACCCTGCGGGGATTGATCGATAGTTGGGCAACCCGCAAGCAGCGGCCAGCGTCTCCATTTGCCCCTAAACTCGCTGAGCTGATTCAGTCCGGAGACGAGGAGTTACGCACTGCGGCAATCGAACTGGTCGGACTCTGGAAAGTCGAAACTCTTGGCGCGCCGCTCAGCAAGGTCGCAGAGGATGCCGCGATTTCTCCAGAAGCAAGAGTAGCCGCTTTGATTGCGGTTTCCCGTTTGCAGGGCAAAGAGGCAATCCCATTTCTCAAAGGAATCGCAGAGAAGAGTTCAGAACTTCAGTTGGGAGTTGTTGAAGCCTTGACGCTTTCGGACGCGGGACTTTCTGCTGCTGCGAATCTTGCCGCCCGGCCGATGGCGAGTTCCGGTGAAGCAAAATGGTTGGAGCCTTTTCTTGTTCGGAAGAACGGAGCTGCCGCTCTTGCTGTGGCACTGGGAGAACTGGACCCGCCTATGACTGCGGATTCAGCTTCTTCCCTCGCTATGGAGATGGGCCGGATTGGGCGAAGCGATCAAGAATTGCTTAAGGTTCTCAATGCTGCGCGAGGGGTGCAGAGTGGTGCTTTGGTCTACTCTCCTGACAAAGTTTCAAAGATTGTTGAATCTGTGAAAACGAACGGGGATGTCACTGCCGGAAAGGAAATTTTTCACAAGGCTGAAATGACCTGTGTCGCTTGTCATCAGATCAAAGGTGTCGGTGGAATCCTCGGTCCGTCCCTCGATACGGTCGGTGCCGGGCTTCCCTTGGACCTTATTGTTGAGTCCGTCTTATGGCCGGATCGTCAGTTGAAGGAGGGATACTTCTCAATGAGCGTGACGACGAAGTCAGGCGAGACCTACATGGGATACAGTGAGGGCGAACGTGATGGAGTGCTGCATTTGCGGGACACCGCCAGCGGGAAGGTGCAGACCATTCCGAACGGGCAGATCGCTGAGCGGAAGAATGTCGGGACGCTGATGCCGGCAGGGCTTACGAATTCTTTGAAAGAAGAAGAGCTGCGGGATCTGATTGCTTATCTCGCGAGTCTTCGAGGTTAGGCTTCACTCATCGAGTGAAGCTGCTCTGATCCGCCTGGAACCTTGGGTGGTCCTCTTTCATATTCTATGCATTCAGTTTTGCGATGATCGTATCGACATCGTAAACGCATCCGCCCCAGGTTCCGCCGCTGACGTTTTGCAGAGCAGCCCAGAGTTTGGTGTCGTTGGGAACACCGGGAAGGGGGACTAGTTTTTCGTTCGCCGAGCGAGCCAGCAGTTTATCGATATCTCCCGAGAAATCGACAGAACCGGTCATTTTTCGGCAATCGACTTCTATTCGAATGGGGTCTCCGTCCCGGACTTTCCCGATGGGGCCACCGGCCCAGGCTTCAGGAGAAATGTGGCCGACGCAGGCACCGGTTGATACTCCTGAAAATCTTCCATCAGTTACGAGGGCAACGTTTTTCCCCCAGGGCAAATGTTTGAGAGCAATAGTCAGCTGCGCTGTCTCCGGCATTCCGCAACCGGCAGGGCCGTAGCCAATCAGACAGATGACATCCCCCTCACGAATGCGGTCGTCGCCCTTGGATTTGACTGCGGCGATAGCCTCCGGTTCCGAGGCGAAAACGCGGGCGGGTCCTTCGTGTAAATAGATTCCGTTTTCGTCGACTTTGCTCGGATCAATCGCAGTCGATTTGATAACCGAACCCTCAGGAGTCAGATTGCCCCCGGGGAAAGTCACTGTGGAAGTGAGTCCGCGCGACGCAGCTTTTTCCGGCGACATGATGACATTGTCAGGATTAATTCCGTCGAGCTGAGTGAGCTTCTCGCGAAGTCGCTGACGGCGTTCTGATTTCTCCCACCACTCGAGATTTTCTCCGAGGGTTTTTCCGGAAACAGTGAGGGCATCGAGTTGGAGCATTCCTGCGTCTCGAAGGTGAAGCATTACTTCGGGAACACCACCTGCGAGGAAAACCTGAACAGTGGCGTAGTGCTCGGGACCGTTGGGAAGGGCATCGACGATACGCGGAATCTTGGCATTCACCCGCCGCCAGTCGTCAACGGTAGGACGACGCAGTCCGGCCTGATGAGCTATCGCGGGCAGGTGCAAAATCAAATTTGTGGATCCACCAAAAGCAGCATGAACGGCGAGCGCATTCTCAATGGAGGCATCGGTCAGGATATCTTTAGTCGTCAGTCCGGCCTGTTCCAATCCTACGACTGCGGCCCCGGATCGTCTTGCCATGTCGCGCCAGATATCAGCACCTGAAGGACTCAAGGCGGAGTGGGGGAGTGTCATCCCCAATCCTTCTACAATAACCTGGCTGGTGGCAGCTGTTCCGAGAAACTGGCAACCTCCACCGGCGGAACCGCAAGCACGGCAACCGGCCTGGGCAGCATAGTCAAGAGTGATGTCTCCCTGGGAAAAACGCGCTCCGATGGTCTGGATTCGGCCGAGGTCTTCGTCAGTGTCTTCGCTTAATAGAGTCACGCCACCGGGGACAATGACGGTGGGAAGGTCGGGCATTCCGGCGAGGGCAAGTGCCATTGCCGGGAGGCCTTTGTCGCAGGTGGCGACTCCAACGACACCTTTGCGTGTTGGATGCGATCGAATCAGTCGGCGGAAAACGGTCGCGGCATCGTTGCGGTAGGGAAGAGAATCCATCATCCCGTCAGTCCCCTGGGTTCGCCCATCGCATGGATCACTGACAAACCCGGCAAAGGGAACTCCGCCGAGAGCCGTGATCGTTTTCGCTGCTTCCTCCATGAGAAGGCCAACTTCAAAGTGCCCGGTGTGATATCCCAGAGCAACGGGAGTCCCGTCCTCCTGACGGATTCCGCCTTGTGTGCTCAGTATCAGATAGTCTCCACCGGCAACCTTGTCAGCATCCCAGCCCATGCCCACATTCTGGGTCCAGCCAAAAAGATGACCGCTCGGTTGAGTGGCCAGTTGTTCCTGCGAGAAGGGAAGGTTTCCGGATGGTCCGGGCGCTTTTGTTTTAAGCGTGTAAATGGATTCGTCACCACTGTCTAAAAGCACATCTGAGTTCATAATTATTCAGGGAATCAGATTCAAACTTTTTCGACCGCATTCGTGAGCACACCAATTCCCTCGATTTGGATGGAGACGATGTCTCCTTCCTGAAGGGTGAAGTCCGAATCGGGGACGACGCCAGTGCCGGTCATGAGGTAGGCGCCTTGAGGGAATTCATTGGACCGGTAGAGAAAGCCGGCAAGTTCATCGAGCCCGCGTTTGATTTGGGAAATCTCGGTATCACCACCGAATACTTCTTCCGAACCCCGGGTGATTTTCACTGCGATCTTCGTCTCTGGTGGAAAAGGATCGCCAACCACGAGACATGGGCCGATCGAACAGGACCCTTTGTAAACCTTTGCCTGGGGGAGATAGAGAGGGTTTTCCCCTTCAATGGAACGGGAACTCATATCGTTTCCCGCAGTGTAACCGAAAATCTTTCCACCACTGGAGATTGCGAGGGTCAGTTCCGGTTCGGGAACATCCCAGGTGGAGTCTTCCCGAATGCATACGACGTCCATGTGACCGCGCGCTTTGACGGCGGAGCATTTAAAGAACAGTTCGGGACGATCCGCGTCGTAGACTTTGTCGTAAAAAATATCGCCGCCGGCAGATTCCGCTTCTTCCATCCGGGCGGTTCGACTTCGAAAATAAGTGACTCCTGCTGCCCAGATTTCCTGATTCCCGATGGGAGCTTGAAAAGGAGTGCCGGGGTCGATGGCTTCCCCATCTGAAGCACTTTCAAAAACCGAGGCAACGTAACCCCGGGGATCTTCAGATTGAAAGAGTTCATCGAAAGAAAAGCCCTCATCAACATGGCGGAAGTGTCCCGGAGAATCGGTGTTTTCAAGAAACACGGAACTGGCGCTGCGATAGATCTTAAAGCTCATGGAGTGAGCATAGCCGGAAATCCGAATCGAGCGAACAAAGAGATTGGCGTAATATTCCTGTGATTGTGATTCCACGTAGCCGTCGTATCTTACCCTCGTGAAGTTCGGATTATTTTCAGGAGTTTTCGCCGCATTGCTGGTTGTGATGTCAGTTCAGGCGGAGTCGGTATCGGTGGCGTCAATTCGAGCGTCAGACCTCGTGGATTTTAAAGAGAATCCCAAAGAGATTCGCAAGTTGATCGAGAATGCTCTCTCTTTGACGCGCAAAAAGCTTCCTTACAAATTCGGTGGGACCTCTCCCAAATCGGGGGGGATGGATTGTTCCGGAACGGTGCAATATACTCTTGCCTCTGCTGGCGTTTCCAGTGTCCCGAGGATGTCTCACACCATTTTCGATTGGGCCAAAAAGACAGGGAAACTTCATCAACTGAGTGGAATCTACTCCCTGGAACATTCAGCCTTTGAAAATTTAAAACCGGGCGATCTTCTTTTCTGGGAAGGGACCTATACCACTGCAGAGCGGGACCCTCCTATTTCTCATGTCATGATTTACCTGGGAAGATTGAAAAAGGACGGGCAACACGTGATATACGGCGCCAGTAGTGGACGCCGCTACCGGGGAAAGAAAATTCACGGGGTCAGCGTCTTTGATTTCAAGCTCCCGTCGAAAGATTCAAAGGCAAAATTTGTCGCATACGGACCCGTGCCGGGCTTGTGAATTTCGTATGGAGTGAGGTTCCTTAAATGCGCAAAATAGTTTCTTGATGTTCTGGCTCTTTAGGATAACCATAACAATGATGAATATTAAATATCTCTTTATCGTTCTCGTCGCAACAGGTCTCTTCGCAGTTGCTTGTACTCCAACTCAAAAGGGTGCCGCAACCGGTGCTGCTGTTGGAGCTGGTATCGGTGCTCTTGCTGCCGGTGACGGAAATCGCGGAACTGGTGCCCTGATCGGTGGCGCAGTTGGTGGTGTTGCAGGTGCTGCTGTTGGTAACAGCCGTGAGCGTCGTTACTACGGACCTCCTCCACGTTACTGATTTGCTAAGGGGAATCCATCGGATTTCCCTGACAGAATTTCAAAAGGCCGGACTCGTTGAAACGGGGACCGGCCTTTTTCGTTCCTGGACGGAAACTCTGAGTTACGGACGAATGGCTTCGGCTTTCGGTGGCTCAATGCTCATGATCTTGTCGTGAATTTTGAGGATCTCTTTCGATGTGTTGAAAAAGCTCTCAATTTCGTCGGCATTCGTTTCGTTTGAGGCAACGATTGCATCGAGCTGGGCAAGATACTGATTGTTGTTCATGGCGACTTTTGCCATTTGGCCCTGAGCTCTTGAGTAGGCGGTGTTCACCGCTGCTTTTGCCTGAACAATGGCGGTTCTTTTCCCCTGGTTCTGAAGGTACTGATCCCGTTCCGCTTTCAATTGCTTGCTCTTGAATAGTTTTTTCCCAAATGAAGCCGCTTCTTTGGGATCCGCCTGCGCCGCTGGAATCTGTGCCAGTTGCTCGTTGAAGTAGCGATCCAACTCCTTGAACTCATTGAGAGGCTTTTTGTATTGTTCGTGGAGAAAAGCGAGACCGTTGACGACATTGGAGAGCTTCTTCGCCTGTTCTTTGTCGAGGTTCTGCCCCTTGCGAAGACGGGTTTCAATATCACCGATATAATTCAGGGTCTTGCGGGTGTCGTAAACGATTTCGTTCATCTGCCCGTAAGTTCGCTGCAGCTGATCTTTGTGCTGATTTTCCAGAGTCGCAACTTGAGTCGACCACTCTTCACGCATCCTCTCCATTTCCGACTGCTTGTCAGCAAGGAGTGATGAGAGCTCAGAATTCTTGTTTTCGAGGTCGCTGAGACGTTCGTTGAAAACTTTGATTTGCTGCTGGAGAGTCAGGGATTTGGACTGCTCTTCACTCCAGAATTTACCCAGGACGACAGCCCCGATCGCCGAAGCCACAAAGAGGATCGACAACAGTACTATGGCAACGGTCTGACCGATGCCGGACTTTTTGCCGTAACCGTATTCGCTGATAGCATCCTCAGGATTGTATTCGTCAGTCATAATTTGCAGAGTCTAATGTATTCAAATCGGTTTTCACGGGGTATTTTGACAGTAAATTGATACCGAAAAGGTGTGCTTTTCTATCGATCCCGGAACCTTCAGATACGTATACGAATAAGATCAGGAGATTCTTACAGGAAAATGCAAACCGGCACACAGCTACGACAACGATTCCTGGAGGAAACGATGCCGGAACAATCATTCCAGCTTTTGTTCAATCATCTGCCCGGAGTTCTGTTTTTTGCGAAGGATCTTAAGGGGCGTCTTCTGCTTGCCAACCAGGCTTTGCTGGATCTGTATAGCTATCCAAACGAAGATGATTTCTGGGGCGTAACTGACTTTGACCTTCTGCCTCATAGTCTTGCGGAAAAGTTTCGAAAGGATGATCTTCGCGTTGCCGAATCCGGTGAGCCGCTCCTGGAAATTGTGGAGGTGTTTATCAATCGGCAGGGTATTCCGGCCTGGTTTCTGACGAATAAAATTCCGGTGCGATCCCGGGAGGGAAAAGTCATCGGAGTCATGGGAACGATTCAGGACTACGAGATTCAGCGGGAGTTACTTCCCCGGGATTCCGATCTGATGCCGGCACTGGAATTTGTCGGGGCGAATTTTACCGGGGAGATATCCATCCCGAAATTGGCTGAACTGAGTGGACTGTCAGTGAGGCAGTTTGAACGAAAATTCAAAGAGCATCTCAAGACGCCGCCGCAGCAGTACATTATCAAAATGAGAGTTCACGCATCCTGCGATGAACTGCGCCGAACGCGGAAGTCGATTGCTGATATTGCGACTGATCTTGGATTCTACGATCAGGCCGCCTTTTCCCGTCAGTTCCGGAAACACATGGGAATGACGCCCCTGTTTTACCGGAAAGAGTATCGGTAGGCCGTGATTGCGTGATGATTCGCGGACAAGAAATGTCGTATTTAACCAAAAAAAGCTCCTGATGAACCAATACATTGGAGTAAATTCCATTAAGCTGTGAAATCGTTGAGGGAATTCTGTTTCCGGCGAGCCAACCCTATTCCATCGATGACTCGACCCTGTTCAATCGTTCTTTCTTTTTTCTTCCTGACATCAATTCAGGCGGACGATGCTGCCTTCTACCGCGAAAAAATTCATCCTTTGCTCGAAGAGCATTGTTTTAAATGTCATGGCGCGGAAGAAAAATTGAAGGGCAACTTTCGAATCACGAGCCGGGAAGGCCTTCTATTGGGAGGGGATTACGGTTCCGCATACGATGCCGGAAACCCTTCAGCGAGTCTTCTCCTTGAGATGGTCAGCTACAAAGATGATGACAATCAAATGCCACCGAAGGCAAAGCTGCCTGAAGCCAAGATAGCCTTACTCAAGGAATGGGTGATGAAAGGTGTTCCCTATGATCCTGCACTGGAGATAAAAGGGGCCGCGACGGAGAAACGGGGCTATACGGTTTCAGAAGAGCAACGCAATTACTGGGCATACCAAACCTTGCGGGCAACCGATGCCCCAAAGGTTGATGATTCGGCTTGGTCGAAAAACCCGGTGGATTCCTTTGTTTTCGCGAAACTCGATGAAGCCGGGCTCGAACCGAACGGTCCGGCAAGCGGCGGTCAACTGGTGCGCCGGATCTTTTACGATTTGATCGGTCTTCCCCCGACGAGGCAGGAAGTGGATCAGTTTGAAAAAGCATTCACCGCGGATGCTGATCAGGCAGTGGCTTCTCTTGTCGATGCACTGCTTGCCAGACCTCAGTATGGGGAAAAGTGGGCGAGGCACTGGTTGGATATCGTGCGCTATGGCGAATCCAATGGTTTCGAGCGCGACAATCCCAAGCCTGAGATGTGGCGCTACCGGGATTATGTGATCTCTGCACTCAACGAGAACAAGCCCTATGATCAGTTTGTCATCGAGCAACTGGCCGGTGATGAAATTGATGAGCCGACGCAGGAATCGGTGACGGCGACTGGATTTTACAGACTCATGCAGTGGGACGATGAACCTGCGGATCGAAAGCAGCATGTCTACGATGTTCTCGCAGACAATGTTCTGGTAACCAGCGAGGCTTTTATGGGAATGACAATCGGCTGCGCGCGCTGTCATGATCACAAAGTCGATCCTATTTCGCAGAAGGATTATTATTCCTTCATGTCATTCTTTCACGGGGTGACTCCTTATCAGACCCCGGGAACAATTCGTCCGTGGGCCGAGCCGGAGGTGCTGGCCAATTTCGAAGTAGAGCGAAAAAAACGGATTGCTCCGGATCAGGATAAATTGAAATCTCTCGAAACACAGATGACCAATCATCTGAAGAAGGTCGGGAAGTTGGAGAGAAAAGGGGATGCCCGCAAACTGGGAGTGAAGACTTTTGTGGATGACGGTCGCAAGAGTCCAGCGACTTGGTCTTTTACGACCAAGATGCCGGCTCCGGGTTGGCAGGATGTCGGGCAAGTCGTAAAGGGATGGACCAAATCTCAGGGAGGGTTTGGAACGAAAGGAACCCCCAATGTTTTTGTCGGCAGGGAGTGGAAGACGAGTGACATCTGGATGCGAACCAACTTTGGGGCCAAGGATATTCCCGAGAAACTGGTTCTGGAAATCTATCACGATGAAGATGTCGAAGTCTATCTGAACGGAGTGGAAATCTACAAGGCGACAGGTTATGTCAACGAATATCAGACAGTTGAATTAGGCCCGGAAGCACTCGGTGCCTTCCAGACGGGTAAGAATTTGCTTTCGGCTCACTGTCATCAAACCGGCGGCGGGCAGTTTATCGACATGGCTCTGAGAACCGGGGCGCTGAAGCCTAACAGTCTCACCGAAGCACTCCATCGGGGTGGGAAGAAGTTGGAAAACAGTCTGAAGCAACAGTTCGGTAAGGATATTGTGAAGGAGTGGCGCGATACGAAAAAACGGATCGGAGAAACTCATCGCGAGATACCCGGGACACCCTTGAATGTGGTGAAAGAAAGCGGTCCAAAGCCTTTACCCCTGCATGTGCATCTTCGTGGGTCGGCGCATGCACCGGGTGATCAGGTGCAGCCGGGTTTTCCCTCCGTTCTCGGAGAAGGGAACGAGTCAGTGCCGGCAAAAGTAGAGCCGGTTGAGAAATTGGGAGTTAAGTCTTCAGGACGACGCCTCGCTCTCGCAAAATGGATGGTCGACCCTCAGAATCCACTAACGGCAAGGGTCGCCGTAAACCGGGTTTGGCAACACCATTTTGGCCGGGGGATTGTTCCCAGTACTAATGATTTCGGCAAACTGGGCGAGGATCCAACTCACCCGGAACTCCTTAGTTTTCTGGCAAAGCAGTTGATCGATAATGCTTGGAATTTGAAAGACCTTCATCGTCAGCTCATGACGAGCCGCACTTACCAGATGTCTTCTGCCCCCAACGAAAAGAATCTGCTAAACGATCCTTCCAATGATCTTTTCTGGCGCTTCAACATGCGGAGGCTCACTGCGGAGGAAATGCGCGATTCAATGCTGGCCCTTTCCGGAAAGTTGAATTTGAAAGTAGGGGGCAAGTGGGTTTACCCACCGATGCCAGCAGAGGTCCTCGCAACTGCATCCAAACCCGGAGCCGGTTGGCCTGTGTCCTCAGATGAGCAGGATCATTTCAGGCGGTCTGTCTACATTCACGTAAAGAGAAGCCTTCGATATCAGATGCTGGCTGACTTTGATCAGGCCGATACCGATTCGCCCTGTGCAGTCCGGTTTGCGACGACAGTTCCCACTCAGGCCCTGACGATGTTGAATTCAAAATTTGTGAATGAACAGGCTTCACTTCTTGCTCAGCGATTGCGGTCCGCCAGTGATTCCTCGGTGGAGTCACAAGTAAGGTTTGGTTTGGAACTGGCCCTGCAGCGCAAGGCACGAACTGACGAAGTTAAGCACTGTGTGGAGCTTGTTGAAAAATTGAAGAGGAGTGGTCTCAGCGAAGAGGCTGCTCTCGAAAGGTTTGCCCTGGTGGCCTTGAACTTGAACGAATTTGTTTACCTGGATTAGTATTTAGAAATTACCCTCTCCCTGGATCATGAAAAATCAGACCAAAAATACATTTTGCGGCCAGACAAAGCGCCGTGAGTTTCTCCACAATGTGGCCGGTGGTTTTCCCGCTCTGGCTCTCACCGGAATGCTCGGTGCCGATGGTTTTTTCAATAAGACGCAGGCAGCGTCGCCTCATTCTACGGCCTACGATAATCCCTTGTTAGCGAAACCTCCGACGATTCCCGGCAAAGCGAAGAACGTGATCTTCATATTCTGCTATGGCGGTCCGAGCCACATCGATACCTTTGACTACAAACCGACCATGTATGGAATGGACGGGAAGACAATCGATGTAAAAACATTCGGTCGTGGCGGGAAAAAGAATCAGGGCCGAATTGTCGAGCCGAAGTGGAAGTTCAAGCAATACGGCGAGAGCGGAAAATGGGTCTCTGATCTTTTCCCCAATGTTGGAACCTGTGTTGACGATATCGCTTTTCTCCATTCGATGACCGCTGACTCTCCGATTCACGGATCGGCGCTTCTGATGATGAATAGCGGATCCGTGATCAGTGGGAAACCTTCATTGGGATCGTGGGTCAATTATGGACTTGGCAGCGTGAACGAGAATCTGCCAGGGTATGTTGTCATGTTAGATGAATCCGGTGGTCCCATTTCCGGGGCTAAGAACTGGACTTCAGGATTCATGCCGGCGAGTTACCAGGGAACAGTTTTTCGTTCCAAGGGGGAGCCGATTTTGAATCTAAAACATGTCGATGGAATGGCACGTTCCGAGCAGCGAACCCTGATTGATTCGCTCAATCATCTCAATGCCGGCCACATGAAGTCACGATTCGATAACTCCAATCTGGCGGCCAGAATCGCCAGCTACGAGCTTGCCTACAAAATGCAGGCGACAGCACCCGAGGCAATTGACTTGGAATCGGAATCGGAGGAAACGAAGAAACTTTACGGGATCGACGATCCGAAGACGGAAAAATTTGGACGTAAATGCATGTTGGCGCGTCGCATGGTCGAGCGCGGGGTGCGATTCATTCAACTCTATTCCGGCGGCGCTCACAACGATCAGAACTGGGATGCTCACGGGGATTTGGAGAATAATCACAACCTTCACGCGGGTGCTACCGACAAGCCCGTTGCCGGACTTATCAAAGATCTCAAGCGTCGCGGAATGCTGGAAGACACCTTGATTGTATGGGGCGGAGAGTTCGGCCGTCAGCCGACTGCCGAGTATGCCAAAGGAACCGGTCGCGACCATAACAGCTACGGCTTTACGATGTGGATGGCCGGAGGCGGTGTGAAAGGTGGCGTCAGCGTCGGAAAAACTGATGAGCTGGGAGCTGCCGCAGTGGAAAATCGATTTCATGTGAAACACCTTCACGCGACGATTCTCAGTTTGATGGGACTCGATCCTAACGATCTCAGCTTTTTCCATGGGGGACTGGATGAAAAGCTGGTTGGCGTCGAGGGGGCTGAACCGATTTCGGAAGTGATCGCCTGATCGCCGTCGATGAGCCGGAGTCCCGAAGCGCTTGCTGAAATTCTCTGGAACTACCATCGATATTTTGTTCCTACAGATCAGGCGGATGTGATCATTGGCCTGGGTAGTTACGATCTTCGGGTGGCAGATCGCTGTGCGGAAATGTTTTACGCCGGTGTCTCTTCACGGATTGTATTCACAGGTTCGCTGGGAAACTGGACCCGTGAAAAATGGGATCGACCTGAGGCAGAGGTTTTTGCGGAGAGAGCCCTCGAGAGAGGAGTGCCCGAAGAGGCAATTTTCAGAGAAACGGAAGCAACAAACATCGGGGAGAATATTTCGCTTACCCGGAGGCTGTTGGAATCTCAGGGGACAGAAGTCAGAAAAATAGTAGTGGTGACGAAGCCAAACACGATTCGGCGAGCCTTCGCGACGGCTTCAAAAGTTTGGCCGGAGATCGAGTGGTTCACCGACTGTCCTCAGTTTCAATTTACGGCTCAGCCAATGGCTGAGCATCCTCTGGAGGCCCTCATCAATGAGATGGTAGGGGACATCGAGCGGATTCAAAAATATCCCGAACTGGGATTCCAAATACCGCAGAAAATTCCGGAAGAGGTGAGAGCGGCCTGTTTGAGATTGATTGAGGCAGGCTTTAACAAGCACTCTGTCTAGCCACTCATGAAAAATGAAATGAACGGTGTTCGCGAATGTAGAGTTGAGCTTCAGTCGACTCCGAGTGGAGTTTCGGGATCAATCGATCCTATAGTTTCAAAACCCCGTGAACCTGGTCAAACTTTATCCTACCCAGTTCCAGGTAATCGGTTTCTCAATATCCGGATGAAGACTGAGATGAACCGGGCAGCTTAAGGCCGCCTTTTCCAGACCGGCGATATGCTCAGAGTCTGCAGGTAGGGGAACATTGATCTCCGTTGTCAGCTTTGAAATTCTTCTGGGAGCCTCGGGAGTCATTTCCTTAAAGACTTTTACGCTTGTTCCTTTGATATCAAGATCCCGGCCGTTGGCGTAGATGCCCATGATCGTCATCATGCAGGTTCCAAGTGCGGTGGCGAGAAGGTCCGTCGGGGAGTAGCTCTCGCCCTTGCCGTGATTGTCGACCGGTGCATCCGTTTGCAGGACTGCCCCGGATGGTCCGTGAGTAGCTGTGCTTCGAAGGTCACCTTCGTAGATTGCATTGATTTCCACCATAATTTTCGATTCCTGTTTCTATTTGTTCTGAATTACCCGTCCAGTCAGGTCTCCGCGAATACTGACGCCTTCGTCAGAAAACTCAGCGGCGATAATATTGAGGTCTTTGGCAAACCTGGCATTGTCTTTTCCGATAACTTTGATTGCGCGAAAGCTGGCGTTTTCCAGGAAATCACCTGAGACGACGATTTCAGCAGCAAGAATGGCAATTGGAGATTCCGTGTTGGCAACGTCGTAAGTCACTTTGGTTCCCATTGTTCCGATATAGAATGTAGGCTCTGTGGGCGAAACGTTGAGAGTTTGTTCTCCAGTTGGCAGCTGTACGACTTTGTATCCTCTTGTCATCAGGTCCCCGGCACAATAGTAAAATAAGCCACCGATAAGAGCACAAATTGCGAGGGCAACGACTCCGAGGCAGCCCAGACATCCACAGGCTTTTTTTCCGGCTCCGCCCCCCTTGCTGGCGTTCACCGATTTATTGTAGACATCGGTGGGGTGAGACCGTTCCTTTGCTTCAATCTTTTTCCCTTTTCCGGCTTTCTTTGAATAGACTTCGCTTGACCCCTCGTCCAGATCCTTCAGATCAAATGAATCAGGTTTGGGAAGAGGGGGCGCAGGAATACCTTCCGGCATCTTGTAGTCATCCGGAGTTCCGTTGTTCTTTTCCTCTTCTGTGTCACTCATTAGTCTGGCGAAATGGGAAATCGATCGCTTTTGCAAAAAGGAACACTGAAAAAGGATTCTTACAAATTCAAAATCGTGGATGAAATGAAAGGTTCGGTTGGGGTAGTCATTCCGGTTTTTAATCGACCTGAGATGCTGGAGCGGGCCGTTCAAAGCATACAGTCGAAGGATGGTATTGATCTTCAATTGGTTGTAGTGGATGACGCATCAACGGAAGATCTAAGCTCAGTTCGATCAGCGGTCGAAAATGCGGGTCACCGTTGGCTGAGCCTGGATGAGAATTCCGGGCCTGCTTATTGCCGGAATGCCGGTGTGGAAGTCTTATCAAGCGATTGGGTTTGTTTCCTGGACTCCGACGATTTCTGGTATCCGGGGAAACTGGAGGTTCAATTGGCCTGGCATCTTGAGAATCCCTCAGTTCGAATTTCCCAGGTTGAAGAGCAATGGCACAGAGATGGTGGTCCCGTAAAGAAACCGGCGCACTGGGTGCAAAAGGGCGGGAACCTTTTTGCTGACAGTATTGAGCGGTGTTCGATAGGTCCTTCATGCGTCATGATGAGGCGTGATTTGTGGGATGAAACCGGTGGGTTTGATCCTGCCTTCAGAGTATGTGAAGACTACGAGCTGTGGCTGAGGATTACCGCTGATGAAGAGGTCGGACTGATCCCGGGTGGCCCGTTAATTTCGAAAGAAGGTGGACATTCTGATCAGCTATCCTTTCTCGTTCCAGCGATGGACCGCTTCCGGGTTTGGGCATTGCTTAATCTTTTGAAGAACGCGGTCCTGAAGCCTGAAGAGACTCAACTGATCTGTGAGGGGATTCGCTCAAAGTCTGCCATACTTGCCAAAGGTGCAGAAAAAAGAGGGAAGGAAGATCAGGCGGGTTTTTATCGGAAACTCTCAGCTACAGGTGATCAACTCTCCCCGGACGAGTGGCTGGATAAGGCCCGCTTGTGGTGTCGATAAGTGAGTATTGATTCGTCTTCTTTGAGTCGGGAAACGTATCGAAAGGGTCCATCATGGGAAATTACAAGACCTCTATCCACTGGTTCCGCCGCGATCTCCGTTTATCCGACAACCTCTCTCTGAGAAATGCGGTCGACAGCTCGGAGTCCGTGATTCCTGTCTATGTCGTAAACCGATGGAAGAAAGGGCACCATTGGACAGGGGCGGGCCGTCAGCAGTTTCTATGTGGATGTCTTGATTCGCTTTCGAAGAATCTGAAGCAGGCCGGCGGTAAGCTGATCGTTCGGCGGGGTAAGGCGACGGAGGAATTGGAAAAATTAATCCGCGAATTTGAAGTCGGGGCAATTTTCTGGAATCGGGATCCGGATCCTCATGGCAGAAAAGTGGAAAAGGAGCTGAAGGAAATCTGTCATTCCATCGGAATCGATTTCCATGAGTTTGATGATGTCACCCTCCACGGACCTGACGAGGTGAAGACTGGAAAAGGCGAGCCCTACAAAGTGTACACTCCCTTCTCGAGAAAGTGGTTCGAGCTGGATAAGCCCGGGTCCATGACTCGAGTCACAAAACTGGATACTCCAGCCCGTATTCAGGCAGGGGATCTTCCGGAACTTTCCGACTGGGGGCTCAGAGAGCCGGGTATCGAACAACTTGCAGCTGGAGAGAAGGCGGCCCGGAAAAGGCTTCGCGAAGCTGTCGACAAAGGCATTCGTCATTACGCAGAGACCCGGGACAGTCCCTCCGCTGATGCGACCTCTCGACTCGGCGCAGATTTAAGGTATGGAACCATTTCTGTCCGGGAAGTGTTTCAGGAAGCCGAGAATGCGCTTTCTGCGGCCCGATCCGAATCGTCCCGCAAATCAATTCACACTTTTCAGAAGCAGTTGGCATGGCGTGAATTTTTTATGGGGATTCTCTGGCATTTTCCGGAAGTTCTCGAAACTGATTTCAATGAGAAATGGCGAGGTCTGAAATGGGATGACCCGGGGAATGATGACCGGTTTGAGAAATGGCAGGAGGGGAGGACCGGTTTTCCGATTGTTGATGCGGGAATGAGGCAGCTCAAGGCAAGCGGTTACATGCACAACCGGGTTCGAATGATCACGGCAATGTTCCTGACTAAAGATCTGCATATCCATTGGCGGCATGGTGAAGCCCACTTCATGCGGCACCTTATCGATGGAGAAATTGCCAATAATAACGGGGGTTGGCAATGGTCTGCAGGCACGGGGGCGGATGCAGCGCCTTATTTCCGCATTCAAAATCCTTGGACCCAGTGCAGCCGCCACGACCCCGATGGGGAGTATGTGAAGCGGTGGATTCCGGAATTGGAGAAAGTTGCGCCGGCCCGGTTTGCGAAACCTTCTGAAGATGAACGACCCATAGCGGACGGTTATCCATTGCCCATGGTGGATCATTCTGCGGAAAGGGAGGAAACTCTGGCCCGCTTTAAGGCGCATCAGAGTTGAATCGCTGAACGGACGAAAAAAATCATTATTCTTCATTTTCCTTCGTGAAAATCTATCTACAGTGACGGGGTGAGCGATCAGCCCAGTTATCAGGTTTTTGCCCGGAAATACCGCCCCCGCACTTTTGACGATGTGCTGGGTCAGGATCACGTGGTTCAAACTCTTCGAAATGCCATCGAGCAGGAGCGTTTGGCCCATGCGTATCTTTTTGTCGGGCCCCGCGGGACAGGAAAGACATCAACCGCGAGGATTCTGGCGAAGGCCTTGAATTGTCCCGACGGTCCTAAAGTGGATTTTGATCCGGATGATCCCATTTGCGCAGAGATTGCCGAAGGAAACAGCCTCGACGTCCTTGAAATTGATGGTGCTTCAAACAACGGAGTGGACCAGGTTCGTGATTTGCGGGAAACGGTTCAGTTCGCTCCTTCGTCAGGACAGTTCAAGATTTACTACATTGATGAGGTTCACATGCTCTCAACGGCGGCGTTCAATGCTTTGCTGAAGACGCTCGAAGAGCCGCCGCCACACGTGAAGTTTATTTTTGCGACGACCGAAGCGCAGAAAATTCTTCCGACGATCATCAGCCGTTGTCAGCGTTTTGATCTTCGTCGAATCCCGACGGATATCATTGCTACGCACCTGAAATTCATTGCTGAAAAAGAAGGCATTGTCATCACTGACGCAGCAGCTTTTGCGATCGCAAAAGGAGCTGATGGAGGTATGAGAGACGCTCAGTCGATGCTTGATCAACTGGTCGCATTCTGTGGTAACTCGATTGAAGAATCGAACGTCCTTGAGATTTTTGGATTTAACTCGGCCGAGTCGATCAGTGATTTAGCGGGCCTGGTTCTGGATCGGGACAATGCGGCAGCCTTGGAAAACGTTTATCAACATGGTGAGTCCGGAAAAGACCTTTCGAAGCTGCTCGCCGATCTCATCGGGCATTTTCGGCATATTCTTGTCTTGAAAGTCGATCCGGATTCCAAGGGCAGTGACGTTCCTCCTGAACTCGCTGAAGTGTTGAAGATCCACGCCGACAAGATCACGACGGGACGCCTCTTAAAGATTATTGATCTTCTTGCCGAGACGGATGCCAAAATGAAGTGGGCGCCCAATAAGAAGCTTCATCTTGAGATTGCGGCGATCAAGGCGATTCAAATACTCGGTGAGACGGCGATCGAAGACGTGATTGCTCTCGTTTCGAATGCCGCGCTGGCTGCTGAGAAACTTCCTGAGTCCGCCGCATCCTCAGCGACGACAACTTCTCCGGTAACGCAACGTGCAGCAGAGCCTGCTGCCTCCATCGAGAAAATTGCCGTGGTCTCTCCCCCGGTCGAATCAAGTGAAGCTGAGGAACGAAGCGCGGATCCTGTTCCGCTTGAACCGGATCCACAAACTGTCGAACCAGCATCGCAGGAAACGGAGAACAAAGTGGAAACCGTGCAACCAACAGCGGTGCCTGAAGAAGTTCCGGTTCCGATGCCAAGTGGGCCCCTCAGTGGTGCCGCACTTTGGGAAGCCGGGCGCAATGAATTGATTGCCGAGCGTCCTGTCCTCAGTATGTGGCTTGATGCTGCTCAGTTTTTGCGTCACGAGGATGGCGAGTTCGCGATTGGTTATCCGACGGAACAACGTTTTTACCGCGAATCGCTTTCTCATCACGAGTCGTTCATTCAGGAGCAGATCTCCAAAATGGCGGGCAGTGATCTAAAGGTCCTCATTGAAGTCAGTGATGATCTTACTCCTTTGGAAATCGAGGAAGAAGAGGAGCAGGCAACTCCTGAAGAAGTTGAGCAGGAAGCTGCTGCTCAGGCGGCGGAGATCGCGCAACAGGCCCCATTAGAAGTGGAGCCGGAAGTTAAAGAGGATTTCAGTGATGATCCCCTCATCAAAGAGGCGATGGAAGTTTTTCAGGCAAGAATTCTCCCGACGGAAGATTCGAAATAATTAGAAGATCCAAAAAACAGAGGACCCCGAATTTACCAGGTATGAATATAGCAAAAATGATGAAGCAGGCTCAGCAGATGCAAAAAAAGATGGCTGAGATGCAGGCAGAAGTTGCCGAACAGGAAGTCGAGGCAAGTGTTGGAGGCGGTAAAGTGACCGTCAAAGCCAATGGCGCCGGAGATGTTCTGGAAATCAAGATCGACCCTTCGGTTGTCGATCCTGAAGATGTTGAAATTCTCGAAGACCTTGTGTTGAGCGGTGTAAAACAGGCAATCGAACAGGGCAAGGCAATCAGTGAGGCAGAGATGGGCAAGGTGACCGCGGGAATGGGCCTCCCACCCGGAATGGGACTCTAGGAGTTTTCGATTTTCATTTCAGAGCCGGAGGAATAATCCGGCGCTCCGAACCATTCCTTGATTCGGAAAGATTCATTTCTGTGTGCTGCCACAAGAGCGTAGGTGAGTAGGCAGGTGAGGATTGTGCAGACTACGATCACGGGTCGTCGCATCATCTGTTCGGGTTCCAGCCGAACTCCTTTCCGACTGAGTGCGGTCTGGAAATAGGCCATTACGGCTACAATGATCAGCGGAAAAACAAAGATGAGATTGTTCAATGGGGGATACTGACAAACTGCCCACCCTGAGCTGAAGCAGAACAAGTTGGCGTAGGTGATCATCGCAATGATCAAGGAATTCTCGGAATACTTTCGGAACGATTTTCGGTAGTTTCCACTGACCTCATGGTTATCGATGAATCGGTATTCCGCATAGCGTTTCCCTGTCATTAACAGCCCCCCGAAACTCCACCATGCGAGGGTGATGGAGAGCGGTGGAAACTCGGCGAACGGAACCAGGGCAAACCATCCCAACCAGAGTCGAATTGGATTGTTAAAAGATTCTGCAATCACATCAACAAAGGCACGGTCTTTTAATCGAGCGGGTCTGACATTGTAGAGGAGGCCGTTGAGGAATAGGAGCAATAATGCAATGTGGTAGCCGGAATTCTCAAACCACGCGGCAGCGCAGAGAAATCCTGCAGCCGTCAGGCCAATGAAGAGCAGCCAGAGTCGTGACGCCTTAACGCGATTCGAAGCGAGAGGGCGGCTGCGTTTTGTGGGGTGAAGCCGGTCGAAGGGAGCATCGAGAATCTCATTGAGAACGTAGTTTGCTGAGGCGATCAAGCACACGGGTACAAGACTGAGCAAACCGGTCATCAAAAGTTTCCCGGTGATTGCAAAATCCAGCGCCAGGACGACTGCGACAGTGTGTCCAAAGATCAGGAAAACGTTTTTCAACCAGTGGTCGAAACGCATTGTCTGCAGGTAGGCCTTCATGAATGAATAATCGCAATCCTCGCAGAAGAAGGGGGCCGGGAAAACCTCAACTTGCAGTGAATGGTATTTCCACCTAAAAGAGAAAGCATGTTAGCAGTAGTTGTCACCATCGAAGCCGTTCCGGGAAAAGCAGACCAGTTAATTGAGGCGCTGGAGGGGAATGCTGTCGGTTCGAGAAAAGAGTCGGATTGCCTGAAGTGGGAATGGTCCCGGCATGTCGACGATCCGGATAAGTTTGCGATTTACGAACTCTACACCAGTCGCGATGCTTTTTTGGAGCACAAAGCGAGCGCACATTTTGCGGAATGGGTGGAAGCGAGCAAAGATTGTATCGCCAGCAAAGTGGCAGGTCAATACGAGGTGCTTGGCCGCGATGATCGCTAGAGGTTTCCTTCTCAGGCGACTTCGTCGAAAATGTAGTCGACTTCCAGATGCTTGGAAATGACGCTGTAGAGTTCGTGCGATTTGAATGGTTTGGCAACGAAATCCTGGCTTCCTGAGTCCATCGCCAATTGGCGGGCTTGATCCATTGCGTAGGCAGTCAGGGAAACTATTATGGGATTGTTTTCTCCTGAGTCCGTCTCTGATTTGATCAGGCGCGTTGCTTCGCTGCCCCTCATAATCGGCATGTCCTCATCCATGAAGATCAAGTGCGGATTCCATGTTCTCCAACGGTCGACCGCATCTTCGCCATTGTGCGCTTCTTCGACACTGAATCCGGCTTTTTCAAGAATCTTACGAAGTAGCAGGCGGTTGGTCGGCTGGTCTTCAGCGATTAGAATTCTGACCGGATCGAGATTCGAGACATGACCGGATATTTGCGAAACGTTTCTTTCGGTTACCGCAAGCGTCGTGTCCTCCGTCTGTCCTTCACCAGGAGCAAATTCCGAACAGTCGATGTAAAACCCGAAAGCCGTGCCTTCTCCAACAGTTGATTCCACAGAAATTTTACCCCCCATCAGCTCGACAAAGCTTTTGGCAATTGTCAGCCCGAGGCCTGTGCCTTCGGCCGATGCTTTCCCGGACTCAGTCTGAGAGTAGGATTTGAAAAGCTTGGAAATGTCTTCTTCGGAAATTCCGATTCCGGTGTCGCGAATTTCAAAATGAACCCTGACTGGACGGCTCATCTTTCCATCGATTTCCTCCGGCTCTCCAAGTGCCGATGCTTTGACTGAAAGGGTGGTCCCTCCGTCTTCGGTAAACTTGATCGCGTTGTTGAGTAGGTTGATCAAAGTCTGACGCAGCTTACTGCGGTCTGCCTTGATGGTGCCGGGCAAACTGGTTTCCGCTACGATTTCGAGGGTGATCTCCTTTGTTTTTGCCTGCAGACGAAGCATTTCATAGACCGAGCGGAGGAGGGTGGAGAGTTCGAAAAGCTCTTCCTTCTTCTCTGCCTTTCCAGCTTCGATCTTAGAAACGTCGAGAATATCATTGATGACATCGAGGAGATGCTCACCGCTGTTGTTCACAATGTCGATCATCTGGCGTTGACGGGAGCCGAGGGTTTTGTCTTCCTGAATCATCTCTGAAAAACCGATGATGGCATTGAGAGGTGTTCTCAGTTCATGGGTCATTTTGGCCAGGAAATCAGTTTTGGCTATATTAGCAATTTCAGCATTCTTTCTCGATTCTTCCAGTTGGGTACGGTGTATTTCCTCTTTTTCTGAGAGATCGAGTTGAGCGATTGCCATTCCGAACTGCGGCGACAGGGCATTGAGCAGGGTGGTATCATTGTTGTCCCAAATACGGTGATCTTTCGTTTGTAAAAGGGTGATCAATCCGTTTGGCGTGTCATTGAAATTTGTTCTTACGGTCAACATGGACTGCGCACCAAACCGGTCGAGGTTCTCTCGCAAATCATCAGGCAGTGATTTGTTGATATCAGTGAAGTAGGGCTGGTCCGATTGAAGAATCTGCCGGATCAGCAACTGTTCAGGATCCAGGGGGAAAAGATTGATCAAGGGGTAGCCCTCCGCGCTGTAACTACCAATTAACTTGAGAACCTGGGCACCTTCGCCGTCGTCCCGGATGTGATGGACAAGACATTGAGTAGCATCGAATCGATCTGCGAGTCCTTTCAGTGATTCCGTTAAAATATTTCCTTCACTCCGGCTTGCGTGAAATTCTCTGGTGGCTCGTTCGATCAATAGAGAGTTTTGAAGCTCACGGGCCAGCGCTGCTTCGGCCCGGTCTCTCTGAGAGCGGATCTTTTCTTCACGCCGTTGAAGAAGTTCGGTGCGTGACCGAATGAAAAATCGGGAAGTGAAAACCGTTCCCACGATAGCGAAAATGAACGCTCCAACTCTTGCCCACCAGGTCTTCCAGAAAGGAGGTGAAATGATGATATCTACCTGCGCTTCATTTTCTGACCAGTTTTTTCCATCAGCGGACGTCTGAAGATGAAATCTGTAACTGCCGGGCTGGAGGCTGGGATACGCTGCCTTTCGCGAGTCATCAGCCGTGTTCCACTCGAATTCAAAATTGTCCAGCTTGTAACGGAAGAAGCCCCGATCAGGGAAACGGTAATCGAGATTCGCGAATTGAATCGCGAAGCGGTTACGTTTGTCATAAGGGAGATCGATGGATTTCGCTGAAGCAATTGGCTTTTCAAGGATTTTACCGGGACCGGGTTTTACCCTTTCTCCGAAATATTCAAATCCTGTCAGGACCGGTGTGGGGAGCTGCTCGATTTGAGGAAGTGTTGCCGGATCCGGGTTTACGATATTGAATCCGTCAACGCCGCCGAAATAGAGTTTACCGTCCGCTCCAATGGCGGCTGAGTTTCGGTGGTACCCGTTTTTTTGAAGCCCGTCCTCGACTCCAAAATTTCGAACCCTGTTGTTTGCCGTGTGATAACGGGAGATCCCCAGCCGGGTCGCAATCCATAAAATCCCGAGATTATCAATCAAGAGGGAACGAATTGCGTCATCCGGAAGATCAGAGTTGTTGCTGTTCAAATACTGGGTTTCCCCGCCGGGAATGCGAAGGCGGTTGAGACCGGAGTCTTCTGTACCAACCCAGAGAATTCCGTTCCCGCCCGGGCGGATGCTGGTGATTGCATTTGAAGACAGTTCCCCGGCTTCCTCGAAGGCTTCCCGATATTCAAGAATGGTTTTCTGTGCATTCGGAAGAACAAAGAGACCTTCCCGACTGGCAATCCAGATATGCTTTTCCTCATCCTGACTGATTTGAGTTACAAACTGCGGTGAATTTCCCTGAACCATGGGGGCAAATCGAAACTGCTGGCTTGCCTCTTCATATTCGAAGACTCCTGCACCCCAGGTTCCGATCAAAATCTGATTATCCTCTGTCTCGTGAATCGCGGAAATGTAGTTGTGACCAATCGTTGGGGGCGTTTCGGGATTATTTCTGAAACGGGTGATGCTTCCATCTTGTAGTCGGAGAATGAGCCCCTCACCTTTTGTTCCAACCCAGAGACGGCCCTTCGAATCTTCATAGACGGCAGTGGTGTAGACCTCACTGAATTCCTTCCCCCGAAGCGGCAAATTGATGAAGTTTTCTTCAGGAATCCATTCTCCAAGACCGGCTTCTGTTCCGATCCAGACGGTGCCCTGGCGCCCGCTTGACATCCCCCAGATCGAAGAATGGGGGAGACCTGATTCACTGATAGATGATTCGCGAATGTGCGGGAACCAATACCGGTCGAGACTGAACCGGCCAAGCCCTCCGTTTTCAGTGGCGACCCAGAGCATGCGGGCCTGGCCTTCGAAAATGGCGTGAATGTGATTGTCAGGAAGGCTGTCTGAACTCCGGGCCTGATTGACAAAGAGGGTGAAAGATCCTGCTCCACGTTGCAACCTCGCCAGCCCCTGAGTGGTTCCAACCCAGAGGTCTCCATTCGAGTCATTGAAAATGGAGGAAATGTCTTTTGCCTGAAGACTGGATGGAATCGGGCCGGTTTTGCTGCCCGGAGTGTAACGGTACAGTCCCATTCCCTGGGTTCCGATCCACATTTCATTGCGACTGTCACTGATTATCGAAGTGATCGGAGCCGAACCGGACCATACACGGGAAAAATCTGAATCGGCCGGGCTCCAGCGATAGAGTCCTCCTTCAGCGGTTCCTACCCAGCTTTCCTCCTCAGAAACTGCGCGGATACAGGTGATTCGGGCATTTTCCAATTCCCCTTTAAAAGCCCGGATACTCTGGGTCATCAGATTCATGACGTTCAGCCCTTTTGATGTGCCAATCCAAAGGAATTTGTCTCCGGTAACAGCGAGCTGGAGAATTGAGTCGCTCAGTAATGCCTTGGAGTGACTCCGGGAGGTGTCATAAACAGTAATCTGCTCCGTTACCGGATCGAGCCGATTCAAGCCTGCGTCACTCGTGCCAATCCAGAGCGATTTTTCACCGGAATTGGCTTGTGCAAGGCAAGTTAGCTTGTTGCTACTCAGCGAATTGGGATTGGATTGTTCCGCCCGGAATTCGATTGTCTTGAATCCGTCGAATTTGTTTAACCCCCGGTCAGTGGCCAACCAAACCCAACCAGTTAAATCCCTGTCTCTTATACACATCTCCGAGCCCACGAGACCGAGGCTGATCTCG
>CAJXQE010000006.1 GCA_913058215.1 uncultured Verrucomicrobiales bacterium
CGAGATCAGCCTCGGTCTCGTGGGCTCGGAGATGTGTATAAGAGACAGGGACTGCTTTCCCTGGCTCCTGAAGACGGGGAGGAAGGTAGCGAACCTGCCGAACAGGCAGGCAGGATGGATGGACAGGGGCCGCGCTCAACTCCAAGTATTTTCGGGAACCGTGTTTTCGCATTTGGTTCGATTGGAATACTGATGTGCTGTGACCTTGAATCCGGCGACTTGATCTGGAGCCGGAATATTATTCAGGAAACCGGAGGCAGAGTTCCGAAGTGGGGAAAGAGCACTGCTCCACTGATACTCCCGGATCAGAACGCCGTCCTTGTCTCGGGAGCTGGAGGAAAGGGAGTCACACTTATCGCCTGTAATCTCGAAGACGGGAAGACCGTTTGGGAATACAAAGGAAGCGGCGCAAGCTACAGCTCTCCTGTGATGCTGACCATCAATGGCCTCCCTCAAATCGTCAGCGTCAATGCCAGAGATGCCTGCGGACTGGATCCCGCCACTGGAAAAGAAATTTGGAATTACCCCTGGCCCGGCCATTTACCCAAAGTTGCCCAACCGCGGAAAGTTGGCGAAAACCGACTTTTTCTTACAGCCAGCTACGGAATTCCCAGCCCGCTGCTGGAAATCACCAAACAAGAAGACGGTCAATGGAGCGTAAAGGAGATTTGGAAGACGAACCGAATGAAAACCAAATTCAGCTCCAGCGTTATTCTGGACGGCTACGCCTACGGTCTTGATGAGGGACGGCTTGCCTGCGTGGATCTGAGCACTGGAGATAAGGTCTGGAAAATTCGTGGGTATGGATTTGGCCAGCAACTTCTCGTCGCCGACCGTCTGCTTCTACAAGCTGAGAACGGAGATTTCATTTACGGAAAAATCAGTCCCGAAGGATTTGAGGAAATGGTCAAACTCGAAGCACTTAGTTCGATGACCTGGAACACCCCGACACTGGCAGGGCGTATTCTTCTTTTACGAAACGATCGCGAAGCAGTGTGTTATCTTTTATCTCAGAAAAATGATCCAGGTCCATAGCGAAGAATTCACCGTTCCCACAAGCGGGAAAGGAACTTATGAGATCACTGACCGTGTTCAGCGAGCCGTCACCGCGAGCGGTATTGAAAACGGACAGATCACCGTCTTTGTCGAGCATACCAGCGCGAGCCTCGTCATCATGGAGAATGCCGACCCGTCGGCGCGGACCGACCTCCACGCTTTTTTCGACGACCTTGTTCCCGAGGATTTGCCATATCTCGTCCACACCTTCGAAGGCCCCGACGACAGCCCCAGCCATTTGCGAATGGCCCTGACAAGAACATCAGAGGTAATCCCCATTATCGGAGGACGCCCGAAATTAGGCACCTGGCAGGGAGTGTTTTTGTTCGAACATCGCCGGGCTCCGCATACGAGACGGATAGCGATTTCGGTGATTGGAAAGTGAGTGGCGAGAGGGAGCTTGGACCCTGGACGTTCTCCAAATCCTCTTGGTGAACTCAGTCTACACTGGTCAGACCAACTGACTCTGCTGCCTTTTTAATCCTCTTGAGCCGTTTTCTCGAAAGCCCCTTCCCATAAAAATGGGTCACCAGGAAAATGGTAACTGCTACTGCCACGTATGCGCCGACTCCGCTTTTCAACGTCGCCAGCAGGAGCATCCAAAACCCAACAAGGAGAGCAACTCCCACCACCGCGAGAATAGAAGCCACCAATCCGCTCATCCGGGTTACCGAACACAAGCGGGTTAGGCACCTTTCTCCGGAATGATACTCCGTAACCGAGAGCAGTCCTCTTTTCACAGACTTGCCCCGGGTAGAAAGATCACAAAAACCTTCGGGATCATCATTCCAACGCGGGTCTTCTTTCTGAATTGCTTCAAGAAGTGTTTCGCGTCCGACGCCTGCAGTACTCCAGAATTTTAATTCTCTACTTCGCCACCATCGCTTGCGGGTCAGCTTTTCGATGGTCGCCCTCGCAATCCCCTTCAGGCTTCCGCCCCAATCAACAATTCGCCAGCCGCCTCTCATACGTTCCCAACTGCGTAAGAACCCCTGAGCTAAGATCAAAATCACGAGAGCGAGAAGCGTGCCATCACTGTCAATGGGGAGATCAACTTGCATCCGGCGGGCCTTCTTCACCGCGGCAATCAGTGAGGACAAGCCCATTCCCCCGGTAAGGATCCAAAGCGGTTGTAATAGAATTCCCAAGAGCGCAAATAACACAAAACCTGCCCACCAAATCACGTGAAAGAGCAGCTCGCTGATTCCACTGTCTCCATCAGCGTAAAGAAACTGATACGGTTCGTACCCGTAGCGACCGTGATAAATCACAGATCCTCCGACAGGTCTGATTGCGTAGACCTGCCCTTTCCATTCGGCGCCACCGAGGTGACGAAATTTCTCTTCGTGCAAAGGCATCAACAGGGCCTCCGCCCGACCATAACCGCGCTGTTGCCTCGCGTAAGCCTGATACGAAAACCGGCGGTAATGCCAGACAAACGCAGCCGCATGAAAACCAATCGTGTAACCCGCCTCAGAAATCCTCCAACAAAAATCAACGTCGTCACCTGCAGTCCGGAAGGTCGGATTAAATCCGCCGATCTCTTCAAAAACTTTACGCCGGACAGCGAGGTTACAGCCGGGGACATGCTCTGCTTCTGTATCTGTCAGGAGAACATGAGCCGGACCACCCGGAGCCGCTGCGATTTTTGCCTGCTTCCGTGTCAACAGCTCGGGAACAATATTAGGACCACCGGCACACCCGGTTTCTTCTGACTCCAGAAATATCCGCGAGAGCCAGGACAGCCAGTCGCGGCTGACAATGCAATCGTCATCCGTGTAGGCAAAAATATCTCCATCGGCAGCCTCCGCCCCCACATTGCGTGCATAGCTGAGACCGGCATGAGGAATTCCGATATGCTTCACCTTTTCGAACGACTCGACAATTTCGCGGATACGATCATCGTCGCCATCATTAACGACGAGGACTTCAAAGGCCGGATAATCCAATTCACAAATCGACTTCAGACATCCCACAAGCGTCTCACTTCCAAGATAGGTGCAGACAATCACGGAAATTCTCGGATGGTCTGAGATCTCTACACCCTGAACCGGACGCGAAATTCCCGCCCACTTTTCGGAAACAGCTTTCAGGGCGGGTTTCGCATTCCCTTCGCGATCCGTCAGTCCGAAATCCCAGTCTTCCACGGTCTTCCCGCCACGCTGCCATCGGTCCGACCAGGAAAATATGGTGGTTCCGGCGGCCCCGGCTTTGCAGACCTCATCGATGTGCCAACTCAGCATTTCGGACTGCCCTTTTTCGCCATGTGCCTTTTCATCGCATCCGAACTCACTGATCAGAAGTGGCTTGTCTCCTGCGAGATTCTGAAGACGGTTTAAATAATTCCCGAGAGATTCAGGATCTTCGAGATAGAGATTGAAGGCGATGAAATCCTGATTACGCGGCAGCAAATATTCCGTACTTGGATAGTTGGCGTAGGCAAAAAGAGAATTCGGATCATTGGCTTTGCCGAGAGCAATCCAGCGCTCCATTTCCTCCCTGATTTTTTCCGGCCCCATCCAGCGAACGAGAGTCGTGTCGATTTCGTTTCCTACGAAGTATCCAGCAACCGCAGGATGCCCCCGGAATTTCCGGACGGTTTCGATTAATGTTCGTTCCCCTTCGACCAGAGATTCCCGGTCTGAAAAAATATCCACATGCTGCGACCAGGGAATCGTGATGAATACTCGAAGCCCTATTTCCGCACAACAATGCAGAAATTCCACCGATGGAATTTCGTAAATTCGGATGGCATTGGCGCCAAGCTCTTCGCGAACGCGTGATAACTCTGACATTCCCTCATCGGGAAAAGCTCCTGCCGGAAAGGGACCGAAGGTCACCGCTTTGACAAAGATACTCTCCTGCCCCGCCCGGAAATATTTTCCCGAAACCGTGAGCGGTTCACTAATGCTTGAGATTGGCAGGCCCGAAGACACAAGCCGACTCTACGATTGAACAGGGTATGGTCAACGATGGAACAGAGTTTGATCACTGTTTTCGATCTCACCGCGAAACTGGAGACAATTTCGACGGCCTGGATCAGGTGCGGGCGCGCCACACAGCACCTGCGTGGACGAAAGCTTTCCAGCTTTCGCTACCCTAATTCTTCAACTCCTCTAATAATTTCAGCGCCGCCTCCCGGATTTTTTCCTCAGCATTCACCTCCAGATTGCTCGACCGTGCTGGCCAGGACTCGTAACCGCCCCACTCATGTTGCTGGGCGCTAGGCAGATAGCCATGGTAACCATTCGCCAGTTCCATGATGAATGTCGCGCCAAATGGACTCGCTTTTTTGATGGCCAATCCAGTTTCGGCAAAAACTTCATTGGGAATGCCCACGATACCCAGATCACCGATCCGCACGGCCTGAATCCTGACATCAACTACATCGGGATACTCCGCCAGTTTCAGATTCTCACGGGCATACACCTGAGGGCGGGTCTTACGAAGAGGCGAATTTTCAGGGGCCTCATTCTCCTTTGCCCAGGCAATCAACGCGGCATCAGGCTTGCGAACCTTCAGCTTCAAAATGATTTCAGCGGCATCAATTTCGGCAACGCCCTGATGCTCAATTGCTCCAAGCACAGGCATCGCTTTTTCGACGAGAGCTGTCGCAACGAGGGTCATTTTTTCGAAAGGTGGATACTTTCTTCGTTCTGCAGTGAGGTCATTATTATTCACATCCCCACTCGTGCCGTTGCTCATGATTCCGAGAAACCCCTCTCCGGCTCCGAGCTTCTTTCCGAGCAGTTCGGAAAACACACCGAAGTAATCAGCACTGACATTTCGTCCTGTGATCCCGCCGACATAGTGCAAGCCATAATTGCCCATCACCGCGACAGGCTTTCCGCCCTTGGACTGAACCGAAAGGAGAAAAAGTTCGGGATCAACGGGACCGGCAGGTTTGATCAACCCCGCCCTACCGGGGTTCATGCTGACTTTTTCCCCGGTCTTCCCGAAAGGATTAGCCCTTTTTCCAGATTCCTCGACGAACCAGCGACGGTTGAAGACATGTTCTGGTGCTTCCACGGAATCCCAACCGACCGAAGCATCGGCAAGGCTCTTGTCCGCATTAATCACCGCGTCGGCAATGCTTTGGGGAAGAGAATCCAAATAGGCGTCGAATTTCTCATTGTCGACCAAGTCGATCACTCCCCGCGGGGTGCTGTGGGAATGCGTCGCGGCAAGAATGGCATGACTCCCCGGGATTCCGGTTTCCCTCTCAATAATAATCTTCGCCTCATCGAAAATGGCGTCCGAGATCATGGTGTTGTCGACAACCGCAAGCGCGGCTTTCTTTTTCCCATCTGAAAAAACCAAAGCCCTAACATGAAGCGGATCGTGGATTTTTTCGACGACACCATTCTGGCTGATCGCACCGTCAAGCGGAACGCCCATGGGCGGCGAAATGTCGATTTTTCCGGCGCCGACCTCTAACTCTGCATGAAGAAAGGGTACAGATAGAAAAAGGAGAAGAGCGAATAGCCAGCATTTCATGCTCACTATTTTGAAGTGCAACACCTGCTCTGTCGAGGTCCGCGTTTTTCGATTGGCACAGTGGCAGCGGCTGTGATTGGATGAGGCGTAATCATGCGAATCTTCCTTGCCCTGTCTCTTCTCGCCCTTTCATCGCTTCACGCGGCGGAAAAAGCTCCCAATATAATTTTCATTCTTGCGGATGATTTGGGCTACGGCGACCTCGGGTGTTTCGGCCAAGAGACCCTGAAGACTCCCAACATTGACAGAATGGCGTCAGAAGGGATGAAGCTAACCCGTCATTACGCAGGCTCCACGGTCTGTGCACCTTCCCGATGTGTGCTCATGACAGGATTACACACTGGCCATTGCACCGTTAGAGGAAACAATCCGGTGAACATGAAACCCGAAGACATCACCGTCGCAGAGGTTTTGCAGAAAGCTGGATACACCACAGGCTGTTTCGGAAAATGGGGAATCGGAAATCCGCCTCCTCGCGATGAGCCAAACAAACAGGGGTTCGATCAGTTTTATGGCTATGTGAATATGTTTCACGCTCACAATTTCTATCCTGAATTCCTGATTAGAAACGGTGAAGTTGAAAAGCTATCCAATGTTGTAGCAGAGAAGTGGAAGGCCGGAGACGGGGCCATGGGAGGAAAAAAGGAGGGTGTCGGAGTCGCCGAAGTAAAAAATGACTATGCCCCGGACCTCATCGCCGATGACGCCGTGAAGTTCATCGAGACCGGAGCGAAAAGCGAAAAGCCGTTCTTTCTCTATTTCGCGATGAATGTGCCTCATGCTAACAACGAAGGCGGTCGACCTCCGTTGAGCGACGGGATGGAAGTCCCCGACTACGGAGATTTTGCCAAAAAAGACTGGGCCAATCCCGAAAAGGGGTTCGCCAGCATGATCCGAAACATTGACCGCGATGTCGGCCGGGTTCTGGACAAGGTGCGCGAACTGGGGATCGGAGAAAACACTTTCGTCATTTTTTCCAGCGACAACGGTCCTCATTCAGAAGGCCGACACGAGATGGAGTTCTTCGATTCGAACGGGATGCTGCGAGGGAAAAAGCGCGATCTCTATGATGGCGGAGTCCGTGTCCCCACGCTTGCCTGGTGGCCGGGAAAAGTTGAAGCCGGCAGCGTGTCAGATGTTCTGTCAGGGTTTCAGGATTTTTTACCTACAGCTGCAGAGTTGGCCGGAGCCGAAAGCCCCGAAACCACGGATGGGATTTCCCTGGTTCCGACCTTGTCCGGGAATCCAAACAAGCAGGCGAAACACGAGTTTCTCTACTGGGAATTTATCGAGCAGGGAGGGAAAAAAGGCGTAACCGACGGCAAATGGAAGGGCATATTTCTAAATGTCCTTAAGAAGGACCGCTCGACATTCGAACTTTATGATCTGGAGAATGATCCCGCTGAGGAATCGAATGTGGCCAGTGAGAATCCTGAAGTCGCGAAGCGGCTCAAAAAACTCATTGAACAATCACACACGGAATCGTAAAACGCCCTGAAAGAATCGCTCTTCTATTCAAACCCGTCCCATCAAAATGAAAACCTTCACGCTACTCGCACTTGTTGCCCTCACCGCACCCGCCTTACACGCCGAAGAATGGACCGAATTGTTCAACGGCAAAAATCTGGATGGCTGGACTCAACGTGGAGGCGTAGCCAAATACACAGTCGAAGACGGAACGATTGTCGGCACAACCGTTCCCAACACGCCGAACTCCTTTCTCTGCACCGAGAAGGACTACGGTGACTTTATTCTCGAAGTGGAATTCAAAGTCCATCCGGAAATGAACTCCGGTATTCAGTTCAGATCTCTCAGCAAGCCCGATTACAGAGACGGTCGAGTCCACGGTTACCAGATGGAAATTGATCCGTCGCGGCGGGGATGGAGTGGCGGCATTTACGATGAAAGCCGCAAAGGATGGCTCGACGATCATCAGGACAACCGGGCGGCTCGCTATGCCTTCAAACAAAATGAGTGGAACAAGTACCGGCTCGAAGCGATCGGAACCCGGATTCGCACCTGGGTCAACGGAGTCCCTGCTGCCGATTTGACTGACCCCCAGACGGCGAAGGGATTCATCGCGCTTCAGGTTCATGGAATCGGAAAACGCACCGATACCATGACGGTCCGGTGGAGAAATGTCAGGATTCAGGAGAATCCCAAACCAAGCCCTGCCGTGGACAAGCCGGTTCCGGCCCATGAAGGACCGCTCGTATCTGAAGGTGCGGAATTCCGTCAGTTGGGAGAAGGTTATAAATTTACCGAAGGTCCAGCCCTTGGTCCAGATGACCGCATCTACTTCAACGACATCCCGAACGAGAGAACCCATGTGTATGATCCGAAGAGCGGGAAAATTACGGTTTTCCGCGAAGGATCCGGGCGTGCCAACGGATTGTTCTGGACCCCGGGCGGACACCTTATTTCCTGCGAGGGAGGAAACCGTCTTGTGACAGAATTGAAGGGCGAAGATTACAAAGTCATCGCTGACAAGTTTGATGGAAAGAAACTGAACAGCCCGAACGATTGTGCCCTCGACGGCATCGGCGGAATCTATGTCTCTGATCCACGCTATGGAAAAGGTGGAGGAGATCGCGAAATTGATGTCGAGGCAGTCTACTACCTGGACAAGAGCAACAAGGTCACCCAGGTCGCTGCCGACCTCACCAAACCAAACGGATTAATCCTTTCTCCCGACGGTAAGACGCTCTACATCGCCGATCCCGGAGCAGAGAAAACTTACGCATACGATATTGAAGCGCCCGGAAAGATCACAAACAAGCGCGAGTTTGCCGCTGTCGGTAGCGACGGCATGACCGTCGACGTCCATGGAAATATTTACGTGACCTGGAAGGGCAAGGTGATCGCATTTTCACCGGAAGGAAAAGAACTCATGAGAATTGCTCCACCGGAAGGGCCGGCCAATTGCCTCCTCGTTGGCAAAACTCTCTATGTAACTGCGAGGAAAGGTTTTTACGCAATTGATCTGAACGTCGAGGGCCTATGAAGCACTTGATTCTGATCCTCACGCTGGGCGCAAATTTCGTCCTTTGTGCGAACGCAGACATCCCTCCTCCGGCTCCCCCGATTACTCAGCCGGAACTGCAGAGCAAGCCGGAAGGCGTCACTGCAGCCTGGCCTTATGTGAAGCATTTTTATGCGATCATAGAAGCTTCTGAAGGCTCCGGTGGTGACGAATTTTATCACCTCATACCTGACCGCTATAAACTGGATTTTATTTCCCCACTCCTGTTTGCCTGCGGCCTACTGGGCGCTTTCGTCACATCGATCTGGTTCCTCGTGAAACAGTTTCAAGTCCACTGGGGCTGGGGTGTTGGTCAGTTGTTAGCCAATGCCGCGAGTTTTGCTTTGGTTATTCCGGGATTTATCCTGGCCGTAATTTTCCTGATCATGCACTGGCACAAAGCATTTAACCTTTTCGTTCTCGGAGTGATCTTTTGGGGAATGCTGATCCTTTCCATCCTGATGATTCCATCCTGGGCTTCGGCCGCGGCAGCGCTGCATACCGGATCACCTTGAATCGATTGATGACGGGAATTACTTTACCTGCAAGTCGGTAACCGGCTCAGTGACATTGTTCACTTCAGAAACAAAACGTTCCAATTGGTTCTGGATTTTTTCAATAGCTGTCCCTGTCACTTCCCCGTTCTGGATCATGGCTTTGACGATTTGCAAAGTTTCAGCATCCCGTTTCTGAATCGTAGTAATTGACGGAGTCTCTTCCTGGGAGCTCACCAAACGATTGCCGTAAAAGTAATTTCCGTTGGGAAAGATACTACCAAAATACTCCAACTCACCTTCCCCGTGACCACCCCTGTTCAGGTAAGTAACGAAGGCTTCCCGCTCTGAAGCCTGAGTTATGTCCAATCTCGAAAGAAGCGATGCACGGTGGTCTGGAGCAAAATCCAGAAGCGATGGATCCTTTAGAAAAGTCTCAATGACTGCGTCAGGATTTCTCAGCATGATCCTGTCCATCGCCACGAACGCTGCTTTCTCGACGCCCTCAAGAACCGGAGCCCCGTTTTCGTCCTCCAGCTTGATCACACTGACAATATTCTCAAACGACTTCAATGAAGCCAATTCGACAGCGATATCAAAAGCCTCAAGAAATCCGGTGGAAGGCCCGGCAAGCCAGCTCGTTTCATCCAGCATTTCGGAAAATCGCTTCTCCATTTCGGGGTGAGTATCTCCCTCCAGATCGAACCAGGCCAAATTCCGGATCCCCAGAGCGTATTCGTCGGGGTTTGTGCGCCCATCCATGACTTCCCGTGAAACTTCGAGAGCCAAATGAGGATCCAGCTGCCCGATCTGATCAAGCAGCATGGTTCTCACCGTAGGCGCAGACACCAGCGCACCATCGGGGCCGACCTCAAATTCAAACCCGGTGGAGGCATCTTTTCCCGAACGAAGATAATCAACGATAGCGGACGCCGCCACGTCTTCCTCACTGGCTTGAATGAGCGCCAACAGTTCACGGTAGATCGCATACTTTTCACCCTCATTCCCCGCTAACTGAAATCTCTCGGTGAGACGGAAAAGCTTCAGGAGCATGTCCCCATGCAGCCCTCGATTTACCGAGTCAGGTTCATCCACTTTCAGCGCATCGCCGGATACTTCATCCTTCCCCGTTTCGGAAAACGTGATCGCCGGCCCACTTTCTCCCGGTGATTGAGAATCGGCCTGCTCATCTTGTCTGCCGCTATTTCGAAAAGTCAGAATGAGAACCGCGGTCAATACCAGGGCTGGAAAAACCCACCAGATCTTCGGAACCTTTTTCATCGTGTAATGGAATTTGTCAGAACTGAAAAGTAAGCGTCAAGTATGGAGACATCAGTCGCTAATCGACAGAGAAAAGTTTCGGAAAGCGCTCCGGTCACCTTTTGCATCATCTCTCATGTAAAGTCTCCAGGTTCCGTTTGCGACCTGACCTCTCAATCGCCCGCTCAAATCTTTATTCACTTTCAGGTGGTTTGCAGATCCCCCTTTATCACGACTGATCCAGGTAATTCTTCCTTTAGGCGATTTCAAAAAGACATCCAGGTCGGCACGGTAAGAGGTCGTGATTTTCGTTTGAAACCTTATTGAGTGGACGTGCCCAATAAACCCGTTCGCATTCACGCTTCTGAATTTGTATCGGCTTGATCCATCCGGCAGGTTCAGTTTTTTCCGGTTAGAAAACTTCTTTACGATCCGTGGACTTCCTCCAAGGGTTTCGAGAGCATTGGTTCCCATCGAGTAGGATGCATCATCCAGAACCCTGACACCTCCCCGCGTTCCATCAGGCAATCCGGAGATCCAGATAGCCGCCAATCCCCAGACCCCGTTTGTTCCCCGGACAAAAAGAGGCCCCCCACTGTTTCCGCCTCCGGATCCTACTCCGTTGAATCGAAAATAATCTCCGTATGTCTGAGATGCCCGGGTTGTGAAATAATTGGTATTGTGTTGATAATAATATCCTGGGTCGCCGGTGTATTTGATTGTGGAGGGATAGCCCACCAGTTTCTTCGAGCGATTGGAAAGGACTGCATTTCCTCCATCTGTTGCATAATAGGCAGTAGCACTTCCGAGCGAACTGTTGGCATACATGATCACAAAATCAGAGCTAAAGGTCCGGTTCGAATTGTTCTGTTGGCTTGCACTGCTGCTGTAGGCTGTGAAATAGCGAAAACCTCTCACTCCCTGACCGCTTCCGTTCGCCGGGCGCGACTGGCTGTTGTAAGCGCGATTGAACTGAATCCCTGAAGCAGGTGCCCATTGCCCGTTATCCCAGACAACGTGGGCACAGGAATAGAGCAGCTGTTGGTGTCTCGCAACCACTCCGCTCCCTCTCCACGCACTGGATCCGATTGTCGCTCGAACATATCCGGTTGCCTGGTTGGTGGCGTATCCACGCTGTGTTGAAGTTGCTCTCGTCGGATATTCAACCGATTGGGCATCTGATGCAAAAAGCAATAATGCGGCTGTGAGAATGAAGCTGGTTCCGTAAATTTTCATTTTCTCTGTGGTTCCTTTTACTTTGGGTAAGAGGTCTTGCTCACCCGGTTCATTTAGAGAATCGAAACCCACAGAGGTCTGATTGAAAAAAGTTCTATTTTTTTATCTACATCACTCAGTTTTCAGAAAGGTGCTCACGCATTGCGACGATCAACTTCGGCCCCACCTCTTGTTTCGAGCCAAGTATCGAAGAGGATCCAGTCTTGACTTTCACCTGCAGAGAATCGCATGCTTCCAAGCATGAAATGTCGATTACAGATTCTGGTGGTTCTTGCGGTGATGGTGGGATCGGCTTCAGCTGCTGATCTCTTTACGAATGTGTACACCGTACCGCCGACTTTTCTGAACTCGCTTGATCACGAAACTGAGGATGGAAATCCTTTCACCGACCCTGTCAAAAATGTGCCCCGCCCGAAGGCAAAAAGTATTCTGGAAAATGCCGGGATCACTTTCAGCCCGGAATGTTCCGCTATTTACAATCCATCTAATTCACAGTTGATCGTTCGCAATACCCAGGACCAGATGGAACTGGTCGAAGCCTATATTGAGTCGATCCAGCATGTAGTGGAAAAGCAAATCTACGTCACGTTCCGGGAATACAACTTTGCTGGTGATCCTTTTACGGGAGAAAAAAATCCAATTCCCGGGTTCGGCTTAACCGGTTTATTGAGCCCTCAAGCTGCTTGTGCACCTATCAAGGAGGGGCAACGCAGCCTGAGTTTCAATTCCAACAAAGATTTTTTCGAGGAACTTTCACGACCACCCCGCCCTCCAGAAAAAGAAACCGAGCAGAAGCCGGCTGGTGGGATTTCCGGAGTCTTCACTGACCCGCAGTATCAAGTAATCGCCCGCTCTCTGAATCAGAATGAAAAAGTTGAGAAGCTCGATTTGCCTTCAATCATGGTTCGTTCCGGAAAAGCAGGCATGGTTCAAGTCGACAAAAATCGCTACGGAGTAATCGCAGTTGTGGGAGCAGACGGATTCACAATAGACCTTCAGTTGTACATTCCGAAAGCGGGAAAAGCTCTTTTCGAGAAAAACGAGGAGCCGGATACTCCGCTCAAAATAACGATCTGGGATGGTCAAACGATCTCCTATGTGGAGAGTAATTCAGAGGAAGAAAGTAAGCGCCTCATTTTTGTAAAAGCTACGATTATGGACCCGGCCGGCCAACCCGTAAATGGCAACCATCCACGGTATGAGAGCAACAAAAGTCGCGATCTTTCTGAAGCGGGAAAGGATCTCGTAAAGAGGTCGGACAATGCGGCGCTGCGCGGTTCGAAACTGATGGCTGAAGGCTCATTCAGAGAAGCTGCTGAGAATTATGAAGCGGCCCTGAATCTCCTTCCTGAACACGAATTAACCGAAGACAGGGCAAGCGCTTATAGAAAGCAACTGAACCGCGCTCTCGATACTTTGGCGGAAAATCCGGGAACTCCCAAAAAGCGTGCCTCTGTTCACATTGTGAAAACGGGAGAATCGATTTATGGAATCGCAAAGCAGCACGACACCTCCGTCGGGAGACTGGCGGCACACAATAATCTGGAAAGTGAATCTATAGATGTCGGTCAGCTTCTGCGGCTTCCGGGCGGAGGAGCCATTGGCAATGCACTGCTACCGGAAAGGAGTATCGAGGGTATCCTGCGGGAAACAATCATTCCGGAGATCCAATACGATAATTTGCCGTTTCCGGATGCTCTCGGCCATCTGATCTCTGAAATTGAACGGCTTGGGTCAAACCAGACAGCGCAGAATCTGACTCCAAAGGTCGTCATCGAAGATGCAGGCGAAACTCCTGAAGTACAGATTACGCTGAAGCTGGTCAATGCTCCCGCATTCGAGGCGCTACGTTACGTCACCGCGCTGGCCAGATGCAAATACCGTTTGGACGGGGCTACTATTTTCATCGAGCCGCTCGACTGAAACGGGAATGCGATGAGATAGAGTTACCTGACTCTGACAAACAGGCCTCATTCAGCCCCCCCCCCTCTCCTCTCCCAAGGATGGCCGCCTTCTTCGGCACCCGAATTGCCCGGGTTTCAGGTGATCGTTTTTTTCTGCATAACAACTCTCTTTCGCGAGTCTCATTGATAGAGCAGCTCCCTTCGCGCTCTTGTTTACGTGAAAAATATCAAGACCCGAAGGGAGGCTCCACATTTTCAGACAACAACAAACACCCCGCAGTTATCATGATCAGAAAATCCCTTTCAGTGATCGGCGCAGCAGTTCTGCTGCTCGGAGGTGCTTCCGCTGAAGCACAGGAACAATATCGCGTCACACGTGGCGACACCCTTTACGGAATCAGCAAGCGCTACGGCATTTCCATCCAGGAACTGATGCAGTCCAACTCGCTCCGCGACAGCCTCATTCACCCCGGCCAGAGCCTTGTCATTCCCGGATCTCAATCCAGTTCCACTGGTTACTCTCAGGATTACAACGCAGGAAGCACGACAACGTACACCCCCTACGAGCCGTATTCCGGATCGACGTCCAGCGCAACCAGCAGCAGCAACACGACAACTCCAGACTACAATCAGGAGTCGAATCAATATAACAACACACAGACAGCAACTCCTCAGGTGCAATATGGGGAACAGCGATACATCGTCCACACCGTTCAGCACGGCGACAGCCTCTGGTCCATCGGACAACGCTACGGACAATCGGTGAACACGATCAAGCAGCTCAACCAGCTGGATTGTAACCACATCCAATGCGGTCAGAAGATTTACGTTCCTGCAGTCCTTGCTAACAACAATTTTCCAAGCGCAAGCTGCAACAAAACCACCTGCGAGCTTCAGCCCAGTCGCACGGTCAGGAATACAACAACTTCATACGGCTACTAAGAAAAGCCTCTCAAAACAACACAAGCGAAGAGCGCGGCGATCGGAAGATTGCCGCGCTTTTTGTCTACTCCCGATTCAGCCCTTCACCCGGATCGTCGCCGAACGTCCATGAGCATCAAGGCCTTCCACTTTTGCGAAAGCCTCTACAATCGGAGCCGATTTTTTCATCGACTCTTTATCGAGTCTGACAATGCTGGTCCGTCTCTGGAACATGTCCACTGTCAGGCCCGGAAAAGATTTCCCGGCACCACCCGTCGGCAATTCATGACTTGGGCCGGCAAGAAAATCTCCCACCGCTACCGGCGAATAATTCCCAAGAAAGATCGCGCCGGAGGTCTTCACTTTTGGCAAAAGAGTCTTCTCTCTTCTCGTGATCAGAGACAGGTGTTCAGGAGCGAATTTGTTTACGATATCAATGCCGTCTTCCAGTTTTTCCACCAGGACCATCCAGGCTCCTTGTTTCAAAGCTGCCCTCAATTGCTTCTGCCGGCTCAATAACTGAATTTGTTCATTCACCTGGGACTGAACCTCTTCCAATAGTTTCTCGGAATCCGTGATGAATCCCATCACGCTGTCACCACCGTGTTCCGCCTGTGCGAGCATATCCGCAGCAATAAAAGCTGCTTTGCCACTGCTATCAGCCAGAGAAACGACCTCACTGGGTCCAGGTAAAAGATCAACCGCAACCACTCCGAATAGCTGGCGCTTTGCCTCGACGACAAAAGAATTCCCCGGACCGAACACCTTCACAACCGGCTTGATCGTCTTCGTTCCCAATGCCAGACCCGCCATTCCCTGCGCACCACCCACTTTATAAATCTCGGTCGCCCCGGCTTCTTTCAGAGCATACAGCAAGGCAGGATTAACCGTCCCATCCGGTCCTGGAGGTGTCGCCACCACAATTTCCGGACATCCTGCCGCCGCCGCAAGACAGACCGTCATATTGGAAGTCGACACGAGTGGTGCACTCCCGCCCGGCACATAGACCCCCACACGTTCAAAGGGCTGATAGATTTCTCCGACTTCCGCGCCCTGGCTGTTCTTCCCATGCCAGTCTTTACGAAGACTTCGCTTTGCGAACTGCGTGACATTCTTCCGGGAGGCAGCAATCGCCTTTTTCGTAACCGCATCGACAGCATCTTCTGCCGCGATCAATTCGGATTCACTCACCCGAAGATCAGACCCTTTCTTAAATTCGGCTTTGTCGAATTTTTTCGTCAGAGCGATCAATGCAGCATCGCCCTCTTTCTTCACCGCTTCGATCACTCCATTAACAATCTCCTCAACCCCTTCCGGAGGAGCTGAACGTCGATCGAGTTTGCGGATGGCGGACTGAAAGTTCTTTTGCTGATATCGGATGATGCGCATGTCGCGGCTAACCAACATCAACCCGGAGCGATTTCAAATAATCGTCTTCGTTAAACTCAGGAGGCATTTCGAGCTTCTTCACTCCAATGACCTGGCGACGGGCGCTTTTGATTCCCTGCTGAATCTGAGCTTCGAATTGTCGATGATTCATCCCCTGAGTATTGGCACAGCAAAGAATCCAACCACCGGGTTCGGTCACAGCTGCTGCCAACTTCACAAGAGAAGCGTAATCGCGATCCGTACTGAAAGTCTTTTTCCCCATTCTCGAAAAGGTCGGAGGATCGAGAACAATCCCGTGAAAAGTCCGCCCCTGCTTCGCAAACTTCTTCAGCCACTCGAAGGTATCCCCTTTGCATCCGAAGTGGTCTTTCGGATCGAGTCCGTTGGCCCGGAAGTTTTCCCAGGTCCAATTGAGATAGTTTTTCGATAGATCCAGTGTCGTTGTCTCCGCACCGGCCTTTGCTGCCATTACCGAAAATGCACCAGTGTAAGCGAAAGTATTTAGAAAACGCTGCCCTTGCTGAACCGAGTTTCCAACCATTCGCCGGTTCAAACGCTGATCGAGAAAAATTCCGGAAGAATATCCTGCGCTGAAATCGATGGAAAAGGTGGCTCCATTTTCCCGGACTAAAAACCGATCGCTCACTTTTCTTCCGAAAATGTATTTCGGAGTCGTCGAGGCAGATTTGTCGCGAGCTTTCCAATAGACCGAGGAAGCAAGCCCCTGGTTGAGGGTTTTAATGAAATTAGGGAAGACGGAGTCGCGGGTCTGCACCAGCCAACGACCATCAAAGCTGTCTATCCAGACTCCGGCACGGGCATCGTGATAGGTTCGCCAGGCATTGGTTTGCGGGTTGGGGGCTGGAGTCAATTTTTTCAATGTATCTTTCTAAAAATCACTGACGCACTCGGTTGCATTCTCCTCGACGCATTCCTACACTGGGGCAACTATGAATTCAAATTTGGCCGAAACTCTTCAAACTGCCTGCAATCAAGAGAAAATCACATCTGATAGTCTAAAGAATATTACCGCCCTGCTCGAAAACTCACAAGATCCCGTCAACGAGTCCTCCGTCACTCAACTGGCCAATGCAGAAGAATGGAACGAATTGAACAACCGCTTTTTCAAAACTCTCGCATTCGGAACAGGCGGCCTTCGCGGGCGTTCCATCGGCGAAGTGGTTACCGCTGCGGAACGGGGAAGCGCAGGGCCCGACGACCGGCCTGAATTCCCCTGCGTCGGAACCGCAACATTGAACTATTACAATATCACCCGGGCAACTCTCGGACTGGTTCGTTACCTCGTTAAATCCTTCGAAGGAGAAGGCCGGCCTTCTCTTGCTCTAGCTCGTGATACCCGGAATTTCGGAAAGGAATTCGCTGACTGCGTAACCAGAGTAGCCACGGAAAACGGCTGCGATGTTCACATTTTTCCAGATCCAAGATCTACGCCACAATTGAGTTTTGCGGTGCGCCACCTCGGCACCACCTCCGGAATTGTTCTCACGGCAAGCCACAACCCTCCTCATGACAATGGTTACAAGGTCTACGGAGATGACGGGGCCCAACTGGTCGAACCAGCTGCCGGTGCAGTCATCGCCGAGGTGACTGCAATTTCAGGTGATACCTACGAATCTCTCCCTGAAAGCGAACAGGGGCAGGTCCATCAAATCGGGCCCGAAAATGATGAATCCTACATGGAGCGGCTTGAAACCCTCTTGCTCGACCCTGATCTGGTCAAAGCACAAAGCGATCTGAAAATTGTCTTCACCAATCTCCACGGAACCGGTGGAGTCATTTCCCCTCAGATGTTGCGACGTCTCGGATTTCATTGTGATACCGTCGCCGCTCAGGACGACGAAAATGGCTGGTTCCCCACCGTAAAATCCCCCAATCCGGAAAATGCCGAAGCCCTCAGTATGGGGATGGCGCAGGCGGATGAATCCGGCGCGGATCTCGTCATTGCAACTGACCCGGATTGCGACCGAATGGCAGTGGCCGCCCGGGATGGGAACGGTAAAATGACATTGGTCACCGGGAATCAAATCGGTTCATTAATGGGTTTCTACCGCCTCCTCGCCTTCAAGAATCAGGGCATCATTGATGATTCCAACAAGGATCATGCCGTCCTCGTTAAAACCTTTGTGACGTCGAATCTGCAGGATTCCATTGCCGCCGATTTCGGGGTCAATGTCGTCAATACCTTGACCGGATTCAAATACATCGGGGCGAAACTCCGGAAATATGAGGATCAGATTCCAGCTGAGCTTCGCAAGAACTACCGCGGACTCTCAGACGAAGAAACCCGGGCGCTTCGACTCGAACACTCCCAGTTTTTTGTGTTCGGCGGAGAGGAAAGCTATGGCTATCTCGGTGCAGATTTCCTTCGCGACAAAGATGGAAACGGGGCCGTGGTCATGTTCGCGGAACTGGCAGCCTACGCGAAGTCACAAGGCCTCACCGCCGTCGAATTGCTCGACAAACTGTATTGCCAGCACGGAGTCTATCTCGAAGGACAACACGCCGAAACGCTTGCCGGCGCCGACGGAGCCGCTCAAATTCAGGCACTCGCCAAAAGTTACGTCGAAAATCCGCCAAGCGAAGTGGACGGCTCAGCAGTATCAAGAGTCCGTGACTTTGCCAACAAGGATTACACCGACGAAGAAGGGGATGAGATTCCGAAAGAAAAAATGGTTTTCGTCGATCTCGAAGATGGTCGCGCTTTTGCTGTTCGCCCTTCCGGCACCGAGCCCAAAATAAAATTCTACATCTACTTTCGACCAAGTCCGGGAAGTGAAGCATCGATCGCTCCCGGGAATCTCGCCAGTGCGAAAGCCGATGCACAGGCTTCATTCGATTCTCTCAAAAACGCTATCGTCAGCGATATGCAGGAGCGGCTCGGATCGTAAATAGATAGAATGACGTTTCTTAAAAAACACTGGCCGATTTTCGCAGCGGTCCTCAGCGGCATCTGCCTGGCCCTGTGCTTTGAACCCTGGAATGTTTCCTCGCTGATCTGGTTCTGGCAGGCTCCCCTGCTGGCGGCACTCTGGTTTGCAAAGCCAAATAAAGAAAAAACTCCGCGCTGGCGCTGGGGACTCGGTCTGGGTTACCTCACTGGTCTCGCCTTTTTTCTGACGAGCCAGACCTGGTTCATCGAAGTCCAACACGTCGCCGGGAACCTCGCCACGGGAATCGTCGCCTGGATTGGAATGTGCGCCTATCTCGCGATTTATCCGGCATTATTCGGTGCCTTTGCTGCCACGGTTGGACGCTGGGTTCCCAGGGAACCAAAGGAATCGCAGCCCTTAAAGAAAAAGAACCCCCGCTTTAAGCAGCCCTTCCCTACCAAGGGTAAGGGGGATCTCTTTGATCAGTCCTTTCATGTTTTAAAATACGCTTTTCTCAATGGCGCGGCATGGTGCGGGCTGGAATGGCTGCGCGGAATCGCCTTCACCGGATTTGCCTGGAACGGCCTCGGCGTAGCGCTGAAGGATCACCTTATGCTGGTGCAGTTTGCGGATGTGATCGGGGTGGATGGCTATGGATTCGTTCTCATGTTTTCGGGTTGCATCGCCTTCTGCACCGTCGTTCGACTGGTGCGTGAAATTCAGGAGCGAAAGCGACTCCGCCCCCATTTGGACTTCGCCTTCGGAGTAGCGCTGGTGATGGGTCTATTCCTCTATGGAATGGGGAAAATCACTGATCGTCCTAAGGAGACTGTAGAAATCCGGGCCAGAATTCTGCAAATGAAAGTCTCGATGGAGGACAAGTGGTCAGAAGACAAAAAGCTCCTTCAGAAAATCATTTTTGATTACCGGGATCTGACCCGGGCCTTTGTGGAAACCGCAGATTACGATTTGGTTCTCTGGCCGGAAACAGCACTGCCGGGATACTTCAGTTTTCCCTGGATGCAGGACCTGCTCAACGATCAGATCCTGAAGGGAGATAGCTTTTACCTTCTTACCGGTCTCGAAGATCACAATTTTTCCACCAGCGAAATTTACAATACGATCACTCTGATGAAGGGCTCGACAGAGTCCTATCAAAGCCATCGGAAGATTCATTTGGCACCCTTCGGCGAATACATCCCCTTGCGGAATTCCTTTCCTCCTTTTGAATGGATCCTTGGCGCTATCATTGCTCAGGATTTTATACCGGGCGAAAGCTACGAACCTCTCGTCATCGAAAAAGACGGTCAGGAAATCGGGATCATTCCCTCCATTTGCATCGAGGATACCCTCGGCCGTCATACCCGGAAATTTGTTCGCGAAGGTCCGCAGTTGATCGTCAATGTCACCAACGACGCCTGGTTCTACGAAAGCGCCGAGCCCGCCCAGCATTTCGCCAATGCCCTGTTCCGCTGCATCGAGATCCGCCGGCCCATGGCCCGCGCAGCCAATACCGGAGTGAGCGGTTTCATTGACGAACGGGGCAGCGTTTATGATCGCAACAGCAGCGACTCTTTTGCCCGGATCATTCAGGATGAAGAAACCGGAGACACCTACATCCGCGGCAGTCTTCCCGCGACGCTTCAGATTGATCTGAATCCGCCGATCACCTTTTACGCTCGATTTGGAAATCTGTTTTCAGTTACGCTTGGGGCGATTGCTTTGTTTTTTTCCGTAGTTCAGGCAATCAAGACGCGGAAACGGAAAGCCGGGCAAGCGCCATTGAAAGCATGACCGGAGTTACACCAAGGTAGATCGAGCGGAGACTCCGCAGTTTCTTCGTCTGGCGTGCAACTTCCCCCCCGGTTCCAGAGCTAATGGTTTTAGCCTTGAGAATCTTCATCAATTTTGCGGGCGCACGCAAATGGGAGCGCGTCCAAAATGAATTGATCGCAAATGAAGTTGAACTCGACGCAGAGAAAGAAAAGTAACTTTCCGTAAACAAATCAAAGAGTGAGACGCGTCTGCTATAGTAGAAACCCAAGTCTACCCAATCAATTAATCAATGCGAACCCGAGAGGAACTGGAACGAATTTACGACGAACACGCTGCCTGCGCGTTTTCGGTATTCCGCCGCTTCTCCTGCTGCGAATCAGAAGTTCGGGATCTGTTGCAGGACTGGCTCATTAAGATTGCAAGTGAACGCAATCCGCTTCGCGATCCGGACAACGAACGGGCTTATCTTTTAAAAATCGCCTATCGCCTCGCAGTCGACTGGACCCGCAGGAATCAGACGAGGCAGAAATATACGGAGCAGGCAGCAGGTGAACTGTCCTTTTCAACACTTCAGACTGAGCCCGATCCGGACCGCGCTTTGATGAAACAGTCGATTGAAGAATCGCTGAACATCCTACCGAAAGACCAGCAGTTGGTCGTGCTATTCAAGCTGCGGGACGAACTGACTTTCGCCCAGATCGGAGACATTCTTCAGATCTCTCCGAACACTGCAGCCAGTCGCTACCGATACGGCATAGAGAAGATGCAGGAAGCCCTGCTCCCGATTTACGAAGAACTCAGCCCTCAAACCAAGCCATGAACAGGATCGAAAAGACCATCGCTGAACTCTCGACTGAAACTCCGCCTGCCGAATGGAAGGATGAACTCCTCGCATCAGCAATTCGCTCACAGCAACCAGGGACACGAACCCTCACTTTCCCGAAGGTTTTTATCGGGGCGATGGCAGCCTGCTGGGCACTTATTTTCGCCCTGCACTTCACCACTCCCGCAGACCCGGGAGGAACTGATCTGGCCGAGCGATACGGCGTCCCCCCGGAACAACTGCCCCTCCTCGCACAGCGATTTTTCACCTACAACTAACTTTCACGAACCCTCATGAGCGACATGGCACCCAAACCAAAAAAATCAAAAATTCGAAAGTTCCTCTGTGGGATTCTCTTCACCTTCGTAATTCTTATCACGATCACGGTGCTGCTCACGGTTTTCGAAAACTGGAGCGGGGCGCGAAGGTGGAAAGAGGTTCACGAAATGCTTGTTCGCGAGGGAGTGGAGCTGGACCCCAAAAAACTTTCCCCTGAGACACCGGCTCCGTCGGAAAATTTCGCCGCAACTCCTCTGATCTCCGCTCTCAGTGACTTTCACAAAGATCACGACGCCAACGATTCAATCACCTATGCGGATCAGGATTCTGTTGACCGCTTTCGGAAGCTTCGTCTCCCTGAGGAGCTCGATCACCATAATATTCTGCCGGATTATGCTACTTCGGGACAGGCAAATCTGAACGGTGTGGCGGAGCAAATTCAGAAAAGTGGATTCCAACTTTCGCCGGACGATTCCACACCTGCCCAAATCATCCGATCCTGGATGACACAATTTGAGACAGAACTGGCCGCATTGGACGAGGCGGCGAATCGCCCGGAGGCTGTGTTGGACTTTGAAATTGCTGAAGATTTCCTCGGTCAAATATCGATGTCCGTGCCCTTCACCAACGATTTTTTGAAGCATCAGCGATTCCAGGCCATTCGTGTCTGCGCTGCTCTGGAAAATGGAGATGAAACGGAAGCACTCGCAGCGCTGCGCACCATGTTCCAGATTTCACGCACTGCCGGATCGTCGCCCATTCTCATCAATCTCCTCGTCGGTATCAGCTGTCATAACACTGCGCTCTCGGTGATCTGGCAGGGAATAAAAACCGAATCGTGGTCCTCCGAAAGCCTCAATGAGATCGATCATCTGATCACGGGGAAATCGGAGAACATGTTATCCAACCTGGAGAAAGCGATCAATCTAGAGATGGTGATGATGCAAATTGGTGGCAGTGATTACCTGAAGAATGAAGCTTCAAAGAATGATGGATTTGCGACCGGAGAAGACGTAAACAATCTTTTCCCCGGAGGCTTGCTTACCTTTCGTTTCATTCCGGATGGCATATTTGATCACAACAAAGCCTTCGGCTGCGAGCTCATGTTCAAACATTTTTTGAAACCAATACGGGATCGTAATTTTTTCTCACCCGATCAAGGCCTGGAAGAGAGTTTCGAGAAACGGTCCCCGCGAAATTTCCTGGCTTCGATTACGATCCCTGCGATTGAGGGAGTTCTTATGCAATGCTTTCAATGCGGAACGATGACGGAATTGGCACGAGCGGCGATCGCTGTCGAACAAACCAAATTACAAACCGGCAAATTTCCCGGGTCCTATCCTGAAATTGCTTACCGGTTTTCATCGGCCCCACCCGGGGAAATCATCTCAGGATTAGGAGGCGGAGACCTGCATTACAAACAGGTGGGAAAGAGCTATCTTGTTTACTCACCGGGTTACAATCAAGTCGACGACGGAGGGACCATTGTCCTCAAGCCCAACTCGAAAAACTCCGATCCGAGAAAAGGCGACTGGGTTTGGAAATACAATTAGCGCTTTCGCTGTCACTTAATCGTCACCATAGCACCTTCCCGGGGCGCGGAGATCCAGCCGACCCGGTCACCGTTTTCCCCGGCAACAATCCACAAGTGGTCCTCGAAAGTGTGCTGGTAAAAATCGCGGCCCGGGTCAGTCAGTCCGTATTGCTTCAGTTTTCCCCCGAAGTCGACCCACGAAAAACTGAGCGTCTGACTGGTTTTATTCCGAAACCGAATCATCACCTTTTTGCCGCCTCCGGGGGAGACCGCATCCCCGGCAAGAGTTTCGGGTTTCATGATCTGCATTTTCGCAAGATGCTTTCCGGCCTCATGATCCTCGTAGGCTTTGACGACGGCCGGCGGCCAGGCAAACACCTTTCCTCTTCCCGGATCGTAAGCGCTGAGATGACCCGGCTCTTTACGTTTTGCCGGCGGAAGGTATCGCCACTCTTTGTCACCGAATACCGATTCGACGAGAGCGGCCAGGCCCGGATCGTGGGCCTTCAATTCTTCGCGGGTATCGACGTGGTTGTGCTCGTATCCACCTTCCCGGTTGGTATCAAACCAGGACTGAACACCTTCGGCCCAGTATTCACTCGGATTGGTTCCGGCATACTTCCCCTTCCACAAACCTTTCAGGGCAGCGCGATTAAAGGCCTGCTCCAGCTTCCCCTGAAACGCCGGATCAACCACATTCATTCCCTGTAAATGAATGCTGTGAGCAAATTCGTGAACCAGAATGCTTTCACCATGATATGGGTCCCCCTGGTAGCGGAGTAAATTTTCCTCACCACAACTCACTGCCGGATGTTCCTTCGACGATCCGAGTCCTCTGGCCCGTTTGTCCCAGTATGCCGGAGGAGAAAGATGGCTGTGCTCGGGCACTTGAGTAGTCAACTCATCCGGTGCCATGATCGCAAGACGCACTTTTTCCTGGATCAAAGCATCACGAACTTCCGCTTTTCCCTCCAACATGATTCCAATGACAAATGCCGCTTCTTTTAAGGCGAAGTCCGAAACCTTCGCAGACGACACGATGGGGAAACCGTCAGCGCTTACATATTTTTGATAAAAGGGGTCGAGATCCAGGCGGGCAATTTCACTTTCAGGAGGCGCGATAACTTCAGCGGCACGAACTGCCATTCCCGTGCAAAGAAAAAGGAAGAAAGTGAATACGAAAATTCGGGTAATCATCATTTGCACTCAAAGCGAGCCCGGCCAGACCGTCAACAGGCTTGATTTAATCAAGATCCCCTCTTGAATCGAAGCTACTGAAGTTCAAACGCGGCACTTGTCACAGACTGCGCATCGTGTATTTTTTCGCCATGACAAAACTTAGCTGCTCCATTTTTTCTATCATCGCCCTTACCTTCGGCACTCTTGCCTTCGCCGAAGACAAAGAGACCGTAAACGTCAGCGAATTCACTTTTGAATTCGGCTCTCCCTGGGTGAAGCAGCAAGTCACCAGTCAGATGCGGGCGGCTCAATTGACCTATGATCACGAAGACGAAAAATTGAAGGACGTAGATCTAATTTTCTTCTACTTCGGAGAATCCAATGGTGGCGGAACCGATGCCAACATCAACCGCTGGGTTGGACAGTTTCAAGGTGAGCCGGAGAAGAAATTGGAAACCAAAAAACTGGGAGACAAAGAAGTCACCTTTTTGACCGCAACCGGAACCTACCTTGAGTCTTCCGGCGGCCCTTTTTCAGGCAACAAAACAGCTCGCGAAAAGTACACGATGCTGGCGGCGATTCTTCCAAGTGACAAAGGCTGGGTTTTCCTGAAACTCACCGGCCCTGCCGATTCAGTGGCGGCAATGAAAGAAGCCTTTACCGCTGTCGCAGAAAGTCCGTTTAAAGAATAAGGCTTCAGTTTTTCGTCTCTCTTACAAAGGGGGGCTTGTCGCAAGAGCGCGCTCTTTCTGCGCCTCTTTAAGAATGGTGATCATTTCCCTCATCGCGGGAGTGATCGCCTTGGCCCGGCGACGGACGATTCCCAACGGTCTCCACACGAATTTTCCTTCGACGGGAATTTGAACGAGAGCACCCGATTCCACTTCGGCCCGCGCACTTTCGCTCGGCACAATTGAAATCGCGTTTTCGATGACGACTCCGCGCTTCACGGTTTCGATATTGTCGAATTCGACCACTTCCTTCACCTGAATTCCAGCGTTGGAAAACATGGCATCAATCGCCTTCCGGGTGGGGAGATCAGGCTCAAATGAAATAAAGCGCTCTCCGTCGATTGCCTTGAGCGGCAGGGATTTTCGTTTAGCCAATGCGTGACCGGGAGGACAAATCACCACGAGTCGATCTTTCCATGCCGGTTCGATTTCCGCTCCCTTCTTCTCCTGCGGATAAGCAACGAGACCGAGGTCCGCCCGGTTCTCCAATACATCTGCGTATACCTGGTTTGACCTTCGGTATTGAACATTAAGTTCCACTTCGGGATACATCTCCCTGAATTTTTGAAGGTAAGGTGGAAGTTCGTGAAAGCCGATGCTGTATACCGTAGCCACCGTCAATTTCCCGGCAACAAGGTCACGCATTACCGCGATCTGACGTCCGATACCGGCATAGGCATCTAAGATAGTCCTGGCGGCGTCCATAAAGACTTCACCTTCCGGCGTCACCGAAAAATTTCGCCTGCCGCGTTCGACGAGAGTCACTCCAAATTTTTTCTCTAAGGCACGTATCTGTTGGCTCACTGCGCTTTGAGTGATTCCATTACGTTCCGCAGCTTCAGAAAAGCTCGTAGTTTCAACCAAATCACAAAGGATTTGGAAGGTTTCAATATGCATGGGGGGAGTGGGGGAGTTACTTCTACAAAGATCTATCCAGATCACCGACCAGATTCAATGAAGAACCTGCCGGAAATAGGTTTGCGGTTAATTCGGGGATGAGGTTAACAACTTCCCAACAAGCCAGTCTCCTCGCTACAATATGGCACTTAATAAAAGCGCCGTGACGCATTTTCTTTGAAAAATTTAATTTTCTTTTCACTTTCCTGTTCACCTCCTGACACAAGCAGTAAGAGCCTGCTTATCAAATCCTGTTGCAACTGCCTGAGTACGCGTCTTTTCTATCATTTGGGCAAAGCCTTATTTACCCGGTTTTTATTTCTTATGAACAGAGCGATCGTTTGCTTCTCTTTTTTTCTCCTGTTAATCACTTCAGGGCACAGTCAGGAGTGGACGCGATTTCGGGGACCGAACGGATCGGGGGTAGGGGAAATCAGTGGTCTTCCCAATGAATTTTCCCCGGCTGATTATAACTGGGCCGTTAAACTCAAGGGCCAGGGTCACTCCTCTCCTGTTCTCTGGGGAAATAAGTTGTTTCTCACCGTGGCAGATCCAGAAGCGAAGAAACGTGAAGTGATCTGCTTCGATTCCAATTCAGGAAAAGTTCTCTGGAAATGGAAAGCCCCCCACGACGGGCACAACCTTCACAACTTTAACAATTTCGCCTCCGCTACTCCGACTGTCGACGGTAAGCACGTCTATGTAGTCTGGGGATCAGGAAAGAAAACAGAAGCCGTCGCACTGACTCACAAAGGGGAACTTGCCTGGAAGAAGGAATGGCCTTCCTTTACTTCCGATCACGGATACGGGGCCTCCCCGGTTTTGATCGGTGGAAAGCTCGTCTTCCACACTGATGCCCTCGACGAGTCAAAAAGTTCAGTGATCGGAGTGAACCCTGACAATGGTGAAACGGTATGGACTTATGAGCGCCAGACTCCAGTGCCGGATGAGACTCACAAAACCGCCTACAATACTCCGGTATCGGTAAGGGTCGGCTCCAAAGAGATGGTAGTCGCCTTGCAAACCAACGATGGTTGGCGGGGCTTGAATGCGGACACTGGCAAAGTGGAGTGGAGTTATGATGGCGGTTACAAGATGCGAAGCGTGGGCTCTGTCATCGAGTCAGACGGCTACCTGTTCGCCTCATTCGGTTCGGGGGGTAACGGAAAGAACTCCACTGCTCTTCGCGCCAACGCCACCGACAAACCTGAGGTTCTTTATTCTCTGGGATCCAAAGACGGCCTTGGATATGTCCCCACGCCTATTGTCTATGAGGGCATTCTTTTTCTTCTCAGTGACGGAGGGGTTCTTACCTGCCGCGATGTTGCGACAGGAGATAAAATTGGGGGCACCCGAATCGACACAAGGCAGTTTTTCAGCAGCCCTGTCATAGGCGACGGGAAACTGATTTGCGCGAGCCGCGACGGGCAGCTGTATACCGTCTCTACCAAAAAACCGTTTGAAGTCCTCGGAAGCAGCCGACTTGAGAGCGGGGTGAATTCTACGCCCGCCATCGCCAACAACTGCCTTTTCGTAAGATCAGACACCCACCTTTTTTCAGTAAAAGGAAAATAAGGGCATTTCGTTTCTTGCATGGAAGTCATCCACGAAGTCAGCGCATTGCGCACGTGGAATCGCGAGAACACCCTTCGAAGGCGAGCACTGGTTCCCACAATGGGAGCATTGCATCGAGGACACACCAGCCTCCTCGACATCGCGCGGAAGGAAGTCGGTGAAGAGGGTCAGGTAGTCGCGACCATATTCGTAAATCCGACTCAATTTGGACCCAATGAAGATCTCGCTGCGTATCCGAGAACATTGGAATCTGATCTGGAAAAATGTAATACTCATGGTGCTGATCTGGTTTTCGTTCCGGACAGTCGATCCATCTACGAGAAGGACGCTTCCATCGAGATTCACGAGTTGAGTTTGTCTCAAGGCCTTTGCGGTGCAAGTCGGCCGGGACATTTCACGGGAGTCTGCACCGTCGTTGCCAAGCTGTTCAATCTCACCCAAGCGGATGTGGCTGTATTTGGCGAAAAGGATTTCCAGCAACTCGCGATCATTCGCCGAATGGTCCGCGACCTCGACTTTCCGATCGAAATCGTAGCAGGCCCCACCGTCCGGGAGAAAGATGGCCTCGCATTGAGCTCCAGAAATACATATCTTTCCGAAGAAGATCGTTCCTCCGCCCCGGTGATTCGGAAAGCTCTAAGGGAGGCGGGAAATGCGAGGACCTTTGGTGAAGCTTCCCAAATTGCCCGGAACTTGATCGAAACGGTGAATTCAGCAAAAATCGACTACCTCGAAATTGTTGACCCGGTGAGCCTGAAGCCTGTCGATCCGGAATCGGGTGGAACTGCACGTATCATCGCCGCAGTCTACTTCGGAAAGACCCGTCTGATTGACAACCGACAGATCGACACTTCTTTGAGTTAGGAAAATAGCTCTTATGGCGGAACCAAACCCTGCAGAACCGACAGACGCAGTACCTGAAAGGGAAGCTGTAATCGATCCTGTCCAGATCAATCCCGCTGAAGCGGAAGCGGAAACTCATCTGCAGGTTTTCGTGGAGGCGATTCGATCCGGCGACCTGACCATGCTCAAGTCATGGGGAAGCGCGCTCTTAAAAAGCGGGGATTTCTGGATCGATATTGGTCTAATTGCCCTTTCTATCGTGATCGCTTTGACGATTTCGAAGTTACTCCTCAGAGCAGCACGACTGGGCAAAATCCCTACTCTGATCACTCTGATCAACAAAATCCCCACAAAAAAACAGCTCAGCACCTACAGGCTATCGCTGGTTCTGGTGACGTGGCTTTGCCTTCTTGTTGCCAATACTTTCGGCTTCACTTGTCCACTTCTCCGGGCCTACTCGCTGATTGTGACGCTCTTTGTATTTATCAATATGCCGGCGAAATTCATCGCCTGGAAATCATGGATGAGCGTGATCACCTCATTTTTGTTTGTCGTGGCAGCACTGCATGTTCTTGGTCTTCTCGACAACGTCGCCAATGTTCTTGACGGTTGGTCCCTCGAAATGGGTAGTGTGGACCTTTCTGCACTCGACCTTATCAAGGGAGTAATCGCATTCACCACTCTTTTTTGGGCGGCCGGATTTCTTTCACGTATTATCACGACAAGGGTTTGCTCAGCAAACGACCTTTCTCCGAATGTCAAAGTGCTGCTTACCAAAAGCATCCGGGTCGGACTCAGCATCATCGCAGTTCTCATAACTTTCGGAATCATGGGAGTCAAATTGACCACCCTGACTGTTTTCGGGGGAGCCTTCGGACTGGGGCTTGGTTTTGGTCTGCAAAAAGTAATCTCCAATCTCGTAAGCGGCGTCATTCTCTTACTCGATAAATCCATCAAACCCGGAGACGTAGTCGAAATAGGAAACACTTATGGATGGATCAATTCCCTCAATCTTCGATACGCATCGGTCATCACAAGAGACAACAAAGAACACCTGATCCCCAACGAAGACCTCATCACCAATCCGGTAGTAAACTGGTCCTACAGTAGCAAGCTTGTTCGTGTCCGCGCACCTTTCGGTATCTCCTATCAATCCGACATCCGTCTTGCCATGAAACTGGCCGAAGAAGCGGCCAACGAAACCGCGCGGATTGTCGATACACCATCCCCCCGTTGCAACCTGATGGGCTTCGGAGACAGCAGCGTCGATTTGGAATTGCGCTTCTGGATCGATGACCCTCACAATGGAGTCGGCCGTGTTCGCAGCGAAGCTCTTTTAAAGATATGGGACGCATTCCACGAAAACGGAATCGAATTCCCCTTCCCTCAACGTGATGTTAACCTCAAGCTTGAAGATCAGGAGTTACTCGGAAAGCTTTTGAAAAATAGGGGTGACTCCGAAAAACCATCAAAAAAGGACAAGGACGAGTGAAGAAATACGACTTTCTGGTAATCGGCAGTGGCATCGCCGGACTGAGCTTTGCTCTCCGCGCGAGTAAACATGGATCAGTAGCTGTGGTGACGAAGCGGGACGCCGCAGCCACGAACACCGCCTGGGCTCAGGGCGGCATCGCCTGCGTTCAAAGTGAGAACGACTCTTTTGACGAGCATGTCGCTGATACACTCGATGCCGGGGCAGGCCTTTGTCCCGAAGATGTTGTCCGAACAATCATCAGTGAAGGACCGGATGCAATTCAAGAGCTTGTCGACTGGGGAGTGGAGTTCGACAAAAAACACGGGGATTCCGATGAAGAAGAAGTCGCCCTGGGACGAGAAGGTGGACACACCAAGCGCCGGGTTCTTCACCACAAAGACACCACCGGTCGGGAGATTGAAACCAAACTTCTACAGGAGGTTCGGGATACGGAAAATATCGAACTTTTCGAGCACCACTTTGCGGTCGATTTTATCACCACAGCAAGACTGGGATTTGCTACGCCACCGCGATGCGTCGGGATCTATGCTCTGGATGAAGAGGAAGGCAAAGTGATTACCCTCCAGTCCGACCGGGTGATTCTCTGCACCGGAGGCAGTGGGCGGGTCTATCTTTATACGACCAATCCGGATGTCGCTTCGGGAGATGGAGTAGCCATGGCCTGGAGAGCCGGGTGTGAAATCGCGAACATGGAGTTTATCCAGTTCCACCCCACCTGTTTGTATCACCACGAGTTGAAGTCATTTCTCATCACCGAAGCGATGCGGGGCGAAGGCGCGGAGTTGATTGATAAAAGCGGACGCCGTTTCATGGAGGAATATGATCCCCGGGGATCGCTCGCTCCACGGGACATTGTCGCGCGGGCGATTGACCGCGAAATTAAGAAAACCGGTGAGCCCTGCGTGTTTCTCGACATCACTCATAAAGACGCGAATTTCATTAAAGACCGCTTTCCCAATATTTACGAAACCTGTCTCACCGTCGATATCGATATTACCAAACAACCGATTCCGGTGGTGCCGGCGGCTCACTACCAATGCGGTGGCGTCAATACCGATGTCAATGGTGCCACTTCGCTACCGGGACTCTGGGCTGTCGGCGAAGTTGCCTGCACGGGCCTGCACGGAGCAAACCGCCTCGCCAGCAATTCGCTTCTCGAGGGAGTTGTGGTTTCCCATCGCACATTGAAAGATTGCCTTTCAGCAATCCCCGTCGGCCAAAACGTGGAGCGCCTCGATCTTCCTCCCTGGGAAAGCGGCGATGTGACGGACGTGGACGAACTGGTCGTCATTTATCATAACTGGGACGAAATCCGCCGGCTGATGTGGGATTATGTGTCCATCGTAAGGACGACGAAGCGCCTGCAGAGGGCAGCCACACGGCTTCAAAACTTGCAGAGCGAAGTTCAGGAATTCTACTGGAATTTCCGGGTGTCTTCCGAATTGCTGGAACTTCGAAACCTGGTGGAAGTGGCCACCCTGATCGTCGATTCAGCGGCCCGACGAAAAGAAAGCCGGGGTTTGCACTACACCCTCGACCATCCTGATAAGGACGATGAAAGCTGGCTGGTCGACACGATTTTGAAAAAATAGGCATCTCTCTCAGCCTCGTATAACCAGCTTATCTCGAGCAGGCTCTGAACTCCAACAAGGGTGCGAGATTAAAAAAAGACGAAAAAAATGTGAAGAAATCGGTATAAATTGGCGTCAACACTGTCAAATCCCTCTTTTTAGCCCATTATAATTAACATAACCTGCAGATTTTCGTGGAGTTTTAAAAATTAAGAGGTTATGTATTATGTTAGCTTGGAATGTTGAAGATTGAAAAAACCTCCAACATTCCTCTCCCCTCAAACGTAACTGTTTTTGTGAAAGTGAACCCCTTCACTCATACCTTCCTGCTATTCGCAGCCATCCTCCTCTTTACTAACCCGGCCAGTGCACAAAATGTACCGGCCAATGTCGTTGGTAATCACGTGGGTTCCGCTGCCGTAGCTCCGCTCGCAGCTAGCGAGAAAAATATTCCAGTCCCTGTTCTCACCAGTGGTTCCCAGCTTCTCGTCCCCGGTGCTCTTCCGGTTGTCCAGCCTTCATCCAGTCTTCCCCGCGTATTTGCTCCGACGCAACCGCGCGATAAATACACCCGCTTCCCCTGGAAGAGAAACATCGTTGCTACAGTCTTTTGGATTGGTGAACTTCCAAGTCAGAATAATCCAGTCCCCAACACAGTCAGCGCGTGGGATCGGAAATGGACTTCCAATTACGGCGGATACGACAATCCAAAAGCTTCAGGACGTACGGGGTTTCTGCCGAAGAGTTTCACTCCGGGACAAAACCCTTTCTACATTGCGCTTCCCTACAACGACATCAACAAAACTGGAACCAAAGCATCGGCCCGCGCTGTGATTCCCTGGTTTAAGAAAACTTTCTATCGAAGCGGACGCACAGTCTTGAAAGGGCGATGGCTTGCAATGCGTCGTGGCGACAAAGTCTGCTACGGACAGTGGGAAGATGTTGGCCCATTTGAAACCAATGACTGGGATTACGTTTTCGGTGGCAAGCGTCCTAAAACCACTCAAAACCGTGGAGCCGGCCTCGATGTTTCCCCTGCTATTCGGGATTACCTTGAATTCGGATCCGGGTATGGCACCTGCGACTGGCGTTTTGTCGATGTCGATGAAGTTCCGGACGGCCCGTGGAAAAAATGGGGGGCGAACAATCCTTTTGCCAACTCCAAGTTTACCGACTCTGAAAATAGAAGCACTTCAGAAAGCATCGTGAAAGTTCGCGAGCTGCGCGACAGGCTTCTAGCTTCCAACGCGGAGAAAAAGGCCCCTATTATCGGTAAGAAAAAAGAAGAGAAGTCTTCTACCGAATAGAGCTTCCGGCTTCACCCACTCAAGGTTGAACCGGTTCCCCGGACACTTCCTCAGCGCCCGTTGACTCTTCCTTTTCCCACCGCAAGGTCGCTGGCTGATTGGAGAGGACCCGCCCTTCTTCATTAGAGAAAATGACGGCAATCTCATTGAAGCGATCATCGCCCCAACCATCCTGACTCAGCAACCAGGTCTTCACAAATTTGGCAACCGATTCCCTGCTTTCGTCGCTCACTTTTGCCAGGGTCTCCGGTTTCGAGGCCCGGAAATTCAGCTGATTCGTAAGCGTTTTCTCCAGAGTATCCAGATTTTCGTTCTTGTCCCATCGGGCCCACCCTGAACTGGTCTTTTTCTCCATTCGCCCGGTATCAAAAGCAACCGGCAGGGATGGCCGAACTTTCGGAGCAATGACCAGAAGGCGGCTTCCGTCGGCAGTAACGAACCACTCGTCGTTCAAATCGATATGGAACCGATAAGTCGCAGGGACACTGATCTCTGATGCCGTCGTTCCAAGAGGCAGTTTCTTTCCAAACATTTCCAGGCTGGTCTCGCGGGTAAACCTTTCCGTGGAGTTGGCAGTTCCCACTTCCAGAATATTTCCTTCGTTGCCCTGAACGTGGAGCTCACGCCATTCCGCAAATGTCTCAACCACTTCGTTCGCTTTGAATGCGGTCACGATTTCGACAAAGGCACCTTTTGTGGAATCGATCCCGTGTTTGCCCAACCAGACAAATGCGAAGAATACCGACAATCCAGCTACAATCAGGATGACAAACATCCAGAATACCTTGCCCCAGGGACTGCCTTTGGAAGCTTCTTTTTCGTCGCTACTCATCACTTCAATGATTCACTATCAACCGGCGTAGTATCCACGCTGTTTATCGGAAACAGGAAGCCCGGCCTTTTCCATCACCAAAAGCATATCCTCCCAGACCATTCGTTTAGCGATTCTTGCTTTATCCGGAGTCGCATTCTTCTCCTGTATCAACAAATATCTGGGGTGATAAGTCACCATGACTGGAAGTCCGTCGAGATCGTACCACTGATTCCGAATCTTTTGGAGTGCACCCGTCAAGCCGAGCAGACCTTCTGCTGCGGTTTTCCCCACAGCTACGACGACCTTCGGCTGAACCACCTGAAGCTCAGCTTTGACGTATTTAATTGAGGCAGCGATTTCAACTTCATCGGGTTGCCGATTCGAATTGCCCTGAAACCTTCCGTTATCTTTCTTCGGCCGGTATTTTACGACATTGGAAATATACACTTTCTCCCGTGTCAGCCCCATCGCTTTGATCAATCCATTCAACTTTTGACCGGCTGGACCTACGAATGGTTTTTTCTCCTTTTCCTCTTCAGCTCCGGGAGCCTCGCCAACAAATGCGACATCCGCCTCCGGATCCCCTGTAGCAAAAACGAGCGTATCGAAAAGCGTATCCATCCCTTTCAGTTTTTCATCCGCTTTCGCCATTTTAAAAAGGTCGATCAACTTCTCCCGGTTATTGGCACCTTCCGGAACCAAGGCAGGTCCGGAGGGCTGGGAAGAAGCATTTGCCGCCAGAAAGGGATTCATATCCGCAATCACCGATACTGAGACTGATTCATCTGCATTGGGATTTGATCCAGCAAGAACAGTCTCCTCATTAACAGAAGTAGCCGGGGCTGATGGTGTGGCGCTCTTTGACAACTCACTGGCCCATTCCTGAATCTGCATCGGCAGCTTGCTGAGAGACATCATTACATCAGACTCAAACTGGAGAGCATCGGTGCCCGATTCTTTCTCCCGAATGAGCAACTGCTCCAGTTCCCGAAGTCCCTGTGCGATGTGATTGTTTTGCGCCATATTATCTGTTCCAGCAGTCTCGATGGCGGCAAAAAACGCTCCTCTATAAAAGAGAAGTCGAATTATACTCGTCAATTTTGACAAATTGGGCTTTTGATTTCCATCAAGGTAATGCCAGAATAGCATTACATCGCCAACCAAAACCAATCAATAATATGTTCAAGCGTATCGGCAATCTCATTCGAGGATTTTTCGGACTTTTTGTTTCCGGACTGGAAAGACAAAATCCTGAGGCCCTTCTCGAAGTGGAAAAGGAAAATCTCCGTAAACAAATTTCAGAGTATAACAAAGGTCTCGCGGCTCACGCCGGCCTTTGTGAACGTCTGATGTCTCAGGTAAAGCGGGAAAGTAAGGAGCTGAAAGAGCTTACCGCAAAGACCTCAGCTCATCTCAAGGCAGGAAACCGCAAGCTTGCGGGCGAATACGCTCTCCGGCTGCAGAAAGTAAAAGAAGAGCACTCTTCCAACGTCGAGCAGCTCGGAGATGCAGAAAAGACCTACGAAGAACTCAAAGGAGCTCGCAACGTGGCTGTGAAAGCGGCCCGCGACAAAATCGAATCTCTCAAACGCGATATCAGTGAAACGAAAATCGCCAAAGCTACCGCTGAGCTCAACGAAATGGCTGCCGGCATGATCAATGAGATCGGCGGCGCCGGAGATACCTTAAATCGCCTTGAAGAAATGGTTCGTGAAGAGAAAGAAACGGCCAAAGGTCGTGCTCGCGTGGCGAAAGACGGAATCGACACTACGGATCTCAAGGAAATGGAAGCTGAGAGAAGCGCTCTTGAAGAACTGGCTCTAGCTGACTTTGCCGCTGAATCCGGAATCGTTATGGAGTCGGACGCTCCCGTCGATGACGCTCCTGCAGCGACTGAAGACGAGAAAACCATGTAACAACAAAGCTGAAGACCCGTGCCCGGTTTTTAATCGGGCCGGCCTCTTTCAGTTCAAACTTGTATCGCGAACCCCACCGCTTGCTTTTGCGATGAGGTAAGTGAGATCCAATTCGCTGCGGCGGTATTTGCCGTGGACATGGACATGAATGATCTCAAGAGCGAGATCAACCAGGTGATTCGCCTGAGCGCTGGAACACTGAATCCTCGCAATTAGTTCATAGACCAACTCCTGCCGAACCGCGGCCGGATCATTGCCTACGAGATATTTTTTGATCAAGACTGCGGAAAGTTCACGGCAAAAACGAAGCAGACCTGCTCCTTCCTCTTCAGTGCTCTCAGCCATTTCTTCCAGCAGTTCAGCTTCCTGAGACAATTTCTCCTTTTCCTCGAATCTGATGTAGTGACTGCGATCTGCTGCCTCATCGGCATTGAAAGATAGGACGGTCGTGGATTGCTTTTTAATTCTCATACCTGCAGTTTACCCAGGGGGTGGGACATTTATGAACCACCCCCTTAAATAATTGTTAATTATTCTTAATTATCCTGCAGAATTGCATTTTTATTTTGGGTCCCTGCCCAGCAACACGCCTCGTCTTGTACTCACTCAGCTGATCTACGGGGCGATAAGAACAATTCCGAGAAAGCAAAGCAGGATCGTGATCGCTAGAAAAACGATATCGTTCCGGGTTCTGAGCGAATAGAATTCCTCCAATGTGTAGGGAAATCGCAGGGGCAGAAGGAACATCAGAAAAAACATTCCCTGGATGAAAATCCAGATCAGGGATTCCGGAAATTCAGTTTTATCCGGACTGGCTACGCGCACGATGCCCACTGCAAAGGTTTCTGCCAGAGCCAAAAGAAGAATGTATCCCAAATCAAGGATCCACTCCTTACCCGGGCTCACCTTAAAGCGCGCTCGTGTTCGAGTGTAGCACCAAACGATAAATCCCTCCCTCAATGCACCGAAAAGGATCAGCGGAAGGACCATCCCCTTCGATACTGATCCCGAGGGAGAGAATGTTTCGAGAGCAGAGACAAAAAGAATCGAATAAAGGGCGAACCGTCCTCCCCACCAGATCGGCAATGTGAAAGGGTTGAACAGGAAGCTCCGAAAGCGGCCTTTGTCAGGACGACTCCGGCCCAGGACTGCGTCCATTTTCAAATAAACGATAAGCGGCTCAATCAGAACCAAAATAACAATCAACAGCGCCCAGCCCGCTTCAAAAGTCTGACTACTGTCTCCAAAGTCGATAGTACGAAACAGAAAAACAGCGACTAAAATGGAAAGCAGATTGACCACCCCGCCCCGAACTGCCGTTTCCGAGATCCTCATCTAAAGCGAGCCATCTTCCGAATATTTCGCCGCCGATGCAGCGAGCTCCTCCGCGATTTCTTTTCGCAGCATATCAGGTGCCAGCACCTCCGCCTGAGATCCAAAGCCCAGAATCCACCGCGAAATATCCTGAAGGGCTTTCAGTTGGAGGGTGAGTTCGATTTCACTCCCGGACTCATTCAGCATCGTAATTTCCTGACTCGGATGCCATCGGCGTTCCGCAACCACTCGTGCGGCGAAACCGGTGAATCGGATTTTCACTTCATAAGCTCCCTCCGTGTTCTCATCCCCTGACCAAACCCCGAAACTTCCGGCGAAGTGATCTTCCAGTTTGAAGTCTCGTGAGCGGATAAATTTTCGCTTCGTGACCTGGACACCTTTCATCCGTTGCACCGCAAAGGTCCTGCGTGCCTGTCGTTCCAGATCAAATCCGATCATGTACCATCCTCCATCAATCTCCGCGAGGTGATAAGGCTGCAATCGCCGCTTCATTGATTCATCCGCATTCAGTTTCCGGTATTCAAAGGTAAGCTCCCTGCTTTCGAGGACTGATTGGGCAAGTCGGTTAAAAAGAAAAACATCCCGCTCGGTCAAGCCGGTAGACTTCACGGAAAATGCCTGATCAATATCACTCCAGGGAATTGTCACCTGCTCTTTCATACTCGCCTGAAGGCGCTGGAAACCACTTCGCAGCGTTGCTTCCATCGCTGAGCCACGCAGGGGATCGAGCGCATTCCGTGCGAGGATGATCGCCACCAGATCTTCCGCCGTGGTTTTTAAAAGGGGAAACTGATTAACCGGGCGTGTGTAAAAATATCCGTGCTGCTGGTCGTTGTATTCCAGAGGAAGATCCAACTCGTCCCGCATGAATGTGATATCGCGCTGAATCGTTTTCCGATTTACCTCCAGTTCTTTCGCGATGGAATTGCAGTTAGGGAAATTTCCGCGATTCACCATTTCATGAATCCGGATGACCCTTTCCAGGGGACGACGTGCCCCTTCTGCTTTGCGACCGGATTTCGATTCTGGCATGCGACAATCTAGCCCCATGGAAGACTAGTCTTCCACTTCTGATTCATCCCGATATTCCAAAATATCGCCGGGCTGGCAGTCGAGATGTTCACAAATCGCCTCCAGAGTCGAAAACCGAACTGCCTTTGCCTTTCCCGTTTTTAAGATGGAAAGGTTCTGTGGCGTGATCCCCACCGCATCAGCGAGATCATTCAATCTCATCTTCCGCTTTGCGAGCATGACGTCTAAATTTACGATGATAGCCATATCTGATTTTCCTTTCAGTGTTCGGTTTCAGCTTACACCGTGAGATCCTGCTCCAGCTTGATCATGCGCGCATTTTCCAATACCCGGCTCAAAGCCAGGAAAACGAGCCCGGTGATTAATCCCGAACTGGGAGAATAGCTGAACGACCATCCGGCAACGTCGTAGACAAAGCTAAAATAGAGCATCATCGAATTCGACATCGGGATAAAGAATTTGAGGACACACTCAACAAACATCGCGCCTATCCCGTGAATAGTGATGATCCATCCGATCACATTGAGTGCTTTCAAAGGTTTGGTCCCGAAAACATCCCCATTCTTCCAGCACCTTGAGAGTCGAAAGATAAAAAACATCGTCCCGTAGAAAACAATCATGGCCACAATCATGTAAAAGAACGCCCATCCTCCGTGATCCAGAAAAAACTGCAGGTCATAGTGTGACAGCTTTAGCAGCATCTCTTTTCCCAACTCCGAATGCTCTTTGGAGTTAACAAAAAGATTGGCGACATAGTCAGGATCTGTTCCCCCTTTAATTTTGAAAAACGCCATGACGCCCAAAGTGATGGCGAAGGCCAAGGTGTTTAGGCAAATCCAGATCCAACTGAGTACCCAGAGTAATTTGCCGACTGAGGTGATTCTTTTCCGATGTTGTTCTGAATTCATGTCCATGAAGACACAATTCGACCCGAACCCTCCTTTTGCAATCTTTATTTATCGTTTATCAATACTTTTTTGCCCTTTTGTAAACGAGAAAGGAGAATCATACAGGGTCAGCTCGTCCACCCAAGCCCGTTAAATCGTGGCTTATTTTCGAAACTGGTCGTATTCCGGATTCACTTTTGCATCGCGGAAAATCGGGCGGGTAATCCACAGATCGAAGGTCGCTTTCAACTGAGCGGCCGACTCCGGATACTGCCCTTTGTCATCAGTTTCTTTGATCCAGTCATTCAGAACCTTTCGATGTTTTTTCAGCTCGTCGGCATAGTCACCATTGCCGGCAAGGTTGTGGATCTGGTAAGGATCTTTCTCCAAGTCATAAAGCTCTTCTTCCGGCCGAATACCGAACCAGTGTTCCTTCTGGTAATCCGTTAACTCACCCGAATCCCGAAGTCGTTTCAGATCTTTTACCGTCGGCGCATCGTCCCGATACTGAGCCTGGAGCAGAGCTCTGTCGGGAAAATAATTCCGGATGTAACGCAGCTTATCTGTCCGAACCGTCCTGATCCGATCGATCGTGTAATCACACCGATCACGCGCCGAAATCACAAACTCCCGAGCTTCGTGATCTGCTGCAAAGAGATCCACCCCGTCCAGATACTCCGGCCTTTCCACCCCTGCCAAGGCCAGCATCGTCGCCGGGATATCCAATCCCGAAACGAGATCGTTCCGCACCGTCCCCGCCTTCAGAGCAGGATGATTCCCTTTCAAAATAAACGGTACGTGAACTCCGCCTTCGTAGCAAAACTGCTTATGCCGGAGCGACTGATTGTTCCCATGATCGGAAAAGAAAAACACCAATGTATTGTCCATTTCCCCGTCCGCTTTCAGTTGCTTCAAGACCTCTTCCACCTGAGCATCTGCACCGCGAGCAGCATTGTAATGCATTGTCCACGCATTCCGATGAGCCGGAGTATCGGGAAAATAGGGAGGCAGAGGCACATCATTGTCCGCCAGCTTCTCCCCTTCGCGAACATGTTTATCTTTCGCTTTTCCGCCCCAGATCATAATTTGTCCGAACCAGGGCTGATCTTTGTCGGTCCGGGAATTCCAGGTGTCTTCGGTGATCGAGGTCGAGTGTTTGGCGAAGTTTCCCTGCCATCCATTCATTCCCGCTACGTAGTCGTCCTTTGTCCCCACCGAGTAGAGCTTGCGGCGGTCGTAATGGAAATTGTAGTCATCTTTTCCGCTGTTGAAGGTGAAATAGCCTGCGTCGCGCATCAGCTCGGGAATCGTTTTCATTCCCTTGGGCAAACGGACCCGGGTATCCTCAGGAACAACACCCTTCGGGGCACGGGAGGACCGGTGCTGATGAACTCCGCTTGTCGTCTGCATCACACCAGTAATCAGCGCCGAACGACAGGCGGAGCATACCGGAGCGGGCATCATGGTTCTTTTGAAAATCACGCCTTCTGCCGCGAGTTGGTCAATCGTAGGCGTGTGCCCGGCGTTGACCGAATCGTTGTAACATCCCATGTAGGGCGAGAGGTCTTCCGAAAAAATCCAGAGAATATTGGGCTTATCTGCCGCCGTACTGACGACCTGCGGGAGCAATGCGAAAATCGCGAGAAGAAGAAATCTATTCATAGCGTTGCAGATTAGACGGTATCCTTTGTGTCGAAAGCCTTAAGTGCTTCGAAAACCAACGGTCATTGAATTTCATCGGGAATTCGGTAAGGCTGGCAATCGCCTGTCCCTGATGAATTCCGAGTCCATTGCCCATTTCCAATCTTTCGTCCTCGCGACGACCGATGCCGACTCCATGAACGTGGCAGAGACGATTCAGGAGCTCTGGAGCGGTTATGGGAAAATACTCCGTATTGAGCTCATTGGATCCAAAAGAAAAACCGTAGTGGTAAAGCACGTTGTATTGCCACAATCCGGAAACCACCCGCGAGGATGGAATTCTGACCGCTCTCACCTTCGCAAAGTGAAATCCTACGAGGTGGAAACAGAATGGTATCGCCATTGGAGTTCCCAATGCGGTGATGACTGCCGCATTCCTGAGTTTCTCGCCTTCGAGCGACAGGGAGACGAAGTGCTCTTCATTCTCGAAGACCTCGACAGTTCAGGATTTCCGCAACGACTGAGCAGCCTTGATTGGACACAGATCAAAATCTGCCTGGAGTGGCTCGCAAATTTTCACGCTACGTTCCTGGGAAAAGAGCCCGACGGACTTTGGGAAACCGGCAGCTACTGGCATCTCGAAACCCGGCCGGACGAACTGGAGGCGCTCGATGACCTTGAATTGAAAGAGGCAGCTGAGAAAATCGACAGATCGCTCAAACACGCTGAATATCAGACCCTCATCCATGGCGATGCCAAGCTCGCAAATTTCTGTTTTTCAAATGACGGCCAAAAGGTGGCGGCGCTTGATTTCCAGTATGTCGGAGGTGGATGCGGAATGAAAGACGTCGCTTATTTCATCGGGAGTTGCCTCGATGAAGGCTCCTGCGAAACAATGGAGGAGAAGCTACTCGATTGCTATTTCACTGCGCTGACCGTCGCTCTCACAAAGCATCGTCCTGAAATTGACTCCGGATCAGTAGTTGCTGAATGGAGATCGCTGTTTCCAGTAGCGTGGACGGATTTTCACCGCTTTCTCAAGGGGTGGTGCCCCGGCCATTGGAAAATCAACAGCTACAGCGAACGCCTGGCGCGCGAAGTTCTCGCTAGAGTCGAACAAGTATGAAACTCACTGATACCAATCTTGAGGATCTAAGGGCACTTGCTGTTGATGCAGCGCAGAGTGCCGCGAGTCTGATCCAGAAAAATGCCGGAGCCGAAACGGCAATCTTATCCAAATCAGGAGGCGACACCTTGGCCTCTCAAATCCTTACGGAAGTGGATCTCGCTTCTCAGAAATTGATTCTCAAAAAACTGGATGATTCCATCGGCAGATACGAACTGGGACTTCTCACCGAAGAAAGTCAGGATGACTCGAGCCGCCATCAAAGAGATTACTTCTGGTGCATCGACCCTCTCGACGGAACTCTGCCATTCACCGAAAACCAATCGGGCTACTCCGTTTCCATTGCCCTGGTCAGTCGGGAGGGAACCCCGCTCATCGGAGCAATAGCGGACCCCCGAACCGGTTCAGTCTATCACGCCCAAAAGGGAAGAGGAGCTTTCCAGGACGAGGATGAGCTGAAAGTGCCCCTCCATTCAGATGCCACGAATCTTACCTGGGTGATGGACCGAAGCTTTCTAAAAAACTCGAAGTTCTCAACTCTTCAAAAGGAGCTTGAGAGCTTCGCCGACAGCTTGAATCTCTCCGGAGTGACAATGATTAACCACGGCGGCGCAGCCATGAATGCAATCTGGGTGTTGCAAAACTCCCCGGGCCTCTATTTCAAATTCCCCAAACTGGAAGACGGCGGAGGATCGATATGGGACTTCGCCGCCACTGCCTGTGTTTTTGCTGAACTGAAGATTCAGCCAACCAACATGAAAGGATCCCCTCTCGAGCTGAACCGGGAAGGCTCAAGCTTTATGAATCATGGAGGCTCTGTTTACGCCTCCTCGCAGCAATTGGCGGAATTTGCCCGCCAGCTGTATCAGAGCTTCTGAATCTTCAGATTCCGAAAGCGATAAGTCTGTCCTTTTTCGCCGTGGTGCTGAATGCCAATGTGGCCCTTCGCATCGGTATCGTCTTTATACTCGGTGGTAACGACACCATTCACTTCAATCTTGATGGAATTCCCTTTGCAGGTGATTCGATACTTGTTCCAGCCATTCCGCTTCAAGGCATCGCGAACCTCCGGCTTTTTGAAATGAGCTTGTGATTCCTTCTCATGAGCAAGAGCCGCATCGACCTTAGTCCGTCCCTTCTGACTCGGCCAGAGCCATCCGTTGCGCCCTTCGTCATACAGGCCACCTGACCAGCGACGGTCAGAACCATCACATTCCGCCTGATAACCGAATACCTTGTTCGGCTCAGCGTGGCAGCGGAACATAAAGCCGGAATTTGCCTTTCCTTCGGGGAGATGAACTTCGCCCTCAAAAACAAAGTCTTCGAATTGCTCTTCCGTTACGAGGAAGAACTTCTTGTCGGCGGTTAAGTGAAATTCACCATCGACCACCTCCACTTTTCCCCACTCATAAGTATTTTTCCATCCAGTGGTGTCTTTCCCGTTAAAAAGAGAAGTCATCCCGCCGTCTTGAGCGAAAACAAACGTGCAAGTCACAAGCAGTGCTGCGAAAAGAAAAGGTCGAATCAGTTTCATGCCGCAAAAGTGACAGCAAGAAGGCGATCTGTCTTTGAAAAAAATACGCATATTGCAAATTGAGAGGGCTCGGGATTCCGGTAAGATAGGGCCATGAAAGCCTTTACCCTCATTGCCATTTTCCTGCTTGGCCTCCATTTTTCCGAAGCCCGTGATTTCCGCACCTTCACGAATACGAGCGGAAAATCCATCGAGGCGGAGCTGCTCGATATGAAAGACGGAGTCGTCAAAATCCGTCGAAGCGGAAAAGTTTTCGAGATCACCTATGACTCACTCTCAAAAGAAGACCAGGACTGGCTTACGGCCTGGGACGCAAAACGGCAGGGAGACGGGGAGTCCCTTTACTACAGTGAACTGATTTTCGAGGATGACTTTTCCGGAGAAGGTTTCGGCGAAAAATGGAGTCATTACAAAAGCGAAAGCCTCGTTCAGGAAGGTGTCCTCATTGGGAAAACGATCGACATCGACGATCACGCCGGAGTCGATGCGATTCGAATGGAGGGGAAACAGGACCTGGAAGTATCCGTAAAATTCAATTTCATGAGCGATCAGGCCGAGCGTTTCAACGTCTGGCTGGATGACAAGGATTACAAAGGATCTCACGCAGGCCACATTTGCAGCATCAGCTTCTCACCGACCGGCGGAAATGTCGCCGACGCCAAAACCGGCGCTTTCGAAAACGCCATTTACGAAATGAAAAAGTCGGCGGCAGGCCTCGACGAAGACACGAAAAAAATGCTGGAGGGAAAAACTTCGCGTTTTGAACTCGATCTGGATCGCGAAGAATGGCACACGCTCTTGATCCGTACAAAAGGTGACGCCATCGAAGTTCAGGTGAATGGCGATGTCGTCTGTGAATTTCAATCCGAAGGGATCGCCCACTCAACGAAGTCACAGATCAGTTTGACGACCAACATCAACGATGTGCACTACGATGACTTTTCGATCCGGGCGGCAAAGGCTACAGCACCCGCCGAGTAGCACACAAAATCATCCGATCATGTCGCCCATTTCGATGCTTCGCAGCACTGCTATTCTCTTTTCAATTCTTGCCTCATCGATTTGCGGAATTGCTGCTGAAACGCCGTTTTTCAATACAGAGGAAATTTGCGATACTTCCAGTCTGGAAATCGAAGTTCTCCAGAATTGGAAACCCTCCCCGAAGCATCCTGACATTCAGCAGAAACTGATCGAAGTCACGGTCTGCGAATGGTGGGACGGACAAAAGGTCCGATTGCCGGTGACTCTCAACGCTCCGCTCAAAGGGCTCCCCTGCCGAAACCTTATCATTGCAAATCAGGGGCTTTCGAAAAAAGCATTCGCTCCTTCCGGCGCGCAACTGGACCTGCTGCAGAAACATGGTGTCGGAGTCGTTCTTATCGGTATGGGAACGATCGACGCAATGGAGCCTGCCGGTCAACTTCATCTGGGAATGCGGGGATACCTCCTTAAGACGAAAAACGTTCGCTACACCCCCGCCTGGATCTGGGGGATGAGCCAGATGCGGGCGCTCACCGCTGCATTGACCGAGTCTGAAATTTTCCAGCCTGAAAAAGTGATAACCACAGGAGGATCGAAACGCGGAGTCGCCGCAGCCGCAGCCGGAATCCATGATGATCGCTTCACTGCAATTCTCCCCGTGGTCGCCCCCATCATCAAGAATCCGGGAACACCCACTTATGTGATCGGTTCCGAACCAGAATTCATTTCAGTACAAAATAATAAGTTTTTCGCTAATCTCGATTCTGGAAAACTCGACCTTCCCGATACTACTCACGATGCCCTGGACGCGAGAAACGAACGCCGATCCGCTATTCGTGTCACTCTCGAACAGACAAAATTGGCAGCTTGGACTGAAGAGGATATCAAAACCATGAGCGAGAAGGTTTGGGACATTTCGCGAATCACGAATTACCTGCCCGAAATCAAAAAGCGAGGCCTCGATTACTTTTACCTTGTAGGTACGAATGACAGCGTTAGCCCCGGGCTCGTTGAATTGGGGAGGCAGCACCCTGATTTTCCGATCTGCATTATTCCAGGCGGACAACACGGTGGTCCTACGACAGTCGGCTTCACAAAACAAGTTCCGAAGCTTCCCCTGTCCTCCGAGAATTTCACGGCCTTTGCCCATCATCATTTTTTCGGGGACAGAAAGCTGCCGGGAGTTCCAACGATCTCCCTGAAGAGAAATCGGGAGTTGAAACAGTATCTCGTCTCCGTTCAATTTTCAGAAGGAGTAGAGCCGGAAAGCAACGAACTCTGGTGGAGCATCAATCGTAACGCCCCTTACACTCTCCCCTTCGAATACGATAAATGGGAATCTTCCACTATGGAAAAAACCGGAGTGGGACGGTATGAAGCAGCGATTCTCTCCGTTCCCACTGAACAGGGCCAAATCGACTTTCTTTCGCTTCACAGGCACATTGAGAATGGAGTCCCGTTCACGGTATCCTCTCCCTATCAAAGCATTACAGTGAAACACTGAGGTGGTCGGCGCCCTGAAGTTCCTGGATTACAAACCGACAATCCGATTGTAATCGTGGATAGATTTGATATCCCCTATTCTGCAAACGTAAACAGAAAAGGAACCGCAAACAATGGACACATTCAACACCTGGTGGGATAGCCTTCAAGTCATCCTCAAAATATTCTACGCGATCGGTATGCTGGCGACTGCTGTCCTTGGTGTGCAGACACTTTTGACTGTTTTCGGCATGGACGGCCATGATGTCGGCGATCTTGATATTGATACAGATCACGGTGGAGACGTTTCCACCGATGACGGTGGCGGAGTCAGTTTTATTTCTATCCGGGGCATTACTGCTTTTCTCCTCGGCTTCGGTTGGGTTGGAGCGATATGCCTGAAGTCAGGACTCGCTCTCTTCGCTGCCGTGCCAATTGCCATCTGTATAGGCCTGGTCCTGATGGTAGTTATCTACTTTATTATGAAATTTTTCTGGTCGATGCGCGAAGACGGAACGCTCGACTATCACAACGCCATCGGAAAGGTGGGATCCGTTTACCTTCCCATTCCCCCAAATCGGGAAGGGAACGGACAGATCGAGGTCATGATCCAGAGCCGCCTTCAGGTGGTTCAGGCTCAAACCTCAACCTCCGAGCGAATCGAGAACCGGGCCAAGGTGCTGGTGATCGATGTGATGGAAGACAACACACTGATTGTGCGACCGGAAGTTTGAACAGGAACCCTAACGAAAGGAAAAGATAATGGAATATTTTGCACTAGCTGGCGGCCTAATTTTGCTGCTATTCGTCACCATTTTTGCGTTGGCATCGCGATACAAACGTTGTGCCCCCGACAGGATACTCGTCATATTTGGTAAGACTGGAGGAAAGAGCGGCCGTAGCGCCAAATGCTATCACGGTGGAGGCGCCTTTGTCTGGCCGATCATCCAGTCTCACCAGTTTCTCGACCTGACTCCGATTCCGATCGACATCCGCCTGGAAGGCGCGCTGTCCCAACAGAATATCCGGGTCAACACGCCCTCGACTTTTACGGTTGGTATTGCCACGGAACCCGGTGTTATGGAAAACGCTGCGGAACGTCTTCTCGGAATGACCCTGCCAGAAGTGCAGGAACTCGCCAAAGACATCATCTTCGGACAAATGCGGGTCGTTATCGCGACGATGCCGATCGAAGAGATCAACGCCGATAGGGACAAGCTGATCGATCACATTTCCAACGGTGTGGAAGTTGAATTGAAAAAAGTCGGCCTTCGACTCATCAACGTCAACGTTCAGGATATCACCGATGAGTCTGGATATATCGACGCACTCGGTCAGGAAGCTGCCGCCCGTGCGATCAACGAAGCGAAAGTGAAAGTTGCCGAGAAAACACGTGATGGTGAAATCGGTAGTGCCCATGCTGAACAACAGCAGCGAGTTGAAGTCGCCCTTGCCCACGCTACCGCAGTGGAGGGGGAGAATACCGCCGCAGTAACCATTGCCGAATCAAACGCCCTCAGACGGGAACAGGAAGCGGAAGCAACCCGTAAAGGTTCCGCCGCCGAACGGGTCAAGACTGCTGACGGGGAACGCGAAGCCTACGCCGCAGAGCAACAGGCAGAGACCGAGCGTGCCAAACGTGAGGAAGCTACCCGCTACGCCGACATCGTCGTCCCGGCGATGGTCGAGAAACAGCGAATCGAAACTCTCGCTGAAGCAGAAGCGGAAAAAACCCGCCGCCTTGAGAAAGGTAAAGCGGACGGTATTCGCTCCACCATGGAAGCGGAGGCTCAAGGGATGCAGGCGCAACTCTCAGCGAAAGCGGAAGGTTTCCGCGGTGTCATCGACGCCACCGGAAGCAACCCCGATCTCGCTTCTCTTATGCTCATGATCGAGCAATTGCCTGATCTGGTGGATGCACAGGTCAAAGCGATCTCCAACATGAAGATCGACAAGGTCACTGTCTGGGACGGTGGCGGAAATGGAGAGGGAGGAAACAGCACCGCCAATTTCATGGCAGGACTGGCCAAGGCTCTTCCGCCGCTTCATGAGCTGACAGGAAATGTCGGAGTCAAACTTCCCGAGTTTCTTGGAAAACTCAGTGAAGATTCTCTTCCCGATCCAAAGGCGAAGAAATCCACTCCGACAGCAAAAGAGGAAACCTCAAAGGTCGATATTCCGCCGAGTTCCTAAAGAGGTTCCGGTGCCACTATAAAACAATATAGGAAAACCTAACGAAAATGCGGTGTGTGTGAAGAAATTCACGCCACCGCATTTTTCTTTCCTCAAACGAATTGTTCGCGTATCCCTTTCTCTCCAATATCTAATCCTATGTGCCGAATCCCACTTCCGATCTTCGTATTTCTTGCTTTTGTCTCCCTCGTCCATTCGAATGCTGACGACAGACCTAACATTATCCTTATCATGTCAGACGATATGGGCTTTTCCGATATCGGATGTTACGGAGGGGAAATCGCAACGCCAAACCTGGATTCACTGGCCAAAGACGGGATTCGCTTCACTCAGTTTTACAACACCGGGCGCTGCTGCCCTACCCGCGCTTCACTCCTCACCGGGCTTTATCCTCATCAAGCCGGGGTGGGACACATGACAAGTGACTACGGAATCCCTCAGTATCAGGGCGAAATTAACCGCCAATGCCTGACCATCGCGGAAGCACTCAAACCGGCCGGTTACCGCACCTACATGGCCGGAAAATGGCACGTCACTCCATACACTGGGACCCGCGAAGATCCCGACACTTCCAACTGGCCGAGACAACGCGGATTTGATCGCTTTTACGGAACGATTCACGGAGCCGGTTCTTTTTTCGATCCCAACTCCCTCACTCGCGACAACACTCATATCACCCCAGTAAATGATCCCGAGTATCAACCGGAAGACACGTGGTATTACACCGACGCCATCTCCGATAATACGGTTCGCTACATCACAGACCACGCCAAAGAAAACAAGGACCAGCCGTTTTTTCACTACGTCGCCTATACCGCTGCGCACTGGCCCATGCACGCTCTTCCCGAAGACATCGCCAAGTATGAGGGCAAGTACGACGAGGGTTACCAACCCACTCGCCAGGACCGAATCACCCGCCTTAAAAAAATGAAGTTGTTGCCGGACGATTGGGAAGTCACTCCTCTTGTCGGTGACTGGGAAGAGGTCAAACTCAAGGAGTGGGAAGCTGCCTGCATGGAGGTATACTCCGCTATGGTCGATAATATGGACCAGGGAGTCGGGCGGATCGTCCAGGCTCTGAAAGACACCGACCAATACGACAATACCCTTATTCTTTTCTTCCAGGACAACGGAGGCTGTGCCGAAACATTTGGACGCGGAAAGAATATCGGCCCGGTTGATCGCCCCGGCAAACCAACTCTTCCTCCCATGGGGCCGGATGAGTTACAAACAGAAATGATCCCGCCACAATCGCGCGATGGATATCCATTGAGACGTGGTGACGGCGTCATGCCCGGCCCTGCCGAGACAGAGATAGGCTACGGGAAAAACTGGGCCAATGTTTCCAACACACCATTCCGCGAATACAAACACTACGTCCACGAAGGAGGAATCAGCACGCCTCTTATTGCTCACTGGCCATCCGGGATCAAACAAGAGGGAAGCGCATTGCGCACGACCGATGAAGGCCCGCTTCAGGATTCCCCATCACACCTCGTCGACCTGATGGCAACTGCTCTTGATCTCGCGAAGGCAGATTACCCGGCTGAGAAAGACGGCCAGAAACTGATCCCGGTTGAGGGCATTTCCCTGAGAACGGCATTGAGTGGAAGTTCGCTTGAGCGCGGCAAACCGATCTATTGGGAACACGAAGGCAATCGCGCTGTCCGTGACGGCAAGTGGAAGCTGGTCGCAAAAGGCGTCAACAGCCCCTGGGAACTCTATGATATGGAGAAGGACCGCACAGAGATGAATAATCTGGTCGATTCCCAATCTGAGGTTGCCTCCAAAATGGCGGCACAATATGAAACCTGGGCCAAAGAACGCGGAGTGGTTCCTTTCGGGTCGTGGAAAAAGGGAGAAGACGGAAAGAAGAATAAAAAGGGATCGAAGAAAAATGCATTCAATGTGAAGCCAGGAGATCAATTTGATACCGATAGCTCTCCCGCCGTGGCAAACCGGCCATTTGTAATCAACGCAAAAATTTCCGGCCTTCCATCAACCGGAGTTATCGCCTCACAGGGTGGAAGCGCTTATGGGTGGGCTCTCTTCATCAAAGACGGAAAAGTCCACTTAACTACACGTAGCCAAGAGAAGGTAGCCACTGCCTCAGGCCTGTCTCTTATACACATCTGACGCT
>CAJXQE010000007.1 GCA_913058215.1 uncultured Verrucomicrobiales bacterium
GGTCTCGTGGGCTCGGAGATGTGTATAAGAGACAGGAGTTGTCACGCTTGGCACGTATATCATCTTTCACGACAGAAAAGGCTTCACCAGTGGCTTCGGCTTAACGGCGCTTTCAGCCATCATTCTTTCAGTTCTCAGCATGTTCGTCAGCTTTGTCGTGGCTGGACTCTTTCGACTTAATCTCAGGGACAGGATCACGCTGCTCCTCATCTCTCCTGTGAAAAATTTTGGCGTCGCCATTGCAATCGCTGTGGGAATTCTACATCAGGCTGAGTTTGCTGTCTTCGCGACGACTATGTTCATGGCCCAGCTTCCAATCTTTCTCGGGGCGGGCCTTTTGCTGCGCCGTTTTGCGCTCGAGAAACCGTCTTCATAAACTGGATCCCATCCTCCCGTGGCCCGTTTTTGGGTTGCCTTAAGAAAAAATGCACTTGCGTTCGTGGGGGGCTGTAGCCAGATTCCCACCATGCGATATTTTCATTCCTACTCGATTCTCTTTGTTGTGTTATTCTTTCTGGGCACAGTTTGTGCGGAAGGTCAGGATAGCTCGCCCTTAAAATCTCTGTTCAGCAAAAAGGCGGACACTGAGGGCAGAAGTGCTGATCGGGCAAAGCGTGATTCATCTACGAAAGAACGGAAGAAGAGCAGTGGTCTGGCACTTTTTTCGAGTTCAAGCAAAGGCAGTCTGCTCGGCGGTCCTAAGCGGGTTGAGATTAACTTAACCGATCAGAAATTGCGGGCCTACCAAGGTAGCCGTCTCGTTTTTAAAACCAATATCAGCTCAGGGAAGAACAGACGCACCCCGACTGGTAACTTCAGAGCTGGCCCTTACAAATCCGAAACTCATTTTTCGAGCCTTTATCACAATGCTCCAATGCCCTGGAGTGTTCAGGTCAGCGGCAATGTGTTTGTCCATGGATCCAGTTCCGTTCCGAATTACCCGGCTTCCCACGGCTGTGTTCGCGTTCCGATTACTGGAAATAATCCTGCGAAGCGTTTCTTCAAATGGGTCGACGTAGGGACGCCTATTTCGATCGCTTACTAAGGGGGCGTTGCTGCTCACAGCGCTCTCAAGGAATCTGAGAAAGAGGGAGCGACTGGGGCGCTGTCTTGTAAGGCTTTGCTTCTCTATACCATTCCAGTAGGATGCCGGGCATGAAGCGCCTGTTCTCTTTCCTTTTGATTTGGATATTGTTCGTTACTCTTTCGATTGCTGAAGAGAAGTTGGAGCAAAAATCCGGTGAGACCCTTGAACTTGTTTTCCCTGAAATCGTTCCAACGCTTTTTACTCAGGCCACCGGAGAGGAACGCGTTCCGAATCTGCTCTACCGATTGCCCGACAATTTTTCTGCGGATAAGAAATACCCGGTCTTTGTTTTCCTGACGGGGGGAACGGGCAGCGGAATGGAGAAAGGCGGATTGGGTCGCGCGGTGCAAATTACCGGGGGGAAGGACTACATTACCGCAACCCTCCCTTTGTTTCGTCGGGGGAATGAGGTGGAGAAGGATGAACTGTTCGGCGGAGTCCTTATTGGCGTTGATGACTTCCCGGTGATCTCGAAAGCCTATGGAGCGATGCTGACGAAATTTTTTAAAGAGGTTCCCAACGCGCAGACGACTGGAAATTTCATGGGAGGGTTTTCGAACGGGGCACACACGACAGCATTTTTGGTTTCGGGTCAGGATGAGACAGTCTTGAAGCATTTTCAGCATTTTATCCTCGCAGACGGAGGGATCTGGATGAGCAGTTTGCATCGCTACCGAATGAAGGAATGCTCCTTTCTCGGGCTCTACGGCGACACCGACAAATACTGGACGCGGCCGGTGATCATCCAGCAGTTTAAGACCATGAAGATGACAGCTGACGCGCTCGATGTGAGTTTTGAGTTGATTGAGATGAAAGGTTTCGGCCACAAGTTTCCCGCAGAATTTGACGACGATGTTCTCGCCTGGATGAAGAGACAGTGATTGAAATGTGCTGCCCGGTGCGTTCCTTTCGATTGAACTGGTTAAGGTCTTCGATCCAGGAGTGTTGACCGATTGCTCCATTTCATCGGGAATAAGTTTCGACCTGCCATTGTTCTACGGGCATAATTTATCGGACTATGAGTTCCCGTCAATTTCGTATCGCCTTGATTCAGATGGCAGTGCGTCCAGATGATCTGGAGGGGAATCTCAACAGAGCCCGCGGGAAGCTTGCTGATGCGGCATCACAGGGCGCTTCTCTGGCGCTGCTGCCCGAGTGCTTCGATCTCGGTTGGTGCTCCTCGGCGGCACGAAGCGAAGCGGGGTTGATTCCGGAAGGGCGCTCCTGCCAAATTCTTATGCAATCCGCGCGAGAGCATAGGATTTATGTGTGCGGTGGTATCACGGAAAGGTCGGGCGACCGAATCTGTAACGCGGCAGTATTGATCAGCCCGAATGGCGAGCTTCTTCTTCACCACCGAAAGATTCACGAATTGGATATTGCCGAAACAATCTATTCCAGAGGTGATCGGCTCGGGGTGATTGAAACGGAAATGGGGATTCTCGGCCTCATGATTTGTGCCGATGGATTTGCGGATGGACTGGTTCTTTCCAAGTCGCTGGGCCAAATGGGTGCCCAATTGATTCTTTCCCCCTGCGCCTGGGCGGTGCCGAATGATCACAACAATGAAAGTGATCCTTATGGTCAACTCTGGCGCGACTCCTACGGTCCGGTGTGCACAGAGTTTGGATGCTCGATCATTGGGGTGAGCAATGTTGGCAGGATCGGCGGTGGAGAATGGAAGGATCGGCCATGCATCGGAAGTTCACTGGCAGTGGGACTCGATGGAGAAGATATTTTGCAGGCACCCTATGGAGATGACGCAGAGTGTATTTTGTATGTCGAGTGGGACGGGGCTTCACTCCGACCAATTGATCCTCCAGCCTGAGGACCACATTGAACGGAATCACTTCTTCTGCTTTTTCTTTTTCTCTCCAGGTAACTTATTTGCGGACAAATTCTGAAAGGCTTTCAATTGGGTAGATAGCTTAGCGATTAATTCAGCGTGCTCCGCTTTGTCAGCGAGGTTGGTGACTTCGTTGCTGTCGTTCTCATGATCGTAAAGCTCACGGCCGGCTTTTCCTTCCAGCCATTCCGTGTATCGCCAACGTTCTGTGCGAAGGGAGTATCCCCAGGAATTGCGATTGTGCCACACCTGGGTCACAGCCGGTTTGGTCCATTTCGGATTTGCTGGATTCTCGAGCAATGGACGAAGGGATGCGCCTTCCAGATTCTCCGGAGCTTCAAGCCCGCAAAGGTCAGCCAGGGTTGGGTAGAGATCCAGAAGCTCAACTGGCTTTTTCGAGACGCCGCCCTTTGTCAGTCCGGGAGCCGCCACGATCATGGGCATTCTCGCAGAACGCTCAAATGCTTTGCGCTTGTACCAAAGTCCTTTTTCGCCGAGGAAATATCCGTGATCGGACCAGAAGACGATGATTGTCTTTTCCATTAAATCGTTTTCCTCCAGCGCATCCAGCAGGCGACCTACCTGAGCATCGATAAAGGAATTGCAGGCGTAGTAGGCCTGTTTACAGCGGCGCGCTTCTTCGACTGTGATGTCGGGAAAGTAGTAGGGCCAGTTCTTTGAGTCTCGGCCAATCGCCATGGGAGGGACATCTTCCAGGTCTGCTTTCGCTTCATCGAGATCCGGCATGGAGATGGACTCCAGCGGATACATATCAAAGTAACGCTTGGGGGCGACGTAAGGGCAGTGTGGATTGAAGAATCCGGCCGCGAGAAAGAAAGGTTTGTCTTTGTGCTTATTGATCTGCTCAATCACATCGCTGGCGACCATGCCGTCGGTGTGCTCTTCATCTTTGCTGACCGGATCCCATACTGCCATGGAAATCCCGAGCCCTTTGTTCGGGCCGAAATTCAGAATTTCGTTTTCCCGGGTTTTATCGATTCCCGCCGGATTGTTTCGTTCCGTCCAGGTCGCTGGATCGTCGTTTGCATCAGTGCCGATCATGCTTGGATTCCCATAGTGATAGATCTTGCCGGAACGATAGGAAAAGTAGCCATTGTTTTTGAAGAGCTGTCCGAGGGTGACTACATCGGGGTTTTTCTTCCTAAGTTCATGCGCCAGCGTGTGCATGTCGAGTGTGTCGGGCCGCAGTCCAGTCATGAGGCTCGCCCGGCTCGGTCCGCAGAGTGGTTGCTGGCAGTTGGCGCTGTCGAAGCGGACGCCCATTTTTGCGAGTCGTTCGAGATTGGGCGTCTTCACCTGCGACTGACCGTAGACGCTCAGGTCGCAATTCATGTCATCGGCAGCGATGAACAGCACGTTCATTTTGTCCGCTGCATTGGCCGCCGTTGTGTAAATCGCGATCGACGCGAGAAGGAGTAATCGAATCATCTGAAATCCTAATTCTGCGATATGAAAATGAATTTCACAAGCAATTCAAACGGATGTGATAGTGTCTTTTATGACTTTCATTCACTTGACCCGTTCTTGCCTGATTCTCGCGTGTATTTTTTGGTGGGGCGATTCTTCAAAAGGGACTGAAGTCGGTCCGGAGAAGGGGAGTCTCTTCATTGTTGGTGGAGGAAAATTTTCCGATGAACTGGTGGAACGATTCTTTGAACTCGCCGGAGGAAAGGATGCTTCTATCGTTGTTGTACCCACGGCCGGCGGTGCACCTAAGTATGGCGAGAGCAGTGGCGATTTTTTTCGCAAGAAGGGGGCTACGAATGTTTCGGTGCTACACACTCATGACCGTAAACTGGCAAACACTGAGGCATTCTGCGAGCCTTTGAAATCGGCGAAGGCTGTTTGGTTTGGTGGTGGGCGACAATGGAGGTTGGTGGATGCCTACAAGGGAACATTGGTGGAGAAGATGTTCCATGATGTTCTTGCCCGGGGCGGCGTAATTGGTGGATCTTCGGCGGGGGCGACGATCCAGGGAAGTTACCTGGCCAGAGGAGACACCAGGAATAACCAGATCATGATGGGCGATCATGAGGAAGGTTTAGGTTTTCTAAAAAACACCGCGATTGATCAGCACGTAATTGCCAGGAATCGACATTTCGATTTACTGAATGTGATTCGTAAACAGCCTGAGCTCCTGGGGCTTGGCGTTGATGAAAATACCGCCATTGAAGTGAAAGGGGATCAATTCGTTGTTCGGGGGGCGAGCTATGCGCTGGTTTACGATGGCCAATTCTGGTCGAGAGAAGGTGTGGACCTTAAACAATTTCCCGAAAAAGAAAGTTTGTTCTATTTCCTTAAGGAAGGAGATCGCTATGACTTGAAGGAGCGCAAAGTTATCTCGCGCTCGAAGTGATCGAACCACGCTTCGCTTCTGATTTTTATTTTGGCCTTCGCTATGAAAAGAGACTCCATCATCATCCTGGTGCTCCTGCTGTTTTCCCCCCTGTTAACTTTCGCTGTAGAAGCGAAGCCAAACTTCGTTCTCTTTCTGGCAGATGACCTTGGGTGGACCGGGCTGAGTTCTTTTGGCAGCGATCTCTACGAGACACCCAATCTTGATCGGCTGGCAGAACAAGGGGTGAAGTTTACCAATGCTTATGCCGCCTGCACGGTCTGCTCTCCAAGTCGGGCCGCGATCATTACCGGGAAGTATCCGGCACGCCTTCACCTGACCGATTTCATTGCGGGGCAGAACCGACCTTTTGCCAAACTCAAGATTCCTGATTGGCAGAAAGGCTTGCAACATGATGAGATTACTCTTGCTGAAGCATTGAAGGAAGCTGGATACAAATCCGCTCATGTTGGGAAATGGCATCTTCATCCCAGCGGTGGAAAATCGGAAGATTTCGACCCGGTGGATCACGGGTTTGACCATCAAGTCTTCAAGCCGGTCTCGAAGAATAATTTCCTGACAAAAACATCCGGAGAATTTTCGAAAGGCGATTTCATCACGGATTACCTTGCTGCAGAAGCGGTGAAAGTTGTTGATCAGTGGAAGGATGATCCGTTTTTCCTCTACTTCGCATTTCATGTTCCACACACACCGGTGTCAGGGAAAGCAGAGCTGGTAGACGAATACGCCGGGAAGATTCAGACAAATGCGAAGCATCAGAATCCCCACTATGCAGCGATGGTTCACAGTATGGACGAGGCTGTTGGATCAGTGCTGGGTGCTCTTGAGCGCAATGGTTTGGCTGAGAATACGGTTGTCGTTTTCACGAGCGACAATGGAGGTCTTACTCAGCGTTTTGGGAAGCTCGATGGATTTACGGACAACTCTCCATTGCGTCGCGGAAAAGGCTCGGCCTATGAAGGCGGGGTGCGTGTCCCTCAGATTATCAAATGGCCGGGAGTGACACCCGCCGGAACCGATTGTAGTGAGCCGGTTATCGGGATGGATTTCTATTCTACGTTTTTGGAGATGGCAGGGGTTACCGACGAACAAAAGCAGGTCGATGGCGTCAGTCTTGTCCCGGTTTTGAGAAACCCCGGGGCGGAGTTAAAGCGCGAGGCAATTTTTTGGCATTACCCGCATTACCATGCCGGCGGAGATGGACCATACAGCGCTGTCCGTGCTCGCGACTGGCGTTTGATTCACTCCTTCGAAGAAGACTCCGTGTCACTCTACAATCTTAAATCGGATCCCGGAGAAAAGAGTGACCTTGCAGCTGAGAATCCAGGGAAGGCGGAGAGCATGTTCTCGATCTTGAATGAATGGAGGTCAAAGGTCGGGGCGCAACTACCAGAAGCGAATGCGGCACACGATCTGAAGCGCGAAAGCGAAGTGCAGCGAAAAAAGAAGAAAAAATAGGGATACTTGTCTTTTCCGGGCTGTTTCCGATTCTGTAATCCTAAGCGAAACGCGCAATGAGAGGGTCCGATTTTTGAAACCCCTGCGCAGAATGTGGTAAATGCTTCCCAAAGGGGGATGAAAATTGGCATCCTGTTTCCGAGATGAAAACTTTGATAAATTTGTTCCTTGCCCTCGCGTCGGCAGTTGTTCTTTCGCCAGGGCTTGCGGCCGGGGAAGGGGAGAGAAGAAATCCGAATGTGATCTTCATCCTTACCGACGACCTCGGGTATTCGGACATCGGCTGCTATGGGGCTACCAAAGTAAAGACGCCGAATATTGATCGGCTGGCGTCAGAGGGAATGCGCTTCACTTCGTTTTATACTGCTGCTTCAATTTGCTCGCCGTCGCGAGCCGCCTTTCTGACCGGGGCATACCCGCAGCGGTGCGGGCTTTATATGGGGATCAATCCGAACCGCAAGGCGCATTGGTTTCTTGGATTGAATCCGGAGGAAATTACCCTGGCTGAGCAATTCAAATCAAAAGGATACGACACCTGCATGGTTGGGAAATGGCATCTCGGATCGGAGCCGGAGTTCAGCCCGCTCAAGCAAGGCTTCGACTCCTATCACGGGATGCCGTGCAACTTCCAACATTCTCCGGAATTTTACGATGGGGAGACAATAACATTCAGTAAGACACCTTTGGATCAATTGACGACCTTATACACCGATCGAGTGGGGAAGTTTATTCGTCAGCAGGGAGACAAGCCCTTTTTCCTCTACTACGCGCACAACTATCCGCACACACCCTACAAGGCGGGCAAGGCGTTTGCGGGCTCATCAAAAGACGGTGTCCGCGGCGATATCATGCAGGAAATGGACTGGGGGATTGGAGAGATGATGAAAGCGCTGGAAGAAACCGGTGTCGCAGACAATACCTTAATCATTTTCACATCGGACAATGGACCTACGAAGAACCAATACGCTCTGCCTTATAGAGGGACAAAGTATGTCACCTTTGAAGGAGGTCATCGGGTTCCCTTTATTCTTCATTGGCCGTCAAAAGTGGAGTTGGGAAAAGTGAACGATGAACAGATTCAGGCTATGGACCTGTTTCCAACTCTCTCCGAAGTGATTGGAGCTTCGATGCCGGAGGATCGTGTTTATGATGGCGTTAGTCTAGTGCCTCTCCTGCACGGGAAACCGCTGGCCCGGTCCATCGATGAGCCATTCTACTACTACAACTGCGAGAATTTGCAGGCGGTGCGGAAAGGGGAATGGAAGCTCCATCTTCCTCGAAAGAAAGAACAGCTTCCGTTCTGGGATAGGAACAAGTCCTTTCTCAATGTTAGTGAACCTGCGCTCTACCAAATGAGCGCTGATCCCGGCGAGAGCGTGGATGTTTCTGCTGCGAATCCCGGGATTGTTCAGGAGCTAGAGTCTATAGCAAAGAAGGCGCGAATGGAACTGGGCGAATATTTAGAGCCTGGCACGGGACAACGGGCAACGGGAACGGTCATCGCAGATGCCCCCGTTATCTCTACGGAAAAAGATTGGGGTATGGTCGACCCGGATATGGAAGCCAAAATTTCCCGGGAAAGGAAAAAGCGTTATCCGAATCTAAAGACCAAAGGAAAAAGAAAAGGCAAATAATCCAGCTTCCCTGCAGGTATTTCTCTGGAGAAATGCCTGCAGTTCTCAGCCGGAAGTTCTCAGTCTGTTCCTTTCCCCTGCAAGCTAGCAACCACGCTGAAGTCCTCGAGCGTTGAGGTGTCGCCGGTAACGTCTCCTCCTGCTACGATCTCTTTCAAAAGCCGGCGCATAATTTTTCCGCTTCGCGTTTTTGGAAGCGCATTCGTGAAACGAACTTCGTCCGGCTTAGCAATTGCACCAATCTCCGTGCCGACATGGTTACGGAGTTCTTTGGCCAAATCGTCGGTGGCCTCGATTCCCTCTTTCAGAGTAACAAAAGCAACGACAGCCTGACCTTTAATCTCGTGTGGTTTTCCGACAACCGCGGATTCAGCAACAGCATTGTGGGAAACCAATGCGCTTTCCACCTCGGCAGTTCCAAGACGGTGGCCGGACACATTCAGGACATCATCAAGACGCCCCACGATCCAAAAGTAACCGTCTTCATCCGTGCGCGCTCCATCTCCGGCGAGATAGATGCCTTCGTATTCATTCCAATAAGTGTCTTTGTAACGCTCAGAATCATTGTAAATCGTGCGCAACATGCTCGGCCAGGGCTGACGAATGACTAGCTTCCCGCCTTCGTTGGGGCCGCATTCCTGTCCGGTCTCATCGAGAATAGCAGCGTCGATCCCCAGGAAGGGACGGGTGGCTGTTCCAGGTTTCGTAGGGGTTGCTCCGGGAAGTGGTGAAATCATGATGCCACCGGTTTCAGTTTGCCACCAGGTGTCGACGATAGGGCAGCGACCTCCGCCGATTTTCTCGTGATACCACATCCATGCTTCGGGATTGATCGGCTCACCGACCGTCCCGAGGACACGCAGGGAACTCAAATCGTGTTTATCAACGTGAGCATCGCCGGCTTTGATAAAGGCGCGGATCGCGGTGGGGGCAGTGTAGAAAATGCTGACCTTGTAGGCGTCCACAATTTCCCAGAATCGATCCCAGTCGGGAAAGTTGGGAGCGCCCTCATACATGACCTGAGTCGCGCCGTTGGCCATTGGGCCGTAGACAATGTAACTGTGGCCGGTGATCCAACCCACGTCGGCAGTGCACCAGTAGACGTCTTCTTCTTTGTGATCAAAAACATGTTTGAAGGTTGAAGCTGTCAGAGTGAGGTAACCGCCGGTGGTGTGGAGGATTCCTTTAGGTTTTCCAGTCGAGCCGGAAGTGTAGAGAATGAAGAGTGGGTGTTCGGCATCAAATCCCTCTGCAGGGCAGTCTGATGAAACATTCGCCGTCTCTTCGTGCCACCATTTATCGCGGCCGTCGACCATCGTCACTTCGTTCTGACAGCGGTTCAGGACAAAAACGTTTTCAACCCCGGAGTATTCCTTGAGCGCGGCGTCAACATTCTCCTTCAGAGGAACAACACTTCCGCGACGCCACCCTCCGTCTGCCGTGATAATCGAAGTCGCCTCAGAATCTTCGAGACGGTCCTTGATGGATGTCGCGGAGAATCCTCCAAAGACCACTGAGTGCACTGCGCCGATCCGGGCGCAGGCGAGCATTGCCACGGCAGCTTCAGGAACCATTGGCATGTAAATGAGAACCCGGTCGCCGGATTTGATACCATTTGCTTTGAGTGCGTTGGCAAATCTACAGGTATCTTCCAGAAGCTCGGAGAAAGTGATATCACGGGTGTCTCCGGGTTCGCCGATCCAGTGAATTGCGACGCGGTCTCCATTTCCTGCCGCGACATGTTTGTCGAGACAGTTTTCCGCAGCGTTGATTTTTCCTCCATCGAACCATCTTGCGAAAGGAGCATCTGACCAATCGAGGACAGTATCCCACTTTTTTTGCCAAGTTAGCGCTTCAGCCTGACTGGACCACCATGCTTCCGGATTCTCGATCGATTTACGGTGGAGTTCATCATACTCCTCCATCGATTTGATATGAGCTGCGGCGGAAAATTCCGGGGAAGGTGGGAAGAGGCGATCCTCTTTCTGAAGCGATTCGATATTGTTACTCATTCTTAGATGGCTTTATGGAGAGAAACGACCCTAGCAAGGCGCGGAAAAAATGAAAATCGAATTTTCGACGTTTTCATGGGAAAGAATAATGAGCTAGTCCCGATAGGCTTGTTGGGCAAAGTATTCATCGGGAAGCTTCCAGCAAAGAATCATGCCAAGGCCGTCCGACCATGACTCTCCGCGTTCGGTTTCGTGGGTAATCGGCAATAGAGTGATGAAGACTCCGAAAAGTGCTGCCACGCAAAAAGTTTGCGCAGCAATTATTCCGACATCCGAAGTGCGGGTGGTCATTTCGGAGTAGCCGAAAAACGCAGTAAGCCCGAGAACACAGATGACTTCGATGCCGGGACCGGCAGCATATATCAGAAAATCCTTAAGCCTTGGCTGGATCAAGTCGGTGGCGCGGGGACAGGCAAATCCCGAAATGGGAAAAGTGCGAATTTCGACCGGCATCCCCCAGATATCACAGCGGGCGCGAATTTTACCGATTCCGATAGATATCAGCTCCACTCGCCAGCCCAGGAATCGGGCCATCAGGGCGTGTCCGAATTCGTGGATGATTAGCAGGGGAATCCAGGAGAGGAAGAAGAAGGGGATACTGAGTTTGGCGACCGAAAAATCTGAGACTATTTCTGCGGCAATCAGGACAACAAAGAAGAATCCGATAATGAAAACAAATCCCCATTCATTCTTCGTTTCGGGAGAACGGTTGGGTGGTTTTCCGTCGAGGAAGGAGCTCATGAGCGCAGGGAGTCGAAAATGATCGAACGGGGCTATGTTATTTACTTAAACCGTTAAACAGAAAAGTGTTACTGGATGTTTTTCTACGCCCATGACTTGGAGCGTTCCACGGCTTTACGCCATCTTTTGACCTGCGCTTTGATGGTTTCGGGATCTCCTGCTGGTTCGTAGCGTTTTGCTTCAGCCCAGTTGGCGGCGATTTCCTTTTTGTCTTTCCAAACGCCCGTTGCAAGTCCTGCGAGATAAGCGGCGCCGAGTGCAGTCGTTTCAGCAATGGTGGAGCGGACAACGGGAACGCCTAAAAGGTCGGCTTGAGTTTGCATGAGAAGATCGTTTTCGGATGCGCCCCCATCAACTCGCAGTTCAGCGAGGTCAATTCCGGAATCATCGCTCATGGCGTCGAGTAGGTCATGAGATTGAAGGGCGATAGCATCCAGCGCAGCCCGCGCTAGGTGGGCTTTTCCTGTTCCGCGGGTCAGCCCGATTATGGTGCCTCTCGCATAGCCGTCCCAGTGAGGGGCCCCGAGCCCGGCAAAGGCTGGGACAAAATAGACTCCATCGGAATCAGGGACGCTGGCTGCCAGTTCCTCGATTTCGGATGCCTCCTTGATGATGCCCAACTGATCGCGCAACCATTGGACCACTGCGCCGCCTATGAAAACACTTCCTTCGAGCGCGTATTCGGTCACGCCATCGACTTGCCAGGCGATCGTGGTGAGAAGTTTGTTTTTGGAAGGAACGGGCATTTCACCTGTATTCATCAGCATGAAGCACCCGGTTCCGTAGGTGTTTTTTGCCATCCCCGGAGAGTGGCAGGCTTGACCGAAAAGGGCGGCGTGTTGGTCGCCGGCAATTCCGGAAATGGGGATTTCAGTACCATCGAAAAGTTCAGGGAGGGTATTCGCGTAAACTTCGCTGCTGCTTCGGACTTCCGGGAGGATTTCGCGAGGTACCTCCAAGAGCGCCAGCATTTCCTTGTCCCAATCGAGTTGGTGAATATTATACAGCATCGTTCGGGATGCGTTGGTGACGTCAGTGATATGCTCACCACCGCCGGTGAGGTTCCAGACCAGCCAGGAATCAATCGTGCCGAAGGCGAGTTCTCCCTTCTCTGCCCGTTCGCGCGCGCCCTCTGTATTATCCAGGAGCCACTTGATCTTCGATCCTGAAAAATAGGCGTCGATTACCAGCCCTGTCGTTTTCTGGATTTTTTTGGCGTGCCCGGCGTCGGCTAACTCAGTGCAATAATCCGCGGTCCGGCGGTCCTGCCACACAATTGCGTTGGCGATGGGTTTGCCGGTTTCGCGATCCCAGATAACAACGGTCTCCCGTTGGTTGGTGATTCCGATTCCTGCGATGTCTTCGGGTTTAACTCCTGACTCGGAAATTGCTTGTCGCGCGACCTTGAGTTGGGTTTCCCAGATTTCTTCAGCATCGTGCTCCACCCATCCTGACTTGGGAAAGATCTGCTCGAATTCCTCCTGGGCTTTGGCGACAATGGCACCGCTGTCATCAAAGACGATCGCTCGTGAACTGGTTGTTCCTTGATCCAGAGAAAGAATGTAGCGGGACATGCCGCGAATTTATCACGGGGATGAGGCGATGCCCAAGCGAAGATGTGTTAAAAATTGAAGGTAAGGGACAAGGGCTGTCGAAGTCCTAGAAATTAAGGCGCGGCTTCCTGCTCCAGCACAACTTTGCCGAAGCGACTGATACTTGCAGACGTGGTTTGAGAATCGCTCACAGCCACTCTTTCGAAATCACTATCGATAGAAGTTACGGTTTCAGACTCAGGTGATTCGGCAAATCCTCCCGGAAGAGTCGCGCTGAACTGAGCTGTTGCGGTCAGACTGGCGTCCGATTTCCGGCGGAGCCATTCCACTTGAAGTTTATCCCCGATCAATCGAATCAAAGGCAGGCCTGACGTTCCCGTTCCCGGTGTGAGATAGCCGGGATCGGACTGCGTTGGATCCATATTGTAGGCGTACTCTTCGATGAGCGTGACTTTGTCTCCGTCATCATCGGCACCCGGCAGGAGTTCGTTCCCACTGAGACCGTATCCCATTCCCCAGGATTCCAGGGTGGTGGCGGGTAAAGTTACCCCGGTAAGAGTAATGTCGAATGGGTTCTCGTCAGCATCGTTACTGGTAATCTGGAGGGTCGCAGTGCGGGCGCCAACTCCGCTTGCCTGGAATTCCACAGTGAAGGTGGTGCTTTCACCGGGGTTCAAACTGGAAACCTGAGGAGCAATGGGTAAGTAATCTGAATCGTTTGTTCCTGAAACCGAAGTGTTCAGTCCTGTGAGTTGCGCTCCGCCCTGATTGCGAATCGTAAATGTGAGTTCGTTATCGCTTCCTGCCAATACTTCTCCAAAATCGACGGTGGAATTCCCGTCAACCAAATTCGTGTTAACCGGTTGCTCAACGGTGATTTCGGGAAAGCCGGTTTGAATTTCCCACAAGAGGGCAGCTGCACCGACTGCGCCGGCTTTACCGTCCAGAGCAATGTAATAAGTTTGTCCGGAGCTGATTGGAAAACTGACCTGGCTCCATGAATCCATGCCGAGGTCGTCATTGGAAGCCAGCAGAGTGAGAGCATCCACGCTGACTCCCGTGTAGGCAGCCAGAACGGTATCGAAGCCGGAGTGTTCTGAATTCACCAGTAAGTTTCCTGTCTGGCCGGCCGTGTATTCAAACCATACAGATGCGGTACTCCCGTTTCCCGCATGCATTGGTTCGCCTGTTTCTCCGCTGGCCCCGGTGGTATCGGCTGCAATGGATCCTTCGTCAGTGATCGATAGTGCATTTGAAAAATCATCGTTGCCTGTTTGCAAATACCTCACCGTGACTTTCAGCGGAGTGTAGGAGGAGAAATGCCCGGCAAACAGGGGTTGGATCGGTGTGGCGCCACTTTGCCGGATCACTAACAAAGCGCCGTGAGCAATGATATCGTCTCCGGCATCAGTCCCCGTATCACTTGTATTAACCCAACGCACGAGATCGCTTCGATACTGATAGGTGGCAGCGCTGGCAAAATCGGCTTCGCTGGCTGTGGCAGGAAAGAGAACTTCACTTCCGGTGGTGTTTAAGGCGGAGGGAGTCAGGCCGTTACCTTCCGGGAAAAGTTGATCGAGCGACCACTTGGCAACAATTTGCATTCCATCTCCCTGGGATATTCCAGCGAAACTGCCTCCATTTAGATCGACGCTTACTGAATTCCCGTCGTTCGCCGAGATATCGAATCTGGTTCCGGCAGCTGTTCCCGAAGTGATCTCAACATAAAAGTGTTTCGGCTGATCTCCAGCTGAATAGACGAATTGCCCTACCCGCCAGAAAGCACCGATGGTCGATATTTCTGAGCCGGAAGCGATATCGACATCGCCGGAAAAGGCGATAGATGGCGAAAGGTCGACATTGGTGAAGCGAGCCGGGCCATCCCACGCTTTCGTATCTTCTGCAGGAGTTCCAGTCAGCCGTTGGAATCCGACGACACTGTCATCGGCACGAAGAGCTGGATGAAAAAGAGATATGGCTAAAATCGCCAGAGTGATTTTTTTCATGGGGTGGTTTGGGTAAATTGTTCGTCTGTGAGGGTTTGGAGGAAGGCGACAAGCGCACTTTTGTCATCCTTTGAAAGTGAGATTCCCCCGAGAGGATGTTTTGCCAGATTAGGGTCCAGGGTCGGGCTACGTTCGATTTCGGTGCAGTAGTGCTCAACGACTTCTTCAAGTGTCGCGAACCTTCCATCGTGCATGTAGGGAGCCGTCAACGCGACGTTGCGGAGGGAAGGGGTTACAAATTTTCCGCGATCCGTCTCCTTCCCTGTAACAGCTTCCAGCCCCTTATCTATGTCGACCTTCAGGCCGTTGTTATGAAATCGATGATTGGAGAAGAAGGGACCGCTGTGGCAGTGAAAGCAATCGGCTCCGTGAAATCCGCGGCGAGGGTCAAACTCCGTCATAAACAGTTCGAGGCCCTTCAATTCCTGTTCAGTTAGACTTCCTTCCCCTTTTGCATCCCGGTCAAACTTGGAATCGTAGGAGGTCAATGTCAGGAGGAATTGCTCGATGGCGATTCCGATCCTTTCGGCGCTCAGACTCGAATCGCCGTATGCAGTTCTAAACAGCTCGAGGTATTCGGATTCAGAAGAGAGTTTCTTCACAACGTTTTCCAAAGATTCGTCCATTTCAAGGTGATCCTGAATGGGCATGAGAGCCTGCTCTCGAAGCGAAGCTGCGCGACCATCCCAGAAAAACGACTCTTTCCAGGCGAGGTTGACGAGAGACATTGAATTTCGCGTTCCTTCTTTTTTATCCACGCCGGATGAAAAGCGGATTGGATCGGAAAAGGCATGCTCTGCCTGATGACAGGAGGCACACGAAACATTTCCCGTCCGCGATAGTCGGGCGTCATGAAACAGGCGGCGCCCGAGCTCCACGCGTTCATTGGTCAGTGGAAAGTCGAGAGGGAGCGCAGGAATCGGGAAGCCTTTTTTCAGTTTAAAAGAGTAAGGGGTTCCGACGGTGTTTCGAGTGATCGAGGTTGCCGGCTTCGTTTCGTGCTCTGATTGCTGGATGCTGCGTAAAGAAAAGACACCAGCGAGGCGCTCCTTCAATATCTTCGCGACTGGATCGCCCTCGCGGGAGTGAGTTGAAGTTTGCTCCCGGGTTTTAAAGGGCTCATCCGCATTGAAAATGCGATCAAGATGGAAATCGAGGGAGATCGTGGTCGAATCTGCCATTTCAAACTCCAAAGGAATTTCACAAGTGACCCGGTTCCGGGGATTGCCAAGGTGATAGGAGAAACCGAGGTCACCTTGGGCATGGCCTTCCATTGCTATATAGATGTATCCGCCTTGCGGTGACCAATGAAGATTGTTCACCAGAGGGTTGAGCGGATGCATTGCAGGATACTGGTTCGGGTCGGCAAGGTCCGTGGCCTCGTCGAGACCAATGTAGATTTGCAATCCGCCATAGGAATCTTCAGGAACGCCATCAAGGACGAGCCTGGATACTGCATTTCCTCCGTCGACATAAGCGAACCAATTTTTGCGGGCGATTCGTGTTTGCCTGGTCTTCGAGAGTAAGGTCGGCTCGCTCAAAAGGTAAGCGAGGCGGGAAATGTCGATGTGCTCACCCGCAGCCGTTTCGATCGCTTCGGTTGGAATAGTGATTTCTTTCCCTTCCCACAAATGCCGAATCTCAAGCGTGACTGTTCCTGCCACCGTCAAAGACGGAAGCAGAATCAGGCAAGAGAAAATGACAGTTAGGGATCGCACAGGAAATAGTGGTAAAAGGATTTAAGGGGCCACAATGATTTGGATGGAGTCAAAGACCCGGGTGTCGCCCGTATTCGGGTTGTCTGGAAACGCGACCGTTGCCGATGTGTAGGGCGCTGCTTGTGGAACGTTGCATTTCACCCAGAATTGGTCCGCGGTTTCACTGTTGTTTACACGTGATATATAGCTGGCTGCGACGCCATCAACAGTGATCGAGTCCGGTGCAAGATTCATATTCATTGGCACACCAGCCGCGCCTGTCTGATTCGGCAACTGAATGTAGATGGTGTCTTCCGCTGCGCCCGGTGGGTCGCTGTATCCTCCGCCGAGTGCAGCATCCAGGTCGATTGCCGCATTGTAGGCCGTCAGCGCCTGGCCAGTGAGACTCGCAATATTCAGCGGCGTTTGTTCATTGGCGTCAATGCTCAGGTTGTAGAATGCGTAGGTGGGAACGTCCTGTGTATCATCCGGGTCGCCGAAGATGATCAGTTTGTAGTCAGGGAAATCTCCCAGGCGAATTGACCTTCCGGCAACGTTCCCTCCGAAGGTTTCTGCAATCGCATTTCGCTGAGCGCTATCCGCACCTGACAAGATCGGATTGATGCTAACGCCATCCACGATTGTCTCAGGAACCGGAACATTCGCCATCTCAAGAATCGTTGGGTAAAGGTCAGCAACATTGACCAGCTTGTCAGTCGTGCTGCCGTCAGCGACGCTCACCGAAGGACCCTGAACGACCATGGGCACATGGATGCCGCCTTCATAAAGGTCGCCCTTGGAATGCCCGCCGCCTCCGGTTGGACCGAAGGGAGCCTGGACGACCTGGGCGGGAGTTCCGTTGTCGCCAACAAGAATGATGTTCGTTTTGCTCAAATCGACTGACTGAAGAAGGCGTCCGATTTCGGTATCGAGAGCTTCGAGAGCTTTTTGATAAAGTTCCTTATCGCTCGATCCCGTTCCGCCTTGAAGAAGGCCCGAAGGAGGCTCGTGAAAAGGAGTGTGAGGCGCATTGAAACCCATCCACACAAACCAGGGCTGACTGGCTAGATTCTTTGCATCGATGAAGGTCTTCGCTTCGTTCACCTGATCCGTCGTCGAATAGGTCGTCGAGTTGGCAGCTGTTCCATTTGTGTTTTTGTTCCAATTTTCGTAGCCATCAGTCTGATCAGGAACACCACCTCCTGTGATCCCAACAAAGTGAGGCCAGCCGCCAAGGGTATCGTATCCAGTATTTCCAGCGCCCAGATGCCACTTACCAAACGAGGCCAATTGATAAGGTGAACTCGCTGCAGAAAATGCTTTTGGGATGGTGGTTTCGGTGGTGGGCAGGGTATCGCCGGCATTGCCCACTCCGGTTCGAAATGCCTGACGTCCTGTCATGATTGCAGATCGAGTAGGGGAACAAACAGGTTGGGCATATGCATTGGTGAAGCGCAATCCATTTGCCGCCATTGCCTGAAGATTCGCCATGGTCGCAAAGGTCGTTCCCGGATTAAGGGTCGCGTTGTTGTCAATCGGGCTGGAATCAATTCCCCAGTCATCAACGATTAGAAGAAGAATGTTAGGATTTGCCACGTGGGTATAGGTCCCGGTCCGGGTGATGCCACCCGGCCATGTCGCAGAGATGGTGTAGTCGCCATCAGAGAGGGATGAAGAGTCGACCTCGAGAGTCAGAACATACTGAGAAGTTCGCGAAACGAGAACGGCAGGGCTTCCATCAAATGTGAGTGCCGTTGGGTAACTGTTCAGGTTGGTCGGAGGTGTGCCGCTTCCACTTATCAAAGTAATTGTGATCGTGGACTTCGGAGCCTGGACGATGCTATCGTCGTAGTCGAAGCCTGCATCATCGAAGGCGACGAGGGATTCCAGTCTAGGTTGGTAGTAACCAGTATCGGTTGTCGCAGCGATTGCTCCGTCCGTTAAGCTGGCTATTTCAGAATTGGCTTCCACTTTGATCGGCAACTCGGTCCAGGTGTTGGCACTTGGGGAAAAATCGACACGATAGGAGCCACCTTCTGCGGCGCTCCATGTAAGCGTGACATCTCCACTCGCATCGTCGGCGGAAACGGAGGTGACTCGAGCAGGGCGTTCTGGACCTCCTTCAAAGTAGGTTTCGGCAGAAGCAGGCACGTCGTTGACTGCTGCTCCTGTCGGATACCCATAATAAACCCTGGCGATATTGTAGGGAAACGCCGGTGTTCCGTCTGCTTCCATGGAGACGAAATAGGCAAAGGTTCCGTTGGGGAATTCCGGGGTGACGCAGATCCGACCATTGTAGATATCAAGGTCAAAGTCGACGCCAACAGTTTGACCGAGATCACCTTTGTAATCGTAGTCTTCCAGGTAATGGCCTAAGGGATACTGTGCACTGACGTTCGGCCCGGTTTGGTTGCCGGCGATGGTGGTGGATCGCCCTTCCAGAGTGTTTGCCCATTGTGGAAGGCTGTTACGCGCGGCACCATCCGGCAGAGGGCGTTTCTGGTATCCGGAAATCATCTGTTGGACCGTGGTGTTGGCATCGTTCGGATCAGAAAATCCGTAGGGTCCGTAGACAGGGTAGCCGTCTTTGACCCAACCAAGAATGGGTGAGTGCTTCCCGTTGAAATTTTCAGTGTAAACGTTCGTGGCGGTATTGTGGTCAACGCTGTCACCGAGAAGATGGCGGAGGCCGGGAGGGTTGGCGTGGTAGTGATGATTCGGACCGGCCTGGTGCGCGTTCGCATTGTCAAAAGTCACCGACTCGTTGACGTAGGCGTCGCGATTCCAAACTCCGTCTCCGACGAATCCTGAATTTGGACGAGCATCGGCGGCGTTGGCATTTGAATAGGAAAAGGCGTCACGACTGTCGAACATCGCGATCCCGTCGACAAAGTATCCGATCGCACCCAGTCCGGTTGGTGTCTTAACTGCCGGGGCGACAGGATTTCGGGGGAACTGGAAAATAACTGCGCGATTGGCGGGGTAGTTCGGAAACAGGTTCGTCTTCGCTTCATTGCCATACCATGGGCCCATCACATGGAAACCTAATCCGCTGGTGCGGATGAAGACGTCGGTAGCGGTGAAGCTGACTTCATGAACTCCCGCATAGGTGGGTAAAGCCTGAACGCCCTGGCCGCGGTTCCAGACCGTGACGGAATTTTGGCTGTTCTGGTCTGCCAGAGTTTCGTAGATCCGGGCATATCGACCCGAGAACTCCGTAGACCATGAGGTGAGCAGTGGTTCGGCAAAAGCCGGAATCATCAGAAGTAGGATGGCGAGGATTCCAAGGAAAGAATGGCAATGCTGCAACCTGGAGAGGTCTTTGGAAAGAGGGGTTTTCGCAGTCATATTGTTTGGGGAATGAAATTAGACGGATTCTACGGATTGGCTGACGGAATCAGGGTTTGCGCTTTAATTGCACTTTTACAGCATCTAATTTCCCGCTATCAGTTCCCGCATAGGCTTTAAGCTTCAGGTTGTAGCTCTTCTTTTTGTCCTTCAGTTTGCCTGCCGGTTTTAACTCAATTTCAATTGACTCATGGGCCCCGAATGCTTGCTCACCGGTGTAGTAGCGTCCGGTTTTTACTGCTGCCGTGATATTCGCTGAACCCGGAGAACGGCGCCTGTATTTCACTTTGAAAAAGCTGTTTCCCTTGGAACCTGAGAGCCGGATACGATCAGCGGTGAGTGCATCGTTCTGGACTTGAGAGTAGTTCTTTACTTTCGAAAGACCGGTCGTTTTCTCCACGATCTTTTGCCCACTACCCGACGAGTTGTAGCGGTTGTTTCCTTTTTTCTGGGAAGGTTTGCTTCCGATGGTTAGGTCCGGAATGATCACGGCCCGGTTTCCGAGAGCACCAGTGGCAGCATTGACACCAGTGACTTCTCCATTGCTTGCTTCCACCCAATAGTAATAATCGGTGCGGGCACCTGCCGTGAGATCATCAAAGGTCAGGTCGGCTCCTTCACCAATCAGGACGGCTTCGCCGAAGACATTGGTCGACGAACGATAGATTCTGTAGGTGCTTGCATCAGTGACTTCGTCCCAGGACAGACTCACTAGGCCGGCAAACTCACCCATCGAGACCACGAGGTTCGTCACAGCGGCAAGAGACCTCCAGCCGGAATCGCTTGCTCCCGGAGAGCTTGCATCGCCGTTGTTCTTCGCAACGATCCAATAGAAATAGACCACGCCTGCACTGGCGCTTGTATCGGAGTAGGAAGTGGAAGCCGTATTCAGCAGAAGAGAAGCGGACCCGAAGTCATCGGAAGTGTTGCGATAGATGTCGTAGTTGATGGCATTGCTGATCGCATTCCAGGAGAGGTCGATGTTTGTCAGAGAAGTTCCGTTTGTAGCAGTCAATCCATCCGGGGAACCGAGGTTTCGGGATCCGGCGGCAGAAGCACTCTCAGCTCCATCACCAAGCGAATCGTAGGCCAGGACCCAGTAAAAATAATCAGTCGCGAAAATGGCTGAAGAGTCATCATATGAATTCGCAGTTGGCTGGGCAATCTCTGTCGCGGTGGCAAAATCATTGACGGTGTTTCGAAAGACTTTGTAGCCGTCGGCACCGGCAAGCGTGTCCCAGGATAGCGACACTTTGTCAGGAAGGGTTCCGTTGGTTGCGGTGAAATTCGTTGGGGCAGTCAGCAGGCGACCGACCATTCCGCTTGCGTAGGTTCCACTGTTTCCCGGGGCCGCGGGGTTGAAGTCTCCTCCTAATGTCGTACTCAGTTGCGCGATCGAATAGGATCCGGAATCTGCAGGTGTGGTAAACCCAATTGTGCCGCCACTGTTTCCAATGCCATCCGTGCGAAAACAGTGCCAGGTATCTCCCTTTGCAAGAGATCCGCCCGGCGCAAGATGATCTGGAAGCCAGTAAAAAGTCAGTGGGGTGTTCTCGCTGATTCCCAGCTCAGCATAGTCGATTTCTGAAATAGTCTCAGCGAATCCGACCGCACCGTTCCAGTAGGCTCCGTTGTCGGCCTGGATGACCGCGAGAATCTTGTCATCGCTTTCTCCAAGCAGGCTTCCACCTGAGAGAACTGTGCCTTCGGCATCCGTAAGATCGGCAAACCCATTGTCACTGACATCGGCAACGAGAATGCCAACAGTGTCATTGGAGACGGGGAGATCGCCGAAAAAGAACTGAATGGTGACATCCGCCGCGGCTGTACCGAGCCAAAGGAAGCTGATTGAAAGAAGGGTGAGAAGGCGTGCTTTCATAGGAGGAGTTCAGGGAGGGAACTAGTAGGCAGGGGTGTTGATCCAAACATGGTCGGCGGCATCTACAGTGCTGGCCTTTCGCAGGAGCAAGCCAACGGCAGGTGAAATTTCGGTATCATCGGAAACGGGATAAGCGTTTCCATCGTCGAGAACCCACTGATTTCCGGTACGAAAATACACGGCCGAAGGGGTTCGGTTGATGGCGGCAGCAGCATTGTCAAAAAGGTGAAGCTCATCCTTTCGGCTAGCTTCATCAGTGCTCGCACTTTCAACGAAACCGTTAGCTGCGGTAAGGTTCAGATCCTCAAGCTTTACCGCAACCGGACGAACCAAGGCGAGAGAGGAATCGTTTTCGCCATCACTCAGAGTTTTTAATCGCGTTACAAAGGTACGGGAATCGACTCTCTGATGCGTCACGAATTGTGTCGCTGCTTCGGTCGCAGGGTGGCGAATGATGAAGGATGAGCCGGGAGGAACCACTTTCGAGCCCGCATCTGGAAAACCTTTTACGCTCTGGCGCCAGATCGTATTTTCTAAAAAGTAGATCTGACTTGGAGCCAGATCGATTCCGTCTTTTGTCTGGTTGAAAAACTGGATCTCGGTTTTCCTGGCAGTGGGAAATACTGAAGAAGAAGCGTGAACCGTGTTTTGGCTTGCGGCAGGAAAGAGCAGGTCCAATGTCCAGTGAGGGAGGATTTCGAATTCATCACTCGTCGCCACACCTGAAAAATCGTCCCCATCGAGGGCAATTGTGACAGTCGCTGCTAAATTTGCCGTTATCGAAAAGACGTATCCGGCGCGAGTTCCTGAAGTGAATCGAAGGTAGGACGGAGCGGTCACAAATTGATCCACCGCCCAGCCGGGATTGTCTCCGTTGGAAAGTATCGCGCTGTCTGAGCTGGGTGTTGGTGTGGCATTCAATTCTCCTTCAAAGGATGAATTCTGCCGAAACGGAACCGAGACGAGGGTGTCCGAACCTGAAGGACAGTCGACTCGAACAAAGCCAACGATTCGTTCCTGCGCAGTCAGGTCAGAGATCAAACTGACGAGAAGGAGCGAAAAGGTAAGGAGGTGAGGGGATTTCATATCGGAAACGGGATATCTTTACGTGTTAAGTTAAACACCAAAAGTTTCCACTATGTGCAGGTTTGGGACGAATTCTGCAAATCAAGGGATGAATCCCCCAAATATCAGGAAGAATTCAGTAAATCCTGCAGTTCCGGGAGATTTCTGGACAGAGCGAGGCGTCCTTTTGAAAGCAGATTCACCCAGACTTCGCCCCGGACGGGGGTCTCGATGGAGGCGACTTTTTCTATTGGGATGATGGCGGAGCGGCTGATGCGAATAAACTTTTTCGGGTCCAGTTTCCCTTCAAGCTTCCCCAGTGTTTGACGCCACAAATGAAGTCGCTCCCCGGTATGAACCTCGATGTAATTCCCATCGGCCTGAAAATATTCGACCTCCTCTACCGGAACATAGAAAATTTCTCCTCGATCCCGGATTTCTACTCGTCTGAGATATTCTGTTACTTCTTCAGATCGTCGTTCCCGTTCGTCAGCCAGCCAGTTTATGACCTTCGCTTTCGACTCGATTTCGTCTCGTTTCCCGAGGAGTGCCTTCGCTTTCTCGATGGCGATCTTCAGGCGCTGACGGCTGAAGGGTTTCAGGAGGTAGTCGATTGCGTTGACTTCGAAAGCACGAATCGCGTGCTGATCGTATGCGGTTTGAAAGATTAGAAGAGGAAGGTCGACCGATTCTGCAGCCAACTCGGAGATCACTTCAAAACCGTCGAGATCCGGAAGATTGATATCCAAAAGAACCAGGTCCGGCTTCTCCTTCGTTATGGAGTCGACTGCTCCGGTTCCGGTTTCAGTTTCGCCAATCACCTCGACTTCCTCCAGAGATGAAAGCATGATACGGATTCGCTCGCGGGCGAGAGGTTCATCATCGACAATCAGGATACGAATCATTTTTTTGGAGGATTCTGGTTAGGCTTGCTGGAGTAGGGGAACCGAATTGAAATGCGGGTGCCGCCTCCCGGAGGTGTGGAAATGTTTACGGTGCCTTTCTCTTCATAGAGCGAATCCAGTCGGGATCGAATATTGGAAAGTCCGATCCCACCGGAAGAGCCGGAACTCTTAGGGCTGTTTTCCCAACCAATCCCATCGTCCTCTACGACCAACTCGATATTACCCTTGTCGTCGCGTTGCGAAGAAATCAAGAGGGTGGATGGCTCGGCTTTCGGCTCAATTCCATGTCGAACGGCATTCTCCGCGAGCGGTTGAAGGATTAAGGTTGGAACCAGGCCGTCAAGAGTGTCCTCATCGATTTCCTCCCTGATTTGCAGGCGATCCGGGAATCGAATTTTCTGGATCGCGAGATAGTCGCGGAGGAGTCCCATTTCTTCCCTCAACAGAATCTCCTGGGTTTCGCTACGCGCTAGAACCTGCCGCAATAAATCGCTGAGTTGGCCTATCATTTCATCGGCTTTACCGGGATTCGTATAAACCAGTGTCGAAATTGAATTGAGCGTATTGAACAGGAAGTGGGGTTCAAGCCGACTCTGAATCGATTGCAATTGGGCCTTTGCCAAATCCCTTTGCAGTTGGAGAGACTTTCGCTCCTTTTTCTGAGCATCCCGATAGTGAAGATTCGAACTGGTTAAAAATACGAGGACCCAATAGAGGGGAAACCAGAACTGGGCCTTTCGGACTACGATGTCTACCCGGAATTCGTTTTCACTGTTAACCCTGTTTTGTTGCTGCTGCTGGCGGCGCGGGGGAAGGGGGCGCTCCCGTAATCGCCCTTCGCCCGCTTCAAGGCCCTGGGGCACCAGGGCTTGAACTGCCGGGGCAACTGCGAAAATGATCATGACTTCTGCAGTCAGGATGAGCACAAGGGAGAAGCAAAGGTGCATCAAAATGTTTCGCAATCGACGACGACTTTCAAAAATGGGAAATTGCTTTGCCAACCACCAGACCACAGGCCCCAAAAGGATCCACGGGCTCCAACCAACGAGAACACGGGTAATTGAGCGGGGCCAGGATAATTCAATACCAAGGCGATACTGGGCTGCGAAAGCCGCCAGAATCAAAATCCAGATGCCCAGATAGACGGCAAGAAACCTGACGCGTTGGAGGAACGGTCGGGGGGATTCTGAATCTGCTGGAGCTGCCATTTCGAGACTTTGCATTCTAGTGCTTTACCTTATCGGGCCATTCCAATAGAGGATCAAGCATGTGAAGTGGGGCATACTCGATATGGATGACGCGACGATGTCCCCAGGTTTCAGATCGTCCTGACGAGTGAACTAAGAGAGGGCGCATTCCAATGACGTCTCCCGAATCGCATTCAAGGGTGACTTCCTTATTTGTATCCAGGTCTGCGATTTCATCGGCATTCAGTTTTCCGCGGTGATGGCTGCCGGGTATCACTTTGAGTGCTCCGTTTCCAGAATGAGTGTGGTCGAGGTGGATCCGCAACGCGACCATCTTCTGAAGAATCAACTCAGGCGCCTGAACGTGAATTACTCCATCTTTCTCAGACCAGGGGCCGTATCCCTCACAGTCTCTTCTTTCTTTGACAGCAATTGTCAGGTCCTGATGACGAGCAACGGGCCAGTTGGCTTCCAGCGTCTTGTCGAAGAGGATGGATCGGACTGGTTCCAACCTGGGCGAGGGGAGGCAGACTTTCAAAGACCCGCATGCAATGATCTCCCGAAGCTCTCTACATTTCTTCAGAATATCCCGAAGATTCGCGCTTTGTTCCTCCTCTTGGATCTGATCAATCGCTTTGCGCAATCGCTCTGTTTCAATGGCGGGAAGAACTGCTCGAAAGACCTTGAAACCCTCTCTGTCCATAGGGAGATGAGGGCCTACTTTCCACCTTTATCCATCTCGTCATAAACGCCGAAGTCATTGAACCAGATTCGCTTGGCCCATTTGTAGACGGGATGTTTTTCAGGGATCTCTTCGCCTGTGGGCATCCACTGACTGTTGCGCGGAGTCATTGCTTCCAGTTCAGCGATGGCCGTTTTTCGAAGAGTCGTGTCAGTTGCACTGTGCTTGATGGCGAGGTCTTTTACCAAGTCCGGCCGCTCGAGGACAATGCAGCCGCGAGTGTGTTTAGCCGCAGTCTCGCGGAAGTCCTTCATGAATTCTGATTTTGTCAGGGATTCATACACCGAGCCGTCGCGAACATTTTCAGTCGCGAATTGAATGATGGGGCAGGGCTCGATCGCACCGGTTGGGGAAATGTGGTGTGATATTCCATTGGCCATCGGACAAAGAGCTTTTCCGTCGCCGTCATAGTAAGCGTCGATGATCCCGAGCGGTAGTTTTGTCCGCATATTGACCACAAACTCCCGGACGCGACGGGCCTGTTCTGGAGAGAGGGCGAGGTCTGCGTTCGGTTCAGGGCCTACCGGACGATAGGTGTGATACCATGCATAGTGGACGCCGCGTTTGATCAAGGTTCGCAGCCATTTCTCGGTGAGGAGATCGTCAATGTTGGTCTGACAGAGACTGGTGGCGACTCCAGTGAGGAGCTTGTTATCGATGCAGTTGTTGAGGCCGCGAAGAGTGCGGTTGAGAACGTCTTTTCCGCCGCGGCGTTCATTCGCTACTATCTCGGTTCCTTCGATGGAAATCAGAGGAGTAGCGTTTCCAAGCTGACGAAGTTGCTTCGCCTTTTTTTCAGTGATCATCTGACCGTTGGTGAAAACCTGGAAAAAGCAGTCCGGATGTTCGGCCAGGAAATCCATCAACTCAGAATGCATGAACGGTTCGCCTCCGAGAATTCCGAAAAAAGAATTTCCGTGTTCCTTGGCATCGTTGACGATCTTGTTAAGATCATTGAGGTCCAGTTTTACCTGTGGCTTATCCACATCCACCCAGCATCCCTGACAACGCAGGTTGCAGCTGTTGAGAATGGAAATGTAAAGAAAGGGAGGGAAGTAGATGCCCTCCTTCATTCGCTTTTTGAAAAGATTAACTGAGCGAACGCCCTTCACTCCAAAGTTCCACATGAACTTCGCCAGGTGTCGTTTGTCAGCCGTTTTGAGAACGCGACCGGCGTATTGGAGGGAAGGTAAAATCATCGGCAAAATTCGTGTATCTGGTTACGAAACAATCTTAAGAGCTGAACTCACGCTCGCTTCGTCGTGAACGATAGCACTCAAGGCCTTGGCAATCTTTACGGGTTTCGGGTGCTGGATGACATTGCGTCCCACAGCAATTCCGACGGAACCTCCATCGATGGCCTTTTTCACCATAGCAAGGAGCGCTTCATCATCGCCCATGGCGGCACCGCCCAGTACGATCACAGGAACAAAGCAGGCATCAGTGATCCGCTTGAAATCATCCGCACTCGCGCCGGTTGGAAAAGCTGTCTTCACGACGTCCGACCCCATTTCCGCAGCCGCGCGGACGGCAAAGTCGATATTCTCCACAGTGTAGTCATCAGGACGCCCAAGTCCCATAGGAAGGGCTTCCAAAATAACAGGAATGTCGGTTTCGAGACTTTCCCCGATCAATTCAGCCGCTTCGCGGAAAATCCCCGCTTCATTTGGATGATTCGGATAAAGCATGTTCATCATTGCATGAGCGCCGACAGTTAAAGCTTCATCGGCTCCGTAAAGGCGATAGCTGCCTTCGTCCATGTTTGAACCGTATGCCGGCTTGTAGCAGTCGGTCCGAAGGCAAATACCTTTGTCCTCAAGCTCATCCGCAGCAGCCATGGCAACTCCGAGATTAACAACATAGCCGTCAACGGCCTCGTTCATCGTCCCGATAAACTCGGAAGGGTTTTCAAGACCATCAATCGAAACTGCGTTGCGATGGTCAATGGGAAGAATGACGGTTCTTCCGTCGGACTGAAAAAATTGGTCGAGATTATCCTGGCGATCCATAAGTGAAGAAATGGACGCGAGATTGTGGCGGGAATCAAGCCTTGGGAATGGAAAAAATTGTGCCTGAATTGGGTCCCCGGGGAGGCCGATGGGTCCGGAAACAGCGGGTGTTCGGCAAACAGTGAACGCGGGGAATGGCTTGCCGGAGTGCGCTACTGAACTCCGGGAAAGCTGTCGACATACTTGATTTTAAAATCCGGAAAGCTCGTTACGATCTGAATCTTAAAGTCGGGGAAGCTTTCCACAATCTGCCATTCCCCGGGATCATCTGGAAAGGATGTGACCTTCTTGACGTGGATGTCGGCGAAGCTGTCCACCACTTGCACCTTGAAGTCAGGGAAGCTGGTAACGATTTGAATTTTTCCGCGAATTTTCTTCAGGTCGTTTTTGTTCATTTTATTCGAGCTACCTCGTGTCGCCACCTCCTCTGATGAAGCCCCGGGCGGGTTTGTTGATTTTGAAATTACCTGGCTGGAGTCTGAATCGCATCCTGAGTTTACAAGTGAGAGCAGGATTAGGAGAAGACAGCCGAAATGAATTTTCATTGGCGGAAAATATCAGTATTCTGTCAAAAATGCCATGAAATTGCTTGGCATTGCCTGCATTCTGCGGATAATCGCTGAACCTTAAAGTTACCAATTATGCCACAAGTAGAGACCAACGGAATTCAGATGTATTATGAGGAGCGAGGCTCCGGAGAACCGGTGATTATGATCATGGGAATCACTGCTAACGGAGAAGTCTGGGATGCTCATGCCGCTGACTGGTCTGAGCAGTTTCGGTGTATCATGCCGGACAATCGCGGGGTGGGTCTTTCCGATAAGCCAGAGGGGGATTACGACTCAGGAATGATGGCCGACGATTATGCCGGTCTGATGGATGCGCTCGGAATTGAAAAAGCCCGCATTGTCGGCGTTTCAATGGGCTCCATTATTGCTCAGCAGCTTTGCCTGCGTCATCCTGACAAGGTGCAAAGTGCGGTGCTGATGTGCCCGTGGTCCGAATGTGATCGCTACGCCAAATCGACTTTCCAGCATATGGTTGATTGCAAGGCGCACCTCGATAACCGGCAGTTTCTCGAGTGGATTCAACTGCTGATCTTCACGAAACCATTCTGGGACAATGATGAAGCCTATACAGGAATGATGGAAGGCCGGGACGGTTTCGACATCAATCCAAACCCTCAGCCGCTTCATGGTTTAAAAGGCCAGGCTGCTGCGTGTATAAATCACGATGTGACATCAGAACTGGGAAACATCACCGCTCCCTGTCTCGTCATCGGCGGGAAGGATGACATTTTCACTCCGCCATGGATGGGTGAGCAAGTTGCTGCTGGAATTCCCAACTGCGACAAGCACCTCTACGATGGAGCCGGTCATGCGTTCCACTGGGAAGTGATGGACGACTTTAATCCCCGTGTCCGCGAGTGGCTTGCCGCTCACTAATGTTTTTCCAAATCAGGAACACTTTTTACCCTTTACCTTGGGGAGATTTATCCTTTCTTCTTTTTTACTTCAATTTTTCACTTCTTAATAAAATGTCCAAAATCAAATTCGGTTCTGAGGTCTACACCTGGTTCATGCAGGAGACCGGCAAAGGCTACGATAACAAACTCGATCATATGATCAAAGTGGCTGGTCAAGCCGGCTTCGCAGGGATTGAGCCCATGGTTCTTGAGGTTTCCGAAAGCGCCCTTGGCTGTGGCAAATACTGGCTGGGCGACTTTTGTGATGCTTCCCGTCTCAAAGACGCCCTGGAGGAACACAATGTTGAGCTCGCCGGTCTCGCACTGATTTGTGCCTGGGATGCTGAAGAGGAAACTCCGGAAGAGCGTGCTGCTGCTGATTTTACGATCGATCTCTTGAAACAGTTTCCAGGATCGATGCTGGGAACCGTGACACTTCCAAGCGGACGTTCCGGCAACATCCAAGAACGCCGTCTCAATGTCGCCAAAAACATTAACCGCGTTTCCAAACGAGCCGCCGATGAGGGATTGAAATGTTCCTACCACCCGAACAGCCCACCGGCTTCTCTGGTTCGAACTCAGGATGACTACGACGTCGTTCTTAACAGTCTCGATCCCGAAGTGACCGGATGGACTCCGGATGTCGGCCACATCATTCGTGGAGGAATGGATGTAATTGAAACGCTGAACAAATGGCAGCATTTGGTGAACCACATTCACTACAAAGATTTCAGCGGAAACGGCCCTGAGCCCTGGGCGCAAATGGGAACCGGTAAACTCGATTTCCACAAGATCACCGAGTGGCTCGTGCAACGCGACTACGAGGGCTGGATCATTTGTGAAGACGAATGTGAGCGTGCCATTGAAGAGCCGGACGAAGTTACGATTCAGAATGGCGAATGGTGCAAAGAGCACCTCGAGCCTCTGGTCGGCTAAGTCGATTCAGGACAAAATAACAATTCAACAGGGTTAGGTCGGCGATCTAACCCTGCTTGATATTTTACTTTCAGCAATCAGATCACCCAGTGGCATTCGCGAACGCAAAGCAGTATTTCGGTGGTCTTGTCAGTGACCTGAGAGCTGCCCCGTCGGGTTCCCGTTTCTCTTGGGGGCAATTAGTGGGGCTGCCTTTAGCAGTTCTCGCTTTGCTTACTTCTTTCGCCTGGCTCACCGGTTTCGATTTGCAGGCGGAGCTTGCGATTTTCAATGCAGGGGAGGGGTCCTGGAAGTTCGGGGAGCATTCGCTCTGGTGGTTCCTCTATCGGTTCGGAACATTTCCTGCGATGATCGTCGCATTCGTTTCGATTGCCGGTTTCCTCGGTAGTTGGAAATTTCAGAAACTAAGGGAGTGGCGAAAGCTGTTTTTGTTCAATATTCTTCTGGGCGTGATCGCTCCGGGAATCATCACGAATCTGGCCCTGAAGGAATACTGGGGGCGTCCCCGACCGCGGGATGTGGTGGAATTCGGAGGGCACAATCAGTTTGAGCAAGTGTTGACGATGGACCGGACCAGTGATGGAAAATCTTTTCCCTGTGGACACGCCACCATGGGTTTCTATTTCATGGGTGGGTTTTTTCTCCTTCGGCGTCACCGCCGAAAACTGGCGTGGGGCATTCTGGCATTTGGGACGATCTTCGGTTTGCTGATGGGGATCGCACGGATGGTGCAGGGTTCTCATTTCTTCACCGATGTCATCTGGGCTGGAGCGGTTTGTTATTTTACGGGCGCCGCATTGTATTTTGCTTTGAAGATAGATCGGGGAGCCTTGACGGAACCGTCGCCGGGAAAACTTCCCAAAGGTGTCAAGATTGGCGCGACGCTTCTGTCGCTTGCCATTTTGGTAGGTGTCATTTTCGCGTCTCCCTATCAGGACCGAAGAAATTGGTTCCTGGTGGAGGACTATTCGAAAAAAGGGCCACTTCAGTTCCGGCTTATTCTCGCACTTGGAAATATTGAAGTCGTGCCGGCCGAGGAATTGTTAATCACAGGCGAGGCCTACGGGCACGGCGTTCCAACCTCGAAAATCGGTGAGCAGTTTCTTGAAATCGAGCGGAAGAACGGAGCATTCGTGGTTTACAAGGAAGAGCTGAGAGGCCGGTTTTCAGAGATCAATGAGGATTTGAGAGTTGAGCTGCCCTGGCACCGTATCAGGATGGTTGAGATTGATGTTGGAGAAGCAAAACTGGATATCGATCTGGCAGGAGTGGAAGGGAAAAGGAACCTGAGGATACGTGGTGGCACCGGATCCGTTATAATCAAAGCCGGAGACGCAAATCTGGAGGTCTCTGGAAGCGAAGGAAAAAACATCAGCGACGATCGTTCAGAGCCGGAGATCCCCTCAAAGAAGCCTCAGGTAATTTCTATCGAGATCGGTGAGGCTTTCGAAGGATCGGTTCAGGTGGTTGACTGATTTGGCTCGCAAAAGAAGCCTACTTTAGTTTTTTCACCTTTGCTTTGACTGTATCCGATTCACCATCTTCATCAGATGTGGTTTTAAAGGTCAATGTGCGCGACGCTTTTTTGCCCAGACTCCTTTTGGTAGAAGTAATTGTAGTTTTGAGTCGGACAGACCCTGAAGCAGCAACTCCTCCAAGAGCCAGTTGTCCGCGTGTGATTGCCGCTGTCACATTCCCACCGGGAGTTTGGATGTATTTTACCTTGAGCTTACTGTTCCCCCTGGTGGATCTGACGAGGTAGCCGTCCATCACGTTTCCATCGTTTTGCACTGAGAAGAATGCTTTCCCGGGACGCTTCCCTTTCATCTTGATTGTGGCAGTTTGACCGCTCCCATTGCCGTTATAGAGGTTGTTACCCCGCTGGTTTCCGGCTTTGCTGCCTACGAGATTATCTGGTTGGTATCGGTCCTTTTCGAAGACGAGGATGCGGCTGTTTTGGGTATCGAGGACAACGAGTAAGCCTTCCGCATAGACGGATGCGTTGGGAGTGTACATTCCGGATTGAGTGGTCACGAAGGGATTGGAGGTGAAATCCGGCTGGCCGATGACTCCGTCAGCAGGAGCGCCATCGCCTTTGTTTTCCAAATCATCGAATCTCAGGATGCGGTTGTTTGCGCTGTCGGAAAGCCAGAGTGTGCCTTCCTCGTCGACGAATCCTCCTGCGGGATTCGAGACTGCCGAGGTGCTCGTTCCGTTGGCAGAAGTGAGAAACCCGGCCTGTCCAAGGACGCGATCAGCTGCTGCACCAGTTGATTTGGCGGATGGGTTCTGATAACCTATCACGCGATGATTGAAGCGTTCTGTGACCCAGAGCGTTCCTTCATTGTCGAACCAGCATTTTTCCGGTGAATCCAATGCAGTGGCCGAAGTGCCGGTGGTGCCAGTCTCGAAATCGACTTGGCCGAACACGGCATCCGCCGCAGCGCCGTTTGCTTTTAATGCCGCATTGTTGAATCGGAGAATCCTGTCGTTCCCTGATTCGGAGACAAAGAGATTGCCGGCGCCGTCTACCGCGACACCATTCGGGAATTTCATTCCGGTTTGGGTGGTTTCAGGATTCAAGGTTGTATAGTCAGGAGCACCGAGGACGCCGTCAGCATTAGCCCCCGAGGACTTGGTGGAGGCATTATCAAAGCGAAGCACCCGATGATTTGTATAATCGGCAACCCACATGGTGCCGGCCGAATCGATCGTCAGGCTGGTAGGACGCAAAATACGACTACGAGTGAGGTTACCTGCGGTGTCTGTGTAGTTGGACTGGGCGATTACAGCTTCCGGTGGGTCGCCATCTTTTAAAGCTGTAGCAGAGGCGAATCGGAGAATTCGACTGTTCCAGGTGTCGAGGACAAAAATCTTACCGGTAGTGGGATCGATGGCGATATCTTCCGGAAAATAAAGGGCGTCAGCGGCGGTCAGAGATGCCCCCAATCCTCGGTTGATAGATCCGCTGTTATAGTCCGGCTGGCCCAGGACAGTAATCGCTGCTGGACCGTTCTCCCATTTTTCGCCGCTGTAAGCTGACGAAGGGAGTAAAATTGAAACGATTCCCGTTAAAAGAAATTTGGGAAACTGGAGGAGGAGGAGTGAGGAAGCCTTCATTACCCACTTATAGTTGGTTCCGGGTAGACGATTTCAAGAAAACTGATTTTTTTCAACCGGAGCTTAAAATCGCAAAATCGACGCCATTTTTAGCAAACTAAGGTTGGCAATTTTTCGGCCAGTCCGTAGGGTTTTCTTTCTATGGATAGCGATTTTCGAAGCAAGGAAACCAGTTGGCTTTCGTTCAATGCAAGAGTGCTTCAGGAGGCCGCAGATCCGGAAGTCCCACTCTTCGAAAGAATCAAGTTTCTCGGCATTTACAGCTCAAATTTGGACGAATTTTTCAGGGTGCGTGTGGCAACTTTGAAACGATTAGCCTCGCTGGGTGATCGATGGAAGGAACTGGATATCCCGGACCCGAAAGAGACTTTGCGAAAAGTGAGCCGTCTCGTGGCTTTGCAGGCAGAGCAGTTCAACGATGCCTATCGACTGGTGAAGGCCGATCTCGAGACCAACGGAATCCGACTGATTAACGACGAAGAGGTGCCGACTTCGTTGCGGTCTTATTTACGCGACTATTTTCTAACAGAGGTGAGTCCCCATATTTTCCCAATTATTCTAAAGACGGCGACAAAGCTTCCGAAGTTGAAGGATCTTCCGATGTATTTGGCAGTGAAAATGTTGAAAGCAGACGGGACCGGGCGTCCTATGCATGCTTTGATTGAGATTCCCGGAAATCTCCCGCGTTTCATCCCTCTCCCGAAGAAGGGGAAGACTCAATTGGTGATGTATCTCGACGATATCATCCGATTTGGTCTGGATGACATTTTTGCAAATTTCCCCTACGACGAGTTTGAATCGTATGCCATCAAGTTCACACGGGATTCCGAGTTGGAGTTCGATGATGACTTTACGGAGAGTTACTACGAAAAACTCGCTGACAGCCTGAAGGCCCGCGAAGAGGGATTGCCGGTCCGGGCAAATTTTGACATTAATTTCCCGAAACCTTTTCTGAACCTGATTCTCCGTAAATTGAATCTGGCCCGATCAGACTCTCTCTATCCGGGCGCGCGCTATCATAACCGTCGTGATCTATTGAGTTTCCCAAGCTTTGGAAAGGAGGGCCTCACGTACGAAAAATCGGAACCGATTCCCTTGAAAGGACTGAAGAAGCAGAAGAACGAAATGTTCAGAGCATTGCGGAAGCGGGATGTGATGTTGCATATTCCGTATCATTCCTTCAATCAGCTCATCCACTTCCTCCAGGAGGCGGCTCTCGATCCGCTGGTGCGATCCATCCAGATGACTCAGTATCGGATCGCGAAGAATTCCTGCGTGGCGCGGGCTCTTCAGTGCGCTGCGCGAAATGGGAAAGAGGTGACTGTGCTGGTCGAGCCTCAGGCGCGATTTGATGAAGAGGCAAACATCCGATGGGCAAGCAAGTACCGGGATGCGGGAGTGCGCGTCATTCTTGGTGTTCAAGGGCTGAAAGTGCACAGCAAGCTGATCCTCGTGACCCGGAAAGAATCGGGAAAGGATCGCTACTACACCGCTGCAGGAACAGGTAATTTCAACGAAGACACCGCAGGGATCTTTGCCGATCACCTTTTGTTTACTTACAATCAGGAGTTCGGGTCTGATGCCGCTGAGATCTTTTCCTTCTTCGAGAAATCCTATCAGCCTCCGGTCCTCAAACACCTGAAAGTAGCCCCGTTTCACTTACGAGAATTTCTGAGGGAAAAGGTAGAGCAGGAGATTGAAAATCATAAGGCAGGGAAGTCGTCAGGCATTTCGGTGAAGGTGAATAACCTGTCCGATACCAAGACGATTCAACTGATCGACAGGGCCGCTAACGCCGGAGTCAAAGTCAGGCTGATCGTCAGGAGTATGTTTTCTCTTGTGGTCAATGACGACGATCCGATTGAGGCGATCAGTATCGTGGACAAGTATCTGGAGCATTCCCGGATGATGTTCTTTGACAATGCGGGCGATCCTGAAGTCTTTCTTTCGTCTGCTGATTTTCTCCCTCGAAATTTTGATACGCGGGTGGAGACGGTGATTCCGATCTATGACAAGAAGATCCGGAGGCAGCTTGTGGATTATTTCGAAATCCAGTGGCGGGATAATATCAAAGCTCGAATGCTGGATCACGATTTGACCAATCATTACCGGAAGCGCGGGAAGAATGACGAACCCTGCCGGGCGCAGGATGATATTGAAGCCTACCTTCGCGGACTGGTTTGATTGATCGTCGGTCTGTTAAGGCTGCGTCCAGCGGCTCTCCAGTGTGTTCGTCTTTAAAGCGACCTTACGTTTGCTGTTATCAGTGCCGGGAGACGTGATTTCCAGCTCGAAGCTGGTCCCCGCGATTTCGGATCGGATCATGTGGAGAAAGTCATTGCGCCGGGTGATTTTTTCTCCCTCGCAAGAGAGGATGATGTCGAGCCGTTTGACTCCCGCAGTGTCGAGCGGTCCGCCTTCTTTAATCCAGGTGACGACCAGTCCTTCGGTGTCTTGAGGCACCTGTTTCAACAATTCACTATCAGCGGTCCATATTTCCCAAACCCATCCTCCGATTCCGGGCGTTGCTGCTGATTTTTTCCGCCGAAGGAGCCGTTTTATGGAAATGGGAGGAGATGCAATACTGAGCCCGGAAGATGGGGCTCCTTTGTCTCCAAGCAGCCTGCCATGCTGGATTCCGACAATTTCCCCGTTCGCGTTCGCCCAGATCCCTCCGGAAGTCAGAACCGGACTGATCCCGGCAACGAAGAAATGTTCTACGTAGCCGTCTGATGGACTGAAGTCGGTATAGCTGGGACGTGCGTCGGCGACGTTTCCGGAAATGACCAAAGTCCGTCGGCGTAGAGCGGGACCAAAATTAAAGATTGGAGCTGTCTCCGTCGGAACGTCGGAAGCAAGAGGCAAAGAGGGATAGCCTTTTGCGCTTTCGACTTCCAAAAGTGCGAGGTCGTGTCCAAAATCGTAGGCAAGCAAAGTTGCAGAATGTTTCCGATCGTCTGAGGTCAGGATATGAGAAGGAGCGTCTCTTGCTTCGAAAAGGTGGGCAGCGGTGATGACTAGATTGCGTCCTTCATCATTCTCAATAAAGGCGCCGCCACCGCGCAATCGATTGTTTACCAAGACCTCGACGCAAGCTTCCCGGACCTCCAGAAGTGTCTTGCGGGGCATTTGGTTTAGCTGTGCGAATGCCGGAGATATGAAAGCAAAACACAGAGCGAAGAGGAGAGTAGGGAATGAAGCCTGGCGCATTGGTTTCTGAAAATTAAGGGCGGGGACTTTATTTCGCAACTGTGATCTTAGCGGCGAACCGTGAAGTGGTCGTTACCGGCGTGACGATCATGGTGCCGTTTTCGATTTGGCCCTTGCCGTTGAGTTGGAAATCATCATCCGATGGTTTCACCGTTTCGGCTTTTATGATTTCGAAATGGAGATTCCGTCCCGGTGCGATTTGCTTACGGATTTCCAAAGTGATTCGCCCCATGGTGTAGCGCGGATTAATTTCACAAAAAGTGCGATGCTTTAATTTCCCAGTCGAATCGCGATACAAATAGGCGTCGACTCCGAGAGGGCCGTAATATGTCATCTCACCTGCCCAAGCTTCAAGAGCCGCAAAGAACGCTCCCTGAGCATGATAAGTAGGGAGTGCCTGTTCCATCAGAAACCGGCACAATTCCGGATCAAGACCGCGACAGAATTTCACCCGGCTCTCGCTCCCTCGATAGCGACCGGCGTGATCCACTATTTGGTGTATCGGGCCGAGAAGTCGAAGTTCTCCGACTTTCATTTGATACTGCATCGAAAAATCGAGAACACGATCGTGAAAGGGTTCGATGACGATGGCTCCTTGAGATTCAAGAATGGATTCAACCGCCTTCCGGACGGGGCCGGGCGGGGTATTTTCGAGGTGCACTTGTTGGTGTCCTTTCCCGGCGGTTGAGAGCGGGCGTTTCAACAATGCGATGCGATGACCTGCTTCGCGAAGTTGTCGAAGGGCATCATCAAACTCCTGTAGATTTTGAGCGACCAGGCTTTCTCCGCACCAGTCAGACAGTAAAGCGATTTGGGAAGCCTTGGAGAATGTGGCGCGAGTGGATTCAGTCCATTGAAATGACTCAAGGTGGGAATTGATGTTTTCACGAAAGTTATTGAATAGGGCTGGCAATTCCGGGGACCGTGCCCAGGGTCGGATCTCGTTAACTTTTCTCTCGCGAAGCAGTGAGTCTTTTCCGAGTAGCCCTTGTTCATCGATTAACTCGGTCTCAGGACGAACAAATCCTGCGCTGGCAATTTTTTTCAAAAAATCGGCTGGCGGGTTCTTTCGAAGGAGCACAACATCATCGAGCCGCGCAGCGAATGCGATTAGCCATTCGAGATCGACAAGAAGAGAAGCTGTGAATTTATTAGGATGAAACCAGGGCGTTCGGACGCCAATCCGTTCTTCCGCGTCGGCATTGAAATAGTAGACATTGGGAGTTCGCCCCCGGGACCTTTCATAGAGTGAAAGTTGTTCGATAAACTCATCGTCAAAACCGGCAGCGATTCGTCCTTCGCGATTGAAAGGGGTTTTGTTTCCTTTCGCGCGAACAGGGGACAGCGGGAAAACCAGTTTGTCCCGGTAATCACCCCAGTCGCTACCATTTTCGGATTTCCATTTTCGAAACCACTTCAATCCGTATCCAACGTGCGCGATTTCGTCTTTATAGATTTTTTCAAGAATAGCTGCACTGGAAGCGTCTCCTGCCTCTTTGAGAACTCCGGCGTAGTATTTGGAGTAGTCGAGATTCGCTTGTTCAAAAGTCAGGCTGAGCCGCGAAACGTAGTCGAGAGGGGAATCCATTCCGGAAACGGTGTCCCAGAAAAACCGGCTGACCCGGTAGTCTCCGAAACTGACGCCGCATTCTTTCATTCTATTTAGATACCACTGCGTGTGGATTTGCTCTTCCCTGAGAGTGTTGAGAAGCCCTTTTCGAAAAGCGGTGGGAGCGTCGGGAAATTTCAAGAGAGCCAATGCCATTAACTCAGCAGCCAGCAATTCGTGGTTCGCAAAGAAATGGAGCAGGATGCCGCGATTTTCTTCGTCAACCAGTTGAGGCTCCGTTGGGAAATGGGGTTGATCATGATTTTTTCCCTGTGGCAAAAGGAGGTTGCCCGGTCTGCCGGGAGTCGGACTGCCAATTAGTGGCTCTTCCCGTGATGGATTGTCAAAGCTGACATGGCGGAACCCTGAGAGGCTTAATTTCTCTTCCAGGGTGTTGGAAAATAATACCTTGAGGGCATAGTCTTCAGGCGAAATCACGGCATTGCCTGAGTTTTCGTCAGCGAAGCTATTTCTTGACCGTTGGATTGGCATCGTCGAACTTCAGTAAAATTCAAAGTTAAGGAAAGAGGAATGTTAATTAATCTGTCAGCATTCCGGTTTCGTTCCTGACTATGATTCAAGATGAAGCTTCTGACAATATTTCGCCGGACTGGCCTTTGGGTTCGCGAGAAACTCTCTTTCGACAAGAGCGAGAGCGATCACATGGGCTTGCTCATCAAGGTGGCCATGACGCTTCTCTTCGTCGGGTTTGGTTTACTCACTTATCGGGCCTATTCCGAGTATCAGGAATTGATTTCGACTTTTAATGGGAATAGTCAAGACGGTGCCGTTGCCGGGATGCCCTCAATTGTTCCGGTGATCGGAAGCGCGGTCGGTTGCTTTCTGGCGCTGGTGGCCGTTCTGGTCAGTCTCTGGATTCGTGAGAAAGACACAGGGGCGTCTCGTCGTCAAAAATTGATTGTCCTTGTGCTCTGGATTGCAGCAATTGCCAGTCTGGTTTCATGGATGCCGGGGGATGTCATTGATACCCGGGAGGCTATTTCGGGGAAAGCTCTCGCTGGCGAAACACCTTCGATTCCAGCCTACATCGGAAAGCTTTTCCTGGTGGGTTTTCTGATCATTTCAATTCCCATTTTGGCGATGTTCTTTTTCCGCCTGAGTCTGATGGATCAATATGTGGTGAAGAACTTCCTTTCGCCGTTTCTCTTCTGCATGTTCGCCTTTGTAGCGATCTGGGTGATCTTCGATTTCACTGACAACGGGCCCGCCTTCACTGGGTTGCCGGTTGAGAGGGTTCTTTCCTTTTACGTGGTGCAGGTTCCTTTTGTTGTGCTGTTCGTCATGCCCATTGTGCTTCTCCTTTCGTCGCTCTTTGCCTTGAGCAATATGTCGAAATCCAATGAGCTGATCAGTATGATTGGCGCGGGTCGAAGTGTGCTCCGTATTCTTACTCCACTTCTTTTTCTGGGACTGTATTGTTCAGGGGTCTGCCTGGCTTTCAAATACGAATGGGCTCCCAATTCAGTTGGCTACAAGGAGGCAATGATGGTCACTGCCATGCAGGAGCGGGATGCCAAGCGGACCGGAGTAAAGAAGCGGCGCGATATCTGGTCAAAACGCGGATGGATGTATATCAATGAAATCGACCGCCGAACCTGGTTTGTCGGGAAAATCCCTTTGGAACTGTCGGACGCCATGGGTGATGTCGTCATTTGGCAACTTGATGAAAATGATCAGCCTGTGACCATGTGGAAGGCCAAACGGGGGCGATGGCAGTGGGACGCAAAGCCTTCCCAGTGGATTCTTTCAAATGTGAAAATCTATCAGTATCGTCCGGATCACGTTCCTCTGATTTCCTCTGTAAAACGGCTCGAGATCAAGGATTGGTCAGAAACGCCGTGGAAAGTATTGAGTTCATCGCAGAACCCGGAGTATCTCGGAATCCCAGGACTCAGCATGTACATTCAAGCGAACAAGAAGCTCGATCGAATTTCACTGGCACCGTTCTGGACGAACTGGTGGTATGTTTTCGCAGAGCCGATGGGATGTTTTGTCATGGTTCTGGTGGCGGCTCCACTGGGGATCGTCTACTCCAGGAGAGGCGTGATGGCTGGAGTCACCGGAGCGATCGTGATTTTCGCACTCATGTATATCATGAGGGGAACACTTCTGGCGATGGGGCAGGGCTCCCGAATTCCTCCCTTCATCGCGGCCTGGGGAACCAACATCGCTGTAGCAATTGTGGGAATCATCCTGCTGTGGTTTCGGGCGCGCAATCGCGAAGTCCCGACGCTGAAGAGCCTTTTCCAGAAAATGTTGCCTTTGAAGTTGCGATCGAGTTGAAGTGACCCACAATCCTTCCATTCCTTAAGAATATCATGGCTATCATTCTCGATTGGAAAATTCGGACAACGACTGCTCAGTGTGAGCATACCGGCGAAGCTTTCGCCGACGAAGAGGATTTCTACACCTGTATTTTCGACGACCCGGAATCCGACGGCTTCATTCGTAAGGACTATTCTGTTGCGTCCTGGAAAGAGATCAGAGCGAGCATTGATCCGGCACCATTTTCGTTTTGGAGATCGACTTACAAGGCCCCGGTTGTCCACAAGGAGAAGGATGCTATTCAGGATACTTCAGCTGAAGGCATGTTGAAGCGAATGATGGAGGAGAATTCTCCGCATACGGAAAATGCCCGTTACATCCTCGCCCTCATGCTTGAGAGAAAGAAGACTTTCATTCAAGTCGATGCCAAGGAAGCCGAGACCACGACTCTCCTGTTCTATGAGCATAAGGACACTGGAGATGTCTACATTATTGCGGATCCCGGTCTGCATCTAGGGGAGATTGAAGAGGTTCAGCGGGAAGTGGTCGAGCTTTTGGCGAGTGAAGAGAACGGGCAAGGGGCAGCCTCAACGCAAGAACCAACGCAAGAGCAAGAAGACTCAGGGCCAGAGTCAGAAGAAGTTAGCGATGATGAGGAAGTTCAGGGCGAAGAAGTTCGCAGTGTCCTCGATCCTCCGGAAGCTGAAGATGTGGAAATTGAAGACGCTGTTCAGGAGTGAACAGGTAAGCTTCTTTGGGCTCTTCCAAGGTTGAATACATCCGTCCCTCTAACTTGTTTACAAGTCTCGGTCAGCGGCTAGGATTTCATTCGATGAATCGAAGACTATTTCTTTATACGGCGGCGCTTTTGTTTTTCACCCTGGGTTTAGCTTCGGCTGTTCCCTCGATCGAGGTGAGTCCTGCAACCCTGTTGACCACAGAAGGACAGGCAGATGCTTTTTACGAGATTTCCCTTACTGAGGAGCCAAGTGGCAATGTTGAGATCACCCCAATGACCAGTGACCAATCAGAGGCTCAAGTCTCTGGCCCGGTGACATTTACCCCTGCTAACTGGATGATTCCTCAAAAAGTAACTGTTACGCCAAAGACTGACGCCTTAGCCGACGGGGATATCCCTTTTACGATTACAGGCTCAGTGAATGCGCCGGGAACGAACTACGAATCCGTTGTGGTGCCATCAGTGAGCGGTAATAACAGGAACGTAGATGGTGTCGCAGATATTTTCATTGATAAACATCAGAATCACGAGACAACGGAACTGGGTGGAACTTCCACATTTCTGATTTTCACTTCAACGGTGCCCACAGATCCGATTACGATCGACGCGGTCATTTCGCACCCGAGTGAGGTAAGTCTGAGTGAATCAACAATCACCTTAAATAGTGGAAACGGGTTTTCAACGACCGTCACCATCACGGGGCTCGACGATTCGGTGGTCGACGGAGATATGCCATTCTCGATTTCCTTTAACCCCTCGAATTCATCTGATGGCTCCTACGACGGGGAATCAGTTCCGAGCGTTGTCGGAGTGAATGAGGCATTGCCAGTGTATCAACCGGACATCCGCATCAGCAGAACGAAGAGAAGTGGTGACGGAAAAGGAAACGATATTTATTCCGCAGCACCAACAGGAGCTCAGACACTGGTGCTTAAAAAGAAACGAAAGCGTCCCGCCTTTTTTTCATTCTCAGTGCAAAATGACGGAGACGATGCAGATATGGTGTCTCTTCGTTCGGCCGATTTCTTTAGAAAGCAGAGAGATTTCAGTATCGTTCTTCGCGGTGCCGGTGGTGCCCGCATATCCAGGCCGGGGCTCGCCTCAGGAATTGTTCAAAACCTGGATGCAGGAGGGACTCAAGTGTATCTCGCCAGGCTGAAGGTGAAGCGACGGGTAAAAAAGAAGCGAATCTTGTTCAGTGCCAGCTTGTTCAGCGGATCCTCCAATGATATGGAGAAAAAGGACTCAGCCAGGATAAAGGTGAAATTTAAGTGAACTCGGTGAAGCTGAGAACCACCGCACTTAGGATCAGAATCTAAAGGCAATCCTGAAGAGCTGGCAAAGTCCGATTGCTACGCCGCCGAAAAGAATCATCCCCAGACCTGCCCAACCGAAAAGGATTCGGTTGGAGGTTCCTATAAAGAGTTTTCGAAATCCTTCTGACTTGATCCAGTTCCACATTGACGGCTTGTATTCACCGATCGCGAAACAGATCAGGTGAAGAACGCCAAGAATGATCATGATCCATGACAGCCAGGTGATGGTGGTGAAGCCCCATTCAGGATCGATGAGGAATGGTCTTCTCGAACTCATCCAATCAGTTTTTTCAGATTGGTTTGGTACTGCTCTTCGTCGGTTATCGTCTGACTCGCTTCGAGAGGACGCCCGACGATAATTCCCGCGTGTTTGCTATACTGGGCAAGGTAGCCGGAGATAGATTTATCAATGACCACCTTGCGGTAGTCACGCGAAGCATGCATAAAGCGAGTCACCTTGTCTTCTGTCCGAATCGCAAGGCCGACATGCGAACAGAAACCACCGTGATACTTCGTGGCTATCCCGATCACATCGCCGTTCCGAAGTTCGGGTTCGATGGCTGCAACCTTGTCTTTGGGAATATGATAAACAGGCATCGCCTCGACTCGCTGCTCCCATTTTCGCATCGGGGCAAGCAGTGAGGGAGTATTCTTCAGATAGCGATAGCCTTTCCAGAGAGTTGTCATCTCGGTGACTTTCCGGTTGGTGATCCTCGCTGCTCCGGAAAGATCAGGAGTAATGTGGCGACAGGTGCCCCGGGCGTCGTTTTCGAAGAACCATTCGGCAAGATAGTGAATTCTCTCAAGGTACTGACCACTGCATTGACCACCGCGATATCTTGTAACCTGAATTTGTCGAAGAAGATCCTCTGGAGAGTATTGAGTTTTTTCAAAGGCCAGCATCCGGGCAAGTCCCAGGCTGGTTTCGAAAAATGTCCAGCAATCGAGGCCGTTGAAATTCACTGAAGGAGACTCGATTTTGTCATCAATTTCCAAGGTAAAATTCTCATAAGGAACTCCGTGCATTTCGCGCGCACAGCGAATGACCCGTTCGCCAATCGCCAATTTTCGCCAGTTCTCTTTTTGAGCCTTTTCGACAATAGATTGAAAGCGGCTCTCTCCTTTGAAGATAGTGGCCTTGGGGAGAGGTCGACGTTGAGCAGCAGCGGACTCTTTCTTGTCAGGACTAAGCTGTGCCTGGAGAGGCAAGACAGGGAGGCCGGCGAACCCCATTGCCAAACAGGAACGACGCGTGAGATTCTTCATGAGCTTACAATATCTGGAAAAACACCAATTTCCAGAACTGATTTAGATATCTTAAGTATCTCAATGGGGCTCACTCCGGCAAGGCAGCCATCTGACTCTTCATAAGCTGAGCTTCATCCGGGTCCATCAGCGGAAAGAGCACGCGTGAAGTGTAGTTTCCATGCATCAGATCGTTGCGAACAAACATCCAGTCAGAGATTTCATCGATGGCAACGCTGTAGCGGTCACCCAGCTTAACATTTTTGACGATTCCCGGCTTGTTGTTTATCTCACCCACAAATCGTCCATTGGTGAGGGTAATCTTTATCAGCCAGAAGTGTTCCACACCGTTGGCTTTGTCACGGATGGGGGCTTTCACTGCATAATTCGTGGCATCGCCAGCCTGAAGTGCAGCAATAAAATGATGGGCACCCTTCCTCGCATCGGCCATCGCCTTTTCCATTTCCGCCTCATCGTACCCCTCTTTAATCAGGGTATCAGGCTCCCGGTGATACTCGCAGCCGGACATGATGACGGCGAGAAACAGGACGGCTGTGGCCGGGCAAAATAGCTGTCGGACAAACATGCAGTAGTCTACAACGGAAACCGTGGGAAAGTCACTTGGTTAACTGACCTGTATGGAGATTTTTGGAATCCGTATGCAGAAAGTTCCAATCGCCGAAGGAAAATCAACTCATGATATCATTCAACACGTTTCCGTGAACATCCGTCAGGCGGAAGTCACGCCCCGCATAACGATAGGTGAGTTTTTTATGATTCAATCCCATCAGATGCAGGATGGTTGCGTGCCAGTCGTGAATATGAACTTTGTTTTCAACCGCCTGGTAGCCGTATTCATCTGTAGAGCCGTAGCGTTGCCCTCCCTTAATTCCTCCTCCGGCCATCCAGAGGCTGAACCCTTTGTTATTATGGTCACGACCATTGGAGGATTGCCCATGCGGAGTCCGGCCAAACTCGCCGGCCCAGATGACCAAAGTATCCTTGAGCAGATCACGATTTTTGAGATCGGTCAAAAGCGCGGAGATTGGCTGATCAATTTCCCCGCAATTGTTTTCCATCGAAGCCTTGAGGTTGCGATGGTGATCCCAGTTCCCATGAGTCACTTCAATAAAGCGAACCCCGGCCTCGGCCATGCGGCGGGCAACGAGACACTGACGGCCGAATTTCTCGGTCGTTCGATTGTTGAGCCCATACAGTTCTTTGATATTCTCGGGTTCATCATTCAAGTCGAGAACTTCAGGCACTTCGTCCTGCATTCGGTAGGCGAGCTCGAAGGATTCGATTAGTCCTTCAACCTCGGGATTGTGTTGATCGCGTTTTAACTTTTCGATGTTGAGTGACTTGATGTAGTCGAGCTGAATGCGCTGGAGTTCAGGGCTAAGCTTGCTGTTACGGATGTTCTTTACTGGCGCCTGATCAGCTGCGGCTGCAAATCGGTTTCTCGCCTGTTTGCCGATAGGTGTTCCCTGATAGATCGCGGGAAGAAATGCGCTACCGTAATTCTGTGCCCCGTTGGGTGGTGCCAGGGTGATAAATCCGGGAAGACTCTCGTTCTCGGTTCCCAGCCCGTATAGAGTCCACGCTCCCAGGCTTGGTCGGACAAACTGGAAATTCCCGGTGTGAAGTTGCGTCTGCGCCTGGGGATGGTTGGGGAGATCCGTGTGCATGCTGTTGATGACACAGAGATCATCGGCGTGCTTGCCCACTTCAGGAAACAGCTCAGAGATGGGTATTCCGCTCTGGCCCTGTTGCTTAAATTCCCAGGGTGAGCCCAGCAATTTTGCAAAGCCGCGCGCGTCGGCACCGCTGTTTTTGCTAAGGGCTGGTTTGTAGTCAAAGGTATCGACATGAGAGGGGCCACCTTGCATGCACAGAAAAATTACCCGTTTCGCCTTCCCTTCAAAATGAGGCGCTTTAGGTGCCAGAGGATTGTTCTCCTTCTGGGCCGCCATCGTCGTTAGAGCGGAAAAAGCCATATAGCCGAATCCGCTTGAAGCGGTTTGTAGGGCGAGTCGTCGTGAGGGAAGAAATGCGTTGGAATCATTCATAGCGTTTGATGAAGTTCGGTCTCAGTTCAAATAGCGAAACTCCGCGCTGGAGATCAGGGATTGGCAAAATGTGGTTAACGAAAGGTAACGGGCGGTCTCTTTGTTCATGCCACTGCCTTCTGCCGCTTCGATGAAGCGTTCAATGTAAGCAGTGGTCTTTCGGCTTTCCTCTTCCGTCGGAGGACGGGAGTAAGCGAGATGAAACGCGACCCAACCGAGTTTTGGACCCCGCAGTTTCCAGTCTTCGATCAAAACGCGAGCCATTTCTTCGGAGCTCTTTTGAGCAAACTCCGAGTTCATCAGATAGAGAGCCTGGGAGGGAACTGTGGTGACTTCGCGCTCTCCGGCGATGAGGTTTGGATCAGCAAAGTCAAAGATGTTGAGCACTTCAGGAAGCAAGTCTCTCGCCACCGGGAGATAGACCGAGCGATGGTTGGATTCTACATTGATCTGATTCTCGGAGATATTGCGACCCACAAATCCATCTCCGATTTCCGATATGGTCGAGCCTACCGGGCGATCCCGATCCAGCCGGCCGCTCACCAGCAATATCGAGTCGCGAATTGATTCCGCGTCGAGTCGTCTTTTGTTGGCCCGCCAGACAAGCCGGTTTTCCGGATCCTTATCAAAAGTCTCCTCTTGGAATTCAGAACTCATACGATAGGTGCGGCTGTTGGCGATTTCGCGGACAAGATCTTTGATCGACCAGTCCATCTCCAGAAACCGGACAGCGAGATGATCGAGCAACTCCGGGTGAGTCGGACCTTCGCCGGTGGATCCAAAGTTGTCGACACTGCGGACAATTCCCTGACCAAGCATCCAAAGCCAGGCCCGGTTGGCAAAAACTCGTGAGGTGAGGGGGTTCTCAGCCGAAGTGATCCATTGGGCCAACTGCAAGCGACCACTTTCGTGTTTAGAAATCGGAGCTTCATCGTGAGTCTGAATAACTTGGAGAAATCCGCGGGGCGCTCTTTCAACAGTGGCCTTGTCTTCCTCTCCCCGAATCAAGATTTGGGAATCGAAAGGTTCCTCACGATCCCGCATTCCCATCGCCTGAGTGCGGCGCTCTCCAGAATCAGTGTATGCAGCAATCTGGCCTTCGAGCGCTCCAATACGGTTGGTGAGACCCACCAGTTGAAGACGCTTTTGGTTGGCTGTTTCGTTGTCACCACTTCGCCGGGCCTCTTGCGATGCCTGCTGTGTTTCCCGAATGGTCTCCCGCAATACTTCCGCCTGAAATTCGAGATCAATCATCTCCGCGAGAGATTTGTCGGAGCCTCCCGGGTCAATCGAGCCGGGGAGGGATACCAACTCGGTGGATCGGCGGTTCTGAATGTTCCGTGTAGTTCCAAACAGCGTGTCACTGCTCAGAAAGATCCCTGCCATTGAATAATAGTCGGACATTGGGATCGGATCGAACTTGTGATCATGACAGCGCGCGCAGGCTGCTGTTGTCCCGAGAAAAGCGCGGGTAGTCGTGTCAATCTGTTCGTCGACGAGATCGAAGCGGAATTGCCGGGCGTTCGTTTCGTTGAGCCCTTTTGTGCCAATGGCGAGAAATCCGGTCGCAACGATCTTTTCCGGATCATCCGCATCGATGAGGTCGCCGGCCAGTTGCTCCGTGATAAAGTCATCAAAGGGTTTGTCTGCATTGAAGGCATCAATGACGTAGTCCCGATAGCGCCAGGCATGGGGAAGGGTAGCGTTGAATTCTTTTCCGGTGGATTCTGCGTAACGCGCTACATCCAGCCAGTGGCGCCCCCATCGTTCGCCAAACTGAGGAGATTCCAGAAATCGATCGACTGCTTCTGATACCGCTCTGTCCGCATCTTCCTTGTAGGCGATTTCAAATGCCCGCGCAGGTTTGATCAAAGGCGGGAGACCTGTCAGGTCAAAAGAGAGTCTCCGAAAAAGGGTTAAGGGATCCGTGTCGGCCGAAGGCTCCAATTCTTCCTCAGCCAGCTTCGAGTACACGAAATGATCAATACCGTTACGGGCCCATTTTTTGGAAGCTTCTGTAGCTGGAACTGTTGGCTTTGATGGAGCCTGATAGGCCCAGTGTTCGCGGCCTTTCTCGATATCTATCGTGTTGGTGTAGGACTGAGCGGGCCGATTGTCTTTTTCTGAGGCTCGCGGATCCGGAGCACCCATTTTCACCCACTTCTTCAGGTCGGTAATAATATCATCATCCAGTTTGTATTTTGGCGGCATTTCCAGGCTGCTGTCTTCGTAACTGATCGCAGCGATTAAGAGGCTCTCATTGAGGTCGCCCGGAACCACCGCTGGCCCGGAGTCGCCGCCTTTTCGAATTCCGGAGCGAGTGTCGAGGAGCAATCCGCCTTTGATTTTATCACCTTCCTCGGCGTGGCACTTGTAGCAGTGCTTCACCAGAGCCGGCCGGATCTTCTTCTCGAAGAATTCGATCTGAGGTGCCGTGGGGTCGCCATTCGTCATCGCCATTTCCTGTGCGTTTGTCAGGGTGGGATGGAGGGCGAAGATAAGAAGTGATAGAATGGTCAATCGAATCATCATTGTGGCGGAACAGTCGGACGTTCATTAAATAGAACCGGGCGATGTCCGTGAAGTTTCGAAAAAACTATCTACAATCATTAATGACCGACCCAAACTAAGGAACAATGAGCGACTTGAAAGCAAACTGCCCCAAGTGTGGCGCTGAGTTTATGCAATCGACGGCTGACTCAAATGGAGGCTTCTGCCTGAAATGCAAACCCTCGAGAAAGGATCATGAGGCCATTGCCGAGGGAATCACTCTCGGATTCCGAATCCTCTTCGGTTTTATTTTTGCGATAGTATTTGCCGGTATTGGCTATTCCCTTGGAGCAGTTCTGTGGAAGGGGCTGGCGATCCTCTTTTCCATGCTCAGCTTTCCGATTGGATTCATCTACGGGTTCTTTGTTCGTGAGATCAATTCTTTCCTCCGGATGCCTGTCTCTTATACACATCTCCGAGCCCACGAGACCGAGGCTGATCTCG
>CAJXQE010000008.1 GCA_913058215.1 uncultured Verrucomicrobiales bacterium
CTTAACATGAGCGATCAATGCGATGACGCAGTGGTTGCAGGTTGGGCAGCAAGAATGGGGGAAAAAATTGCTTACCATACTCCCTCACTCGTCGGACACGGCGAAGGTGCTTCGTCTATTTTTGAAGGCAATGCCGATCTGAGGAATTTTGCCACCCCTGTCTCCAGCGTAGACCAGATCCCGGGATGGAGGGAGAGTTCGGAAAAAAGCAGAGTCGGCCTGATGGGCTGCAACACCGCCACTGGTTTGGGTTACCAAAACCGGGACCTTGTGAAGCAAGGTTTGATCTCTCGATGGATCGTTCCTGAAGATCCGAACCCGCTCGATTTTGAGCAAATTGAATTGCCTCGTGACAGGATTTTGTGTCTCCCGAAAGAGCGGGTAGATGAAAATGAGCTAAGGGAATACTGCAGAGAGCTCGATTGGTTATTGTTCATTGAATCCCCGAAAATACCGGAACTCGTGAGAATCGCTGCTCATGCGGGCGCCGGGATTGCCTGCCTTGCCAACTGGGAGTGGCTTCAACCGGAAATGGATTGGCTATCTTTTGTCGATGTCATGTTTTGCCCTACGCGTCAGACCGAAACGATGCTTATCGATTGGAAAGAACGTTATGGGTTCGGTTGGAAAGTTATTTATCTCCCATGGCCGATCGATGCTGAGCGTTTCAAGTTTCGCCAACGCAAGACTTGCGAGAGCTTTCTCTATGTCAATGGTTGGGGAGGCAGTTGGCTGAGCTATCCGAACGGTGATCCCGTTGCCTATCGGAGAAAAGGGCTCGACACCATTCTGGAAACGGCGCATCTCGCGCCGGAGCTTCGCTTTGTCATCACATCACAAGAGTTACCACCAAAAGAACGACTGCCCGGCAACATCACCTGGCTCGTAGCCGAAGATGACAATAATTCACTTTATGATTTAGGTGATGTATGTGTGCAGCCGAGCCGGTTTGAGGGACTTGGGCTTCCATTGTTGGAATGTCAGGCCGCAGGGTTACCGCTGGTCACAACTGACGCAGCGCCCATGAATGAACACAATCCTCTGAAGACCGCTCCTACTGAAGGATTTGAAATTGTCAGTACGGGTCCCGGACCTGTTGCTGCTCACATCGTTTCTCCTCAAGCGCTGGCTGACACCTTGCGAGCCATCGTTGGAATGAATATCGAAAGCGAAAGCGATGCTGCCCGGGAATATATTTTGAACGAACATTCCTGGACGGTCGCCATTCAAACCTTGAAGCAGGAATTAGTCGCGAGACGATGAGCCACGAGTTTAAAAGCAACTGTTGCTACCGGAAGAATCCCCCATCAGGGCAGCCGGTATGTGGTTATCTGCAAGAGTTCGTCGGACTAAGCGATCACGATTCTTTCAAGGTCAATCCGGATATATGTCAGGCCTGCCAACAATGGCACCAACCTACCGGAGAGACTCTCAATCCAGCAGTCGCTTCACTCCTCTATCAGGAAGCGCACAAGGCCCTCGAATCGGAGCTGACGGAGTTTGGCAAGTATACGCCCCCGGCCCTGAAAGAAATCGCGAGATCATTTATTCCGGACGAATCTGACTATATTTCCATCGAGCAGGAAACGGAGCGCCAAAGCGGGCTTGAGATTGAAAATTTGGACGATCTAATTCCTTTGCCCGATCAAGGTAGACGTGGAAAACGCGTCACCAACTGGGCCGTTGGGGTGACGACAGCGCCGAGAAAGCAGGCGACCCTTCAAAGCTGTGTGGATTGCCTCGTCGAAGCGGGCTGGGATAGTCCACGAATTTTTGTCGATGGAGAAGTCGATCTGGGATCGCTACCTTCTCATCTCGAAGTCACCCGTCGTGATCCTCAAGTAGGCGCCTGGCCCAGTTGGTACCTGGCACTAAGCGAACTGCTAATGCGTCAGCCCAAAGCGGAGGCATTCATGATTGTTCAAGACGATGTCGTAATGTTCCGCCATCGAAAACTGAGGCAATACATGGAAGACTTTCTTTGGCCTGAGGAAGGACCTTGTGTGGTTTCGTTGTTTTGTTCACGCGCCTACACTTCCGGACAGGCAGGGTGGCGTCGATTAGACGAGAATTTGGTGTGGGGAGGTCAGGCCCTTATCTTTTCGCGGGAGGCCTGCCTCGGACTCCTCTCTGATCCGGGGGTACTTGGGCATAGGCTTACGGAATCCGGCTTCGCAGGAATTGATTCGGTGGTTGGGAGTTGGGCAGGACGTCACAATGTCCCTGTATATGTATCCACTCCCAGTTTGGCCCAACATATCGGCCATGTCAGTGCTATCTGGTCCTTCAACACGAAGGCATACATCAATCGAAGAGCTCCGAAGTTTGCGGGGTCGTTCCCGATTCAAGCGGATGAATAGCCTCTTGCCTCTGTTTGGTCTGGAATCAGATTAGGCAAAACAGCTCTTCAACGAAAATTCAATGAAACTATCCAACTGCCTTCTGCTTCTCTTCTTTATGCCTTTTGGACTGCTGTTAGCGGCAAGCCCCGGGCATCGAATGATGATCGGTTATGGAGAAGGCTTGGTGGAGTTGAATGAGGAAAATAGCATCGTCTGGCATTATCAGGATCCCGATATCGAACTCGTCCACGATGTTTGGAAACTGGATAATGGGAATGTCCTTTTTTCTCATCGCTTTGGGGTTCGCGAAGTGAATGCGGCGAAACAAATCGTGTGGGATTTCAAAGTTCCAAGAGAAAAGGGGAAACAGGAGATCAACGCCTGCCAGCCTCTGGAGGGAGGCAAGGTGATGATTCTCGATTGCGGAAATCAAAAAATTCTCGAGGTCGACCGAGCTTACAAGGTGACCTTATCCATTGATCTACCGGATGGCGGCCAAAACCCTCATACCCGTTATATGCAGGCGCGTAAAACGTCTCAAGGCACCTATTTGATTTCCTATCGTGAGAAAGCGAAAATTCTCGAGCTGAACTCGAGTGGGGATACTGTTTGGCAATACCAATTGGAAAAAACCGACCGACCTTTTACCGCGATCCGTTTGGAAAACGGCAACACTCTGGTTCCTTGTATTACATCCAACCGGATGATTGAAATTTCACCTGCCGGCGAAATCACCTGGGAGTTGAATAACAAAGACGATCTGGGTTTTCAGATTTGGTATCCGGTAGGGGCTCACGTTCTCAAAAACGGTAACATGGTCGTGATTAACTCAGACTATCACCATAAAAAAGGAACGAACAATGAAGTGCAGGCTTTTGAGATCAACCGCGAGAAGGATGTCATCTGGACATTAAAGAAATCCGATCTCGAGAGAGATGGCAAAGTGCCCGTCGTTGAAGGAGATACCAAAATGCCTTCTCATCATCTGCTGGGCATTCAAGTTCTGGGTGAATCCTTCTTACTGAAATAATTCGCGGACTGCCGGCTTGGTGATTTTCCCCATGGCATTGCGGGGAAGCGAATCCACCAAGAGTAATCTTTTGGGTATTTTGTAAGTCGAAAGCTGATCGCGGCACCATTCCCGGAGGGAATCGAGAGAAAGCTCCGCGCCCTCCTCCAATACAGCTGCCACAGCCACCATCTCACCCCAGGTGTCGTCGTTCACGCCGATGACAGCACATTCACAAATCGCAGGATGGTTCAACAAAGCTGCCTCAATCTCGAGAGCGGAAAGTTTGTAGCCGCCGCTCTTGATAATGTCGACTGACAAGCGCCCCATGATTCGATAGTAGCCCGTCTCAATCACTGCCATGTCGCCGGTGCGGAACCACCCATCATCGAACGATTCTGCCGTGACTTCGGGCTTATTCCAATACTCGTGGAACACGCCGGGGCCACGAACTTGAATCTCCCCGGCTTCGTCCTCTTCTGTCACCAGATCGCCCTCTTCGGATTTGAGTCGAACCTCCACTTTTGGCAGCGCTTGACCGACGGCACCCGGCCTGCGTTCTCCATGGAAAGGATTGGAAAGCGCCATCCCGATCTCCGTCATTCCATAGCGCTCCAGCAATTTCTGGCCGGTCAGCTCCGTCCATTTTTCATGGACACTGGCGGGCAGGGCAGCGGAGCCGGAGATCATCAGGCGCAGCTTGGAAAATTCAAGGATGATCTTCTCGCGTTCACCTTCGGGAAGGGATTCCAAAGCCTGGATCAGTTTGACGTAAATGGTAGGGACCGCCATGAAAACGGTGTAGGCCCCTTCGGAGACTCTTCGCAATATCGTCTCCATGGTAAAATGAGGAAACGGCTCAATACTTGCCCCGCTCCACAAGGCGCAGGAAGCGATATTGATGATTCCATGGATATGGTGGAGAGGCAGGAATAGCGGAATCCGATCCGTCGACTGCCATTCCCATGCTTCGACCAGACTCTCTATCTGCGCCTGAATATTTGCGTGCGTGGTTACCACTCCCTTGGGCTTGCTGGTGGTGCCACTGGTGTAAAGAATCATTCCCCGTCGATCCGATGAAATTTCGGGCAGAGGCTTTTCAGAAACGACATCGATATCTTCGAGGGTTGTCAGGGGGAGATTCAGACGCTTGCACAAGTCAGCTACTTTGTCGGCATGATCACGAGTCGTTACGACCCGGCTCGATTTGGAATTTGTCAGGGCATATTCCAGTTCGGGTTCGGTCGCTGAAAGGCAAAGCGGCATGACGACGCCACCGGCTCTCCAAATGGCCCATTGGGTGGTGATGTAGTCAAAGCCGGCTGGTGCCAGAAAGGCTATTCGAGCTTCTTCCAGGTCATCGGCTTCCCCCAGGAATGAAGCGGCCAATGTCGCGGAGCGATCCAGTAATTCGGCATAGCTGAAGTCCCTCGCTTTGGTGTGAAGAGCTACTTTGTCGCCGTGAGTCCGGGCGCGTGAAATCAATTCAAGTTCTGTCATTGTCTATTCTTATTCTACAATCAGGCGGATCACCAAAAAGATCAGTGAGGGGCCTAACAAACATCCTAAGCCCGTGTAAAAAGTTGCGGTCATCGCTCCGTAGGGAACCAGCTTCGGATCGGTTGCGGCGAGGCCTCCGGCAACCCCGCTGGTGGTGCCCATGAGGCCTCCGAAGATCAAAGCGGAACGGGGATTGTTGAGGCCGATGAGGGGAGCGACGAAGGGAGTGACGATCATTACCAAAATCGACTTCACCAATCCGGCTGCGACACTCAGTGCCATGACATCAGAGCTGGCTCCGAGGGCACCGCCGGTTACCGGCCCAACGATGTAGGTCGCCGCGCCAGCTCCAATCGTTGTCATGCTAACCGCGTCCCGGTATCCGAAGGCATAGGCTACGCAGGCTCCGATGAAAAATGAGATCAGGATTCCCGCGATGAGTGAGAGGATTCCACTGAGGCCGGTTTTTCGAAATTCCTCCATCCGCACTCCGAATGCGGTCGCGACAATGGCCAGGTCCCGGAGCATTGCGCCCCCCATCAGTCCGATCCCTGCGAGCGCGGGAACGTCTGCGATTCCTTTGCTTCCTCCGGTCAACATTCCGCCGAAGTAGGCCAGAACCAGTCCCACAAAAATGGCGATCGCCGAGCCGTGGATTCGACCTCGCGTGAGATATTTGGAAACCACATAAGAAAGCCAGACAGTGATTCCAATGACAGCGAATGCCGTCACCAGATTGTATTTGATGAGGACGTCCTGCTGGAGGAATTCAAGAATCTTCATGACGGAGTGTTCTCTGCTTCTACATCCTCAGGATTCGTGCCTCCGATTCTGCTGATGATCGGGACCAGCGCAAAGCAGGCAATCACAGAAAGAGTTCCGGCAACAATCGCAATCCAGCCACCCGAGACGGCAGCCATTACATTCTGACTGGCTGCCATGGCAACGACGATGGGAATGTAAATGGAGCTCCAGAATGCGATGCCGCGCTCAGTCGGCGGTTCAATGCGACCGGATTTCTGTAATCGATCACAGAGAAGGATGAGCAAAAGCATCGCGATTCCGACACCTCCAATATTTTTGTCCAGACCAACGGCCCAACCCAGCAGTCTGCCAACCGCCAACCCGATCAGCAGGCAGATTGAAAGCAGTGCGGTTCCATAAATTGCCATGGAAGAGCTGTATCTGATTCCAAATTCCTGGTCAACTGCCTTGTTGGCTGGAAGGGGCTTTGCCCTCGTTCTCAGGGAAATCCACTTCGACTCAGATTTTTTGAATTTCCGCGCGAGAAGTCCCAATTGGCGATAGGTATTTTTTTGGGTAGGGCGCCAGTCAAAGAACTGACGGAAGCGGCCGATCGTTGAAGTGGCTTCTTAAAAAAGGCCTCCGCAACTCGCATTCCAAATACCTTTTGGAAATGAGATCGAAGATCCCAGCAATAGCCATCACTGGTAACCCTATCCCGACATCTGTCCTCACGATTGCTGATCGGTTAGTCCTTGTATTGTCTGGATGAACCGCTACAAGTCTATCTACTCATGAAGAACGTCAAAAGTTACTATACCAAGCTTAATCCCAGTTGGGTTACACTTTTCCTGAGTCTCTGCCTCACAATTCTACCCGCTCTATCCGACGGAGCGACTCTTACCGTCACCAAAACTGCCGACGATGGAACGGTCGGCACACTGCGAAAAGCCATTGCCGATTCGATGGCTGGCGACATCATCGAGTTCGACGCCGACCTCGATGGGGCGACGATCCCGTTGCAGCTCGGACCACTCGGAGCCCCTGGAAATCTCACTATCGACGCATCGGCCCTCCCCGGTGGCATCACCATCAGCGGCGACAAAACTGGCGACGGGCCCACTTTGGACGATTCTGCGGTTTTTGAATTCACTAATGGAGCTGAAGTCACGATGAAGTCGCTGACCATTTCCGGAGGAAATAGCTCTGTAAATGGCGGCGGAATCATCCTTCGCAGTTCGACAGTAATCATGGAGGATTGCACAGTTGCCCACAACCGCGCCGGCGGCAGCGGCGGCGGATTTTTGAATTCAGGAGGAACCTTAATTTTGAAGCGATGCACCGTTGCCCACAACCAGTCTGTCGGCGGCGGTGGCGGAATCTTCAATAATCAAGCAACTGCGACATTGGAACAATGCACCATCGCCCACAACAGCATCAGCGAGAACTCCGGTGGAGTCGGGGCAAACGGTGGCGGGATATTTTGTGCTAATTCCCCACTGACTATGGAGCAATGCACCGTTGCCCACAACAGCGCCGGCGACGGCTCCGGATTCGATGGCGGAGACGGCGGCGGGATATATATTAGCGGCAGTGCACTAACTCTAACACAATGCACTATTGCCCTGAACCGCGCTGGCAACAGCGACAGCGACAGCGGGGGGGATGGTGGCGGAATCTTTGCCGTTGGTGGAGGTGGGTCCAAAGACATTTTCCTCAATGACTGCATCGTCGCCGGGAATCTCGCCGGACTGGGAAACACCAGCGATGGCAACGGGCCCGACATCAACCGCGACAACCTTGTCACCCAGACCGGCATTAACCTGATCGGGGACAACACATTGGCGACTGGAGCCGCTTCGACCGTCGCCTTTCCGGCGGGAGAATTTGTCGGCACAAGCGCAAGCCCACTCGACGCCCTCCTGGGCTCCCTCGCTGATAACGGCGGTCCAACGGAGACCATGCTGCCCTTGCGCGGCTCACCTGCACTCAATCCTGACCTCGCAGCTGACACCTCGACCTTCCCCACCGACCAACGTGGCTTCGCCCGCATCGTTCTCGAACTCCTCGACATAGGGGCCGTCGAGGCTCCCGATTACGCGGCGATCGACGCGGCCGCAGCGGCGGCCCGCGCAGCGCGACGCAGCGCCCTCTCTAAAAAGCTTCAAAAAATCAAAAGGAAGTTCAAAAGCGCCAAGCGACGAAAGCAGGACCGGAAGGTGAAGAGGTTTAATAGGCTAATCAAAAAACTGAAGCGGCAATTGAGGAATACATAGGTGTATCGTCGAAGGCAGGGGAAGGTTAGCATCTCCTCCTGCAATGCCAGCACAGCGAGCCACTTCGCAGCCCAGTCGCAGGGGCACCGTCTCGTGCTCTTCAGATTCGAGAGCGAGCCAGCGCGAGACCCTGCCCCCACAAGATCGGACAGGAATGTCAAAAACCTTCCTTATCCTCTATGAAGCCTTTCGTAATTTGACCTTCTGAAGAATTAACCAACATTTGGAATGGGGCAGCCCCCTCATTCCAGCCTCAACCCTAGTCAAAATCAACGACGACCAATCGAAATTTCTGGGCGTCGGAATCCAGTTTCCTTTTCTGAACCAGGTGCGCTCCCTGCCCCTGACTCTCAATCGTCAGATGTTTTCTTGTCAGCTGATTCCGGAATCTTGCGTAACCATCTGGATCCATTTCCAACTTCCAGATTTGTTCAGGCTTCCCTGTTTCTGCAAGCTGAACCACCTTCGCCCCTTCCTCTTTGCTACTATCCTTTACACCAACCGGCATTCCGGAATGCTTGGCTACCAGTTGGATATACTGTTTCTCAAGAGGTCTTATTTCCCATTTCTGGGAGTCGGTCATTGAATTTGGCCAAATAAGTAGAGTCTCTCCATCGCGCTTCAGCCCGTGATGAATCGAAAGGACCATGTCCGTTTGTTTACTGACGATGGTATAGTGAAGCTTCGGAAGTGGGGCTCGCTTCTTTCCCTTCTTTTTTGTTCCCGATTCCTTAGTATCCCCGCTCGCGGAAAATTTCTGCTCGAGCTGTGCAATGTCACTCAAGTTAAGTTCGGGGGTATTCTCCTGTCCGTGTGAATTGGCAAACACTCCACAAAGCAAATAGATTGAAACCGTGGCGAGGTATTTTTTCATGACTCAACCGTAGCTCAGGATTCACTGCTACTCCTGAGAAATTTCATTTCAACATGAATGCCCAGCCACCGCGTTGATGCATCGGTCCACTCCTGAGCTACTTCCAGCCCGAATCATCCGGCCCTGTCATGATCCGTCTTGCGACTGCTGCTTCCACGGAATAGGCATCGTTGGAGGATTTCGGTGACGGTCTTTTCTCTGATCTTTTGGTCGTGGGTGAAAATACTTCACGAGTTCGACCAGTTGTTTCACCGCTTCCTCACAAGCCGCTTTTCCCTTTTCGGCGGTGGCCAGTTCTGCTTCACCAAGAACACCGGACTCCGAATAAGAACTCGTCCAGGAAACTACGGTTCCCGGCCCTTGTTGAAACAGATCGACGAAATTAAAAGGACTGCCTTCTTCGTTAAAGGATACATCACCGTTCTTAATCAGGTCTTTGCGGACGTTTTCCTCGTCGAGATAGAGATACATCGACGTTTCGAGTTCGCATGCATGAGCACAACCGCCCGGGAATTTGCTCTCCCGCCAATTCGGCAGAAAGTCTTTGTCGATTGTCAGCAATTGCCACCACCCCGTCAGGATGCACTCGGCGTCGGTTTCCAGATTGGTGCGGCGCGCTACCAGATCGAGATTCGGCATGTTGGAGCCATGCCCGTTGAGAAGGATGATTTTCTTGAAGCCGTGGTAGGCCAGTGAGCGGGTAATATCGAGCACGTGATTGATGAAATGCTCGACATCGTTGTTGATCGTTCCCGGGAAATCCATGACATGACCCGTGTATCCATAGGCGACGATGGGCAGGACGAGAATCTTGCTAGGAAGGTTTCTTCCAGCTCCGTAAGCAACACCATTCGGACAAACGAGGTCGACGTCGAGGGGCAGGTGCGGGCCGTGTTGCTCGACTGCTCCGCAGGGCAGAATGCAGACTTTGCCCAGATCGACGGCATCATTGATATCGGGCCAGGTCAGTTTTTCGTATCGGTATTCGGTTTCGGCTCTGCTGCTCATAGTGCGCTTGATGAGTTAGTGTTCATTCGGGAAGTCCAGTTCACCAGAACCAGACAAAAAGACAAATCGCGGTGGCTGCGACGAGGATTGCGGCAATCGGGCCGGGCCGAAGGAGCGGAGGAATTCCGTCAGCGAACCGATGTTCCGGCAACGGGGTCAATGCTTTCCGGCTGCGTTCCAGCCATCCGGCTTCCGTTTTTGCAAAAGCAGCTTCCTTTTCTTCCTGCTGGTACTTACCCCAGATCAGGGTCGCAGCCAGTGCTCCGATCAGGGTGAAGGCGAGAGACCAACACAGGGCGACCCAGCGATTGGTGAACCAGGAGGCAAGCCAATCGACATCCGCGATTTCGCGATCATAGAGTGCGACGACCCCGTAGAGCGCGCCGGTAAGAATTCCGCATACTCCGGCTCGCGGATGTGCTTTTGAGAAAATGCCGAGCAGGTAGATTGTGAAAAGAGGCGTCACGAAAACAGGGATCAATGTTAGGAAGGCCTTCAGCATGGTATCCTTCCCACTGATGAACGGAATGTAGGCAAACCCGATCGCGAGGATGGCGAGAGTCGCCCAGCGGGTCACCTTCACGTAGTGCGCATCCTCCCGGTCTCGAACGATCAATCGAGCATAAACATCGCGAGTAAACACGGCTGACAGGGAGGATCCCATCGAGTCGAAGGTGCTGATCGCAGCGGCGACGATGCCGGCGACAACGAGCCCCTTGAAGCCGACGCCCAGGTAAAGGTCAGCGAGGTGAGGGTAGAGAGCATCGGGAGGTGAAAAATCCGGAAAGAGAGATCGACCGATGATCCCAATCGACGAGCAGCCGACCATGATGGGAATGCTGATCGTTACTCCGAAGAGCGCGGCCATTTTCATATCCCATAGCGAACGGGCCCCGAGCAGTCGCATCGTCTGGGTATGGTTCACGGTCCAGTAGCCGCCGCCGATAATGATCCATCCCAGCAAGACAAGCCAGGGGGAAGTGGTGCCGTCGTCCCCGCGGTATTTCCCCATGTGTGCGAGATCGGAAACGGGCTGGCCATTTTCCTGAAGGCCGGCAGCTTCCAGAGCAGCCTTCACCTCGGACCAACCGCCCGCGGCCTTCCAAACTGCTGTGAAAATCGCAGCCATCCCGATGAACATGACGACTCCCTGAATTGCATCGGTAAAGACCACCGCCTTCAATCCACCCCAGGAAGTGTAGATCGCCGCGAGGATCACGAGTCCAGTGATGAAGAGCCAGGCCATGTTTGAATCGAGCCCGAGGAACTTCGTCAGCAAGAGATAGACCGACCAGATCATGAGCCCGAGCATGCTGGTGCGGTATTGAATCTGAATAATTGCGCTGAGCACTCGCGTCGAAATGCCGAAACGAGCTTCGAGATATTCGGCGTTGGTGTAGTGACCGGCCCGGACCATGGCCGGCACCAGAAAAAAGGCGGCGAGAATCCCTCCGGTGAAGGAGCCCAGAGTATGCACTCCGATGATGTGAAATCCTTCTTTGAACGAAGTTCCGGTCAAGGAGACAATATCGGCGTTGTCGATATTCGTCGCGAACATGGAGAGGCCAACGGCCCACCAGATCAGGGATCGATTTCCAAGAAACCACTCCTGAGATGTGCTTGTCCCCCGGGCCAGATAGAACCCATAAGCGACGACTCCGCCGTTCAGAATCAGAACAATCAGCCAGTCGAGTAGAGTCATCGCAGTGGGGGTTTCAAATCGTGGAGGGAGTCAGTTTCATTCCGCCGGTGAACTTGGCAATGCCGTCCGGGTTCCATTCGAGTCCCAGTCCCGGCTTGTCGGGAATCGTGATCAAGCCGTCGTCGTTCAGGCGAATTGGCTCCGCCAGCAATTCTTCAATGTAGGGAGCTGGAGTGATGTATTCGACCCAGCGGGCGCAGGGAACCGCGGCCACCAACTGCAAGTCCGCCGCCAGTCCCACAGCGGTATTCCAACCGTGCGGGACAAAGAGGATGGAATGATCGTCGGCGTACTGTGCGATACGAAATTCCTCACTGATCCCACCGACCTTGGTGACGTCCGGCTGAATGTAGTCAACCGCCCTTCGCTCGATCCATTCCAGAAAAGACTGACGTCGCGTGAACACCTCGCAACTCGCAATCGGCAGCGGGGCATTCTCGGTCAACTTGATGTAACCCTCGAGATCATCCGGGCGCAGCGCTTCCTCAAACCAGGTCACATCGTAGTCGGCGAGCATCTTCGAAGTCTCTAGGGCCCACTTGTATCCGTGCGGCCAGAGGGCGTCGGACCCTCCTGCATCGACCATCAATTCATTGTCCGGCCCGATGGTTTCGCGGGCGGTCTTCACGATCAATTCGTCGGTCTTGCGATCCCGTCGACCGAAGGGCCCCCATCCGATCTTGAAGGCACGAAACCCCCGGCTCATGCCGTCTTCGAGGGAGGCGCGCAGTTTTTCAGGCTCGTCCATGAGGAGGGAGCCATAGGGCTTGATGGAGTCACGATATCTTCCACCCAGCAAGCGGCTGATCGGTTGTCCCGTCACTTTCCCGAGAATGTCCCACAAGGCGATGTCGATCCCGGAAATGGCGTGAGTGATCGATCCACCCCGGCCCTGCCAGAAAGTTTGCTGATGGCATAGTTCCGTCGTTGCCGCCGGATCAAGAGCGGACGCTCCGATCAGGTGGGGTCGCAATACGTCGATCGCTCCCTCGACCAGTTTTGCCGAGGTGTAAGCACTCCCGATTCCGGTGACGCCTTCATCGGTAATCACTTCAACGAGAGTGTGAAGATTCGTATCGAGCGCGAGCGATTTTTCATCCCAACCACCGTCCGGGGTTCCTCCCCGCAAGGGCAGCGCTCGAATGTTCTCGATCTTCATGGGTGACTATTCCAACAGGGATCGCGAGATAATGGCAAGGCTAATGCTGACGGGATAAAGGCGCTTGGCGATGACAAAGGATAGGGGGATCCGATTCTGTATCATTCCGCAATCCCGTTAGAAACAGGCTGGCCAAAGAGCGCTTAGGGCATGATCCTATTCAGGTTATGTTTGAACTGCGTGACAGGCCAAATCGGCGGGATGGAAACTCTCGACGCCATTTTCTCCGGGTCGGCGGAATGGCCGCGGGCGGATTGTCGTTGCCGCAGCTTCTCGCGGCGGAGGAGGCTCAGAAGATCGGCAGCTCTCACAAATCGGTCATCAATATTTTCCTTCCCGGTGGGCCACCTCATATTGACATGTTCGATATGAAGCCCGAAGCCCCGAGTGAGATTCGCGGCGAGTTCTCGCCGATACGGAGCAATGTGCCGGGGATGGAGTTTTGTGAATTGTTTCCGAAACTCGCCCGGTGTGCTGACAAGTTTGCAATCATTCGCTCCCTGGCAGACAGCGAGGGGCGTCACGATCCTCATCAATGCATGACGGGACGACGGAAAGCGGGGGGAGGAGTTGTTCCTCCGGGAGGATGGCCGAACTTCGGGGCCTACTCGTCGAAGTTGCAAGGATCGCTTCCCGATGTGCCTGCCAATGTTTCTCTGATGTATCCGTCGAAGGGCGGCAATTGGGGAGATCCCTACGGAGGTGGATTCATGGGATACCCGCACGCTCCAATGAACCTGGTCGACAAGGATCCGATGGCAAAGGTGAAGAATCTTTCGCTGGAGGGAATGTCGCTCGATCGTCTTGAGGACCGGAGTCGACTCCGGGAATCTTTGCAGCAATTTCAGGGGGCCACTGAAGCACTCGGCGAAAGCTCGGGGCTTGATGTCTTTCACCGGAAAGCACTGAATATCCTCACCGGATCGAAGCTGACGGATGCCCTGGATCTTTCCAGGGAAGACCCGAAGGTCGTGGCGCGCTACGGAGTGAATGATCCCGTTTACACTTACGATGGTCCTCCCAAGATGATCCGGAATTTTCTGGTCGCCCGGCGCCTCGTCGAAGCGGGAGCCCGGGTCGTCAGCCTGAATTTTAGTCGGTGGGACTGGCACGGAACGGCGGATCTGTTCAATTTCAAAAGAGCCCGGGAAGATTTCCCGATGCTGGACCAGGGGCTTTCCGCACTGCTCACTGATCTACACGAACGAGGTCTCGATCAGGATGTGGCAGTCGTCGTCTGGGGAGAGTTCGGGAGGACGCCGAAGATCAACAAACTCCAAAGTCGCGATCACTGGCCAAGGGCCAGTTTTGCGCTGATGGCGGGCGGAGGAATGAATACCGGGCAGGTCATCGGTGCCACGAGCAAGGATGGCGGCGAGCCGACCGAGCGCCCGGTGAAGTTTCAGGAGGTATTCGCGACGCTGTATCATTGTCTCGGAATCGATCCGACCCAGACGACGGTGACGGACAACACAGGGCGCCCGCACTACCTTGTCGATTCCGGTATCAAGCCGATTCGGGAACTGGTCGGGTAATTAATTGATCGGGCGCTTTCCAATCAAAAAGCCTTCTCTGAAGGTCGCTTGCTTCAGTGTCGTCGATGTGAGCTACTTCGCCGCTGCCATTCCGGCAATCTCTCCCGATTCGAGCGCTCGTCCGTAAAGCCGGACATCTTTCATCTTCCCGCGGAAATAGTCGTGCTGTCCGAATCCGATCCGCAGTGGCGCCTCATTGTTCACATCAAAACTTTCCGTCGTAAACTCGCTCGACATCGAGACCTGTTTTCCGTCCACGAAGAGCTTCAAGGTGCCGTCCTCCTTCACCGCAGCGATATGTCGCCACCCGCTCGCAAGCTCGCGATCGTAGGTAACCATTTTCCCTGCCTCGAACGACCGCACCCGCCCCGAAGGAAAAGTTCCCGAGAACAATCTCCCCCGGTACACCGCCATCGAATAAGCTCTCCGATAAATCACGTCCCTGGTAAAATCGACACGCCCCATTGAATTCCAGTTTTCGTCTCCGTCGTAGCGGAAGATTTCTCCCATCGGCAGCGATCCCGCGTAGAGTTTCCCATTGTAGACGTTGGCTCCCATGATTTCCTGTTCCTCCCCCAATCGTCCCGTCGACACCCAGTTCTCATCACCTTCATACCGGTAGACCTTTCCCTCCGGCCATGTCCCCGCATGCAGCTTTCCCTGATAAACACTTAAGGAGTATACCTGCGTCCCTGTCTCATCACCCTTTAGTCCCGTCGGAATCCATTTCGTGCCGTTCCAGTATGCCTGCGTCCGCGTCGCCGTCCCCAGCAATCCTGTCCGGATCCACTTCTCACCGTTGAAGCGATACACCACTCCCTCGTCATACCCAGTCGCGTAAATAGATCCGTTGAAGACGCACATCGCCTCGGTGCGCACTCCACCCTCGGGCAAGGCCAGCTGTGTCCAGCTTGTCCCGCCTTCGTATCGAAAAAATCCCGGCTGGTAAAAACCGGTCGCATAGAGCTGGCCCTTGAAGATCACCAATCCATTCACCCCGTCCAGTCCGATCAATTGGCCCAGTTCCGTCCACTTGCCGCCATCTTCGTTCTCGTCATAACGAAACACTTTTCCTCCAATATGATGCGACAGCGTCGGCTCCAGTCCCGAGTAGTGGAGCAGCACCCGCGACACCCCGACATGCAGCTTCCCGTTGAAACTGGCCATCGAAGTCACCCCGTTGCTTTTCCATGGCGCCCCGAGGTCTTCCCACTCGCCCGTGTCGCTATACCGGTAGACATGCCCCTGATCCGTATTCGTCCGCCCTTCCACTGTCCCGACGTAGAGCCCGCCATCGTGCACCGCCATGCAGTGGGTGAAAATTGATTTGCCGGGTTGCCCCTCATCCCTCCACTCTTTCGACGCCTTTCCATCATCAATCCCGAAGTGCAGGTTGCGATAGTTCGCCTGGCTTCCCGTCACCCCCGCATGGTGGATGATGCTCAAACCAAAGCCTTTCCGCATGACCGGATCGTACTTCGTGACAAGGTCGCCGAGGACATCTTCGAGCGCACTCTCCGTGTGCACCCGCAGGGATACGGAGAAATCGCTCGTCCCCGGTGCCAAAGAAGCCTCGTGCCCCACCTCCAGGTAATCCGCGATCCCATCAAACTCCGCAGCCCCGTCGACAAACTCTACCCCGTGGTTTTGCGCATGGTTCCCCTTTCCTGAAGAATCCGAAACATCGACGGCCAGCTTCCAGTGCCCGATGAGCCCCTCCTCTTGTGCATGCGACAGGGAGCCAGCGGCGGCACCTAGAACTGCGAGGAAGCAGCAGCAGCTGATCAATGCCCGCGAAAGGATTAGATGGAATAACTTTCTCATTTGCGTCTGCGCAGTATGCCATAATTCAGGGAAGCAAGAAGCCGAAAGACACACCGCTTCCCTTCGGTCAGAAATGCTGGCTGGTTTTTTGTCGCATTCTTCCCGGAATCGTTTCAGGATCGAGCGGAAATCAGAAATCGCTCGAATGATGAAATTTAAAGTAAGCCAAAAGAAGAGATGCATCCGAACCGGGAATTGGAAGCGGTGTGGTGCGATGCGGTTCCTCTTGGTAGCGATAGCAATGACCGTGTCCCACGCTGCGGCAGAGACAAACCCCCTTCAGGTGTTCATTCTCGCGGGGCAGTCAAACATGCAGGGGCACGCCCACATCGACACGATGGACGCGATGGCCTACGCTCCCGAAACGGCTGCGATTCTCAAAGAAATACGCGATGGCAAAGGTGAGCCGCGCGTTTGTGAGAATGTCTGGATTACTTCGATTGGTTCCTCGGAGGAGGAAAAAATCGGGAAACTGAGCGTCGGCTACGGAGCGGAACCGCGAGGCCCCAAGATCGGTCCCGAGTACACCTTCGGGCTATACATGCAGAAGTTGATGCCGGACCAGCCGATTTTGATCATCAAGACTTCCTGGGGAGGAAAAAGTCTGAATACGGATTTCCGTCCTCCGAGTGCGCCGCCCTACGAATTTAACGAAGCGCAGTTAGAGGGTTTCGCGAAGCAGAAAAAAGACATCAGTGTGATTAAGGCCGAAAAAGTAAAAGCTACCGGGCACTACTACCAGCTCATGATGGAGCACGTGAATGGAGTTCTCGCAGATCCAAGCCGGGTCTATCCTGACTATGATACAAAGGCGGGCCACGAGTTGGCAGGGTTTGTCTGGTTCCAGGGTTGGAACGACATGGTCGATCGAGGCACTTACCCTAACCGGGATCAGCCCGGCGGATACGACCACTACAGTGATCTCCTTGCGAAGTTCATTCGCGATGTGCGCAAGGACCTTTCAGTGCCAAAGCTGCCATTCGTGATCGGGGCAATCGGCGTGAACGGAGAGACGAGCTTGTATGGTCCCGATCAGAAGCGCTACCAGGGAGTACACCAGAATATTCGCGATGCGATGGCCGCACCGGCATCGATGCCGGAATTCAAAGGGAATGTGTCAGCTGTTCTCACTGAGAAATTCTGGGACTATGAGGTCACGAGTTTGAGAAAGCGGGAGAAGCCAATCAAGGAGGAGGAGAAGCGTCTTCGCGAGGCGGGCAAGCTGAGTCGCGGGGAACAGCGTGCCGCGCTGGACAAGCTCTACGCGGAAACCTTCAACGAACGCGAACTCGATATTCTCCGGAACAGTGTCTCCAACGCCGAGTATCATTACCTCGGCTCCGCACGGATCATGACCCGGATCGGAAAAGGGTTCGCCGAAGCCATGGTGGAGCTGACGAAGTAGGCCCGGGGGGTGCGTAAGGGGGCAAACTTCGGAATCGGCTGGGATTGCAGGCGGTTCCTTACTTCGGCCGTTTGAAAAAATAAAGTACCGACGAAGTGTTTCCCATCTGGCTGCGTGTTTCGACGTCAACCAACTGCCAGCCATCGTTTCCGAGTTGGTTGATTTTTTCTGCCAGCTCCAGATCTTTCAAAGAGGTTTCATGACCTACCTCGAAAGCTAAATGCTCCCAGGCGTGAGTTGGCGCAGCTCGATCTTCCTGGGAGAAGAGATTCAATGCGAAGAGAAGAGCGACGGATGCCAGGGCGAAGATGGTAAAGGTAGTTCGGGTATTCATATTGTCGGGCTTGAGATGGAATTTCTCCGACAGTATACCAGATTCGCCCCCCGATTCGCGACTTCAAAAGAGAGCTATGGAAGTCCTCTGCCTTCAAGTCTTTCGGAGACTGAACAGCATCTGAGTCCAATAGAGATTGTGTTGATAAGGGTAGTGTCAGAAGCCCACTCCAGGCGAAGCGTTAGCAAGAAATGTTTCGTAAATGAAGATACTCATAAATAAAGTGCCATTCTCGACTGAGTGCTTTTGATCGAAAAGCTGCCTTTCAGTCCGGGCTTAAGAGCTTGCCGAAGTCCTCAGTAAATGGATGATCAAAACAGCACGCACGACTTGGGTCGCGCAAATAAAGCTGTAATGCTCTGTAGGTCGGAAAGAATCATCAAAAGTTGGGTCGGGACATTGATCCTGATTCTCGGAACAGCCGTGGGTTGGGGGCAGGATATCGTGATCAATGAGGTCATGTATCATCCCTCATCTGAGAATGTCCTGGATGAATACATCGAACTCCACAATGCAGGATTGACCGATGTGGACGTGGGTAACTGGGAACTAAAGGCCGGTGTCTGTTTTCTGTTCCCCGGGGGTACGACTATTCCCGCGGGTGGCTACCTTGTCGTGGCGGCTGATGTCGCTACTTTCAACGGCAAGTACCCCGGAGTCACCGCCACGGTGGTCGGGGGGTGGGAAGGCGTATTGAGCAATAGCGGAAACCGGATTGAACTCGAGGATGCCAGCGGGCAACGCATCGATGAATTGACCTACGCCGATGAAGGCGATTGGGCCCGGCGTCAGCGTGGACTCAGTGATTTTGGCCGACGTGGTTGGATCTGGTTTAAGGAGCATGACGGCTCTGGCAGTTCCCTTGAATTGATTCATCCGACCCTGCCCAATGAACACGGCCAAAGCTGGGCTTCAAGTATTCCCAACCAGGGTACTCCGGGATTGGTTAACTCGGTTCTGGACAGCAACATCGCTCCCCTGATTGTGACTCCGGGCCATTTCCCCCTGATTCCGACTTCCTCGGATTCCGTCCGGGTCAGTGCGCGGATCATTGATGATCAGGCCGATCTGGATTGGGTTAGGCTTCACTGGCGAGTGGACAGTAGTTCACCGACGGCCTTCACCTCTGAAGCGATGTTTGATGATGGCCAGAATGGGGACGGTGCGGCAGGGGATGGACTATGGGGTGTGGTGCTTCCTGCTCACGGCAACAATACGGTCATTGAGTACTACTTTAAAGCTTCGGACGAGCAGGGGAATGTTAGATCCTGGCCTTCAACAGTCCTGAACGGAGGGGACCAGGGTGGTGGGACCCTGGGGAATATTCTCAATCCGCTTTACCAGGTCGATAACGATCTCAACAACTCCTTCGACGGGGCCAGTCCGGTTTACAAAATAATCCAAACCCAGAGCCAGGCGCAGGAATTGAGCACCACATTGAGCAGCGCCCGCAAAAGTGACGCGCAATACAACGCCACCTTTATCAGTCTGGATGGTTCCGGCATTCTCGCGCATCACCTCCTTGGTATCCGCAACCGGGGACATGGGAGTCGTGCTCTGGTGCCCCACAATTTTCGGGTCAATTTCAGGAGTGATGATCTTTGGAAGGGAGTGGCCGCGATCAACCTGAATTCACGCAGCCCCCATACCCAGCATCTGGGAGCGGTCCTGGCTCAGAAAGCCGGGGCCGATGGCGCCAACTCCACGGCAGTCAAACTTCTGTTCAACAACAGCGCCACCCCGGTCGGAGGGGGAGCTCCCACCTTCGGCCATTATGTGGCCAACGAGGCGGCCAATGGCGACTGGGCGAAGAGCCATTATCCCCAAAACGGTGACGGTGAGCTTTACAAGGTTGTCCGCGATATCCGGCCACCCAACTTCGATTATCGGGGGCAAGATCCGGATGCGTATCGCAACACCTATTTCAAATCGAGCAAAGAGAGCGAGGACGACTGGACCTCCCTGATCAACATGTTGGAGGTGGCCGGTGAGAATGCCTCACCTTACGATCCCTCGTCCATTCGGGAGCATGCCGACGTGGATCAATGGATCACCCATCTGGCTGTGATGAATATAATGGCCAACAACGAGAGCGGGATGAACACGGGGAATAATGATGACTACTTGATTTACACCGGAGACGTGGACAAACGCGCGCTCTTCATATACCACGATCTGGATACCGTTATGGGAGAGGGCAACAGTGCGACTGCCAGGACCACGATGGACATTTTCCGGGCGACCTGCTGTCCCATATCAGGAGATTCGGAAGGGATGTGGCGGGCGATGAATCTCTTCCTCCATCATCCCGGGATTGAACCGCTGTATTACAACAAGCTGGCGGAACTGATCGGCACGACCTTTTCTGCGGCGCAGTTTGATCCGCTGGTTGACCAGGTCCTCGGGCACTACGCTTCAGCTGCGAGTCGGAACAATTTTAAGAATTGGATGGGCAACCGTCGCTCCTACCTTGAGGGCGTAATTTCCGCCCACGTGACTCCCTCGCAGAGTTTCGCCACCATCTCCGGGGAACCCCGCTCGCCGACCTGGATGAACTCGGCGACCCTGACGGTTGCAGGCGATGACATCACTGAATATCAATACAGCCTCAATGGCAGTTCCTTCAGTGCCAGTGTCCCTGTCATAACTCCGATCCAGTTGTCCAATTTGCCGGAGGGAAGCACTAACCGGGTTTCTGTCAGGGGCCGCAATTCTGCAGGAGTCTGGCAAAGCGACAATCAGCTCACCGAGTCTCGAACCTGGATTGTCCAGGCCGACACACCGACCATCCGAATCAACGAGGTTCTTGCGCGGAATGATTCTGCGGTCGAACACTTCGGCACATACCCGGACATGATCGAGCTCTACAACGAGTCTCTCACTGCCGTCGATGTTTCCGGAATGCGAGTGACAGATAGCCAGGGTAATCCTGACAAGTATGTGATTCCGGACGGGACGATCATGGCGAGTCAAAGCTACCTGGTTCTGCTGGCCAACAATGACGATGGGACATCGGGATTGCACACTGGATTTACCCTGGAACAGGGCGGCGACGAAATCTATCTGCTGAACAGTCCCGCCAGCGGGGGGCAATTGATTGATTCTATTGAGTTCGGCCATCAACTCCCGGATCAGACTGCCGGTCGGATGGCGCTCTCCGGAAAGTGGCTTTTAAGCAATCCCACTCTGGGGGCGAGCAATGTCGTTCAGGCCACTGGCTCGATCGACATGCTGCGGATCAACGAATGGCTCGCTCAGGGCGATGCCTCGTCGGGGGCCGATTTCGTGGAGATTTTCAACCCTACAGGGGAGGTCGTTGACATGGCTGGCATGTTTCTGACAAACAAACCCATCGGGAATGCCCGCATGCATACCTTTCGAGACGCCACTTTCGTAGGCCCCGGCGGGTTTCTCAGTTTCACGGCCGATGGCAGTCGCAAAGCAGGTCATGTTGATATCAAGTTACGATCGGAGCAGGGGCAGATTGCCTTGCTGGATCATTGCTTAGGCACGGTTGAGCATGTGGTCTACGGGCCACAGACCAGGGGCGTTTCGCTGGGTTACTCTCCGGATGGCGGAAGCATGCTCATGGCTCTGGCAATGCCCACCCCGGGAGTTTCCAATGTGTTTGCACAGTCCGGAGGAGTGGTGATCAACGAGGTCCTGACAGACAATGCGAGCCTGGAAGATGGCCCCGGCATTTTCCCCGACATGGTCGAGTTCTATAATTCCTCCGATAGCCAGGTCGATCTTGAGGGGTTGAGCTTGAGCGACTCTCTGGCGGATCCCCGTCGCTGGGTCTTTCCCGCCGGATCCGTCGTGCCAGCCCGGGATTTTCTGACGATACGTTTTGATGGCGACCTGCCAATCTCCTCTACCAATACCGGCTTTGGTCTGAGCGCCAATGGGGACGCCGTTTATCTGTTTGACTTGCCCGCCAACGGAGGTGGTCTGGTTGATTTCATTGAGTTCGGTCTTCAGTTGACCGATTTATCTATCGGGCGTTTTCCGAATGGCGCCGCCAACTGGACACTGACTACACCGACTTTGGGCGGAGCAAACATCTCGGCGGCCCTCGGGGACCCCGGACAAATCCGGATCAATGAATGGATGGCCGATCCCTCTTCCGGTGATGACTGGATCGAACTCTTTAATATGGGGGGCGTCCCGGTTTCGGTCGGCGGTTATTTCCTGACTGACGACCTGACCAATTTTCAGAAATCGCCGATCCCACCTTTATCTTTTATTGGATCAGCCCCCCGCAACTGGAAAAAGATGGTGGCTGACGAAGATGTCGGGTTCGGGGCCAATCACCTTGGTTTCAGCCTGCGCGCCTCCGGTGAAGCGATCGGTTTTTTCGCACCCGAGGGAACTCAAATTGACGCCCTTTCTTTTGGCCTGCAAGGGCCTGGGATTTCCGAGGGGCGTTTCCCGGACGGAACAGCGAACATTTTTGCCTTTCCGGAAACGGATTCACCCGGGGAAGCCAATTTCCGTCTTCTGACCGACATCATTATCAACGAGGTGTTGACCCACACCGATGCTCCCCTGGAAGATGCCATCGAGTTGCATAATGCCACGGGGGATCCAGTGGATATCGGTGGTTGGTGGCTCAGTGATGCCCGGGGAACACCCCGGAAATACCAGATCCCCAACGGAACCACGATACCGGCGGGAGGATATCATGTGCTTTACGAATACCAATTCAATGACGGCGGCGAGGCGGACATTCCGTTTTCCCTGAATTCTGCCAAAGGTGACGAAGTGCATTTGATCTCTGCACCCGGAGGGGTGCCGAACGGGTACCGGGGTAAGGTGAATATCGGTCCGTCCTTCAACGGGGTTTCCTTCGGCCCCTATCAAACCAGTGTGGGCATCGATTTTACGGCCTTGGCAGGACGCACTTTTGGCATCGATCAGCCGGACAATCTCAACCAGTTCCGCAGCGGCACAGGCTTGACCAACGCCGGGCCGCTGGTCGGACCGGTCGTTATCTCGGAGATCATGTACCACCCGCCACCTCTCGGCCCCGATGACAATGTGCGGGATGAGTTCATTGAATTACATAACCAGAGCCTGAGTCCGGTACCGCTTTATGACCCGGCCTTCCCTAGCCATGGCTGGCGTCTTCGCAGCGGAGTTGAATTCGATTTTCCTGCCGGTAGTTCAATTGGGGCGGGGGGCTATGTCCTCGTCGTCAGCTTCGATCCGGTTACGGATACCAACGCGCTGGCCGCCTTTGAATCCCGCTATGGCTCCGACCTCATCCTTTTCGGTCCATACACCGGCAAACTGGACAATGGTGGGGAAACGTTAGTGCTGCAGCGACCGGACCGACCGCAAACCACTCCGGGGCCGGATTTCGGACTCGTCCCCTACGTCGACCTGGAACGGGTGGAGTTTGATGATTTTGCTCCCTGGCCCCTTGGAGGGGATGGCGATGGCCTTTCCCTGGAACGGAAGGAAGTCTCCGAGTATGGCAATGATCCCGTCAACTGGATGGCCGCGATTCCCACTCCGGAACCCGGCTCAACTGGATTGAGCGACACGGATAACGACGGCTTACCGGATGCCTGGGAAAATACCCATGGAACCGACCCGGACGTTCCGGATGACCAGGAGGATTTGGACGGCGACGGGATGACCAACGAAGAGGAGTTTCAAGCGGGAACCGATCCCCTCGACTCGAACAGCCGGCTTCAGTTGGACTTGCAGAAATACGACAAGGGAGAGGTCACCCTGGTTTTTGATGCGGTGGCCGGGAAGACCTATGCCGTTCAATTTCGCACCTCTCTGATTTCCGGAGTCTGGACCACTCTGACTGATGTCCCCGCGCAGGCCCTCGATGGCAGGATCACAGTCAAAGATGTGCAGGCTGATCCTGATAAGCAGCGCTTTTATCAACTGGTGACACCTTCCGAACCTTGAGTAAGAATTTGGGCAGGGACGTAGGCTTTGTTGAGAACGGTACGATTGGGGGGCTTGGATCTCACCCTGCCTTCGATCTCTTCTCGAAAAATCGCATAATCTGTGCGACTTGTTTTTCGAAGAATTATCTATCTATGGCGCTGCGTATCTACACGATTTTGGGACTGCTGTTTACTCTTTCAGCTGTTGCTGCTCCGGTAGACCCGACCTTTACGACCGACAGGATCGACAGCGGAAATGGAAAGACCAAAATTGAGTCCGATTCTGCCGGTCGACTTTTCGTGACCGAAAAGCAGGGGCGGGTTCTGCTCTATCAGCCCGATGGCTCGGGGGATTTTCAAACTCCACCTTCCGTAATTCTGGATCTGAGCAGTCAGGTGGATGCTTCTGTGGAGTCAGGCCTTCTTGGTTTGGCGCTGGATCCTGAGTTTGATAGCAACCGGCATATCTACCTTTTCCATACCACGACCACGGATCAAAGGCTGATCCGCTACACGGCGAACGCAGGTTTGACCTTACTTGAGTCTCCGCTGATCCTTCTTTCAGGCTTGCCCAGAGCCGCCCCCTTTCACAAAGGTGGCGACATCGGTTTCCACCCTCTCGATCCTGATCACCTCTTTGTCGCTCTGGGGGATGACGACAACCTGACCCGTCCTACGGATTTGGATTTCTACGAAGGGAAGATTTTGCGAATTTCGAAAACCAATGGTGAAGGCGTTTCGACAAATCCTTTCTACGATAACAACCCCGCTTCGATTCGGTCCCGGGTCTGGGCACAGGGTTTTCGAAACCCGTTTCGTTTTACCTTTCACCCCACGCGGGCCGATGTCCTTTTTGTATCAGAAAATGGTGATGCCACCGATCGACTCGCATGGGTTCAGCGGGGTTCCAATGGAAACTGGGGACCCGCCGGCGACACAGCCTTTTTAAATCCGACCGATCCCAATTTCCGGATTCTCTACTCCGGATCGCCTTCCCATGTCGGAGTTGTCATCGCCACATCAGGACCGTTTGTCTGGAATGGCGGTCCGACCTTATATCTGTCCCGCTGGCATCCAAACGGCAGTATTCTTCGCTTTGCCCTTTCGGGGGCAGATCTTGATACCGCGACTCCGATTCCTGATGGCAATGGAACTCATTACTGGGAAAACGGCGCGATAGCCGTGGACTTCGAACTACATGCCGACGGAAATCTCTATTATACAACAACCAACGGAGATAATTCTCTGGGAGGTTTTTACAGGCTCGAGCGATATCGAAAAACCATATCCGATCCGCCGGTATCTTCCTTTTCCTCTTCGCTTACGACGGCACACATTGACACTTCCATAAGCTTCACTTCCAATTCCACAGCAGGCACCGCTGCGATCGTTGAGCATCTCTGGGATTTCGGAGACGGAAATCAATCTCTTGAGATTAATCCGGTTCACAGTTGGGCCTCACCGGGAATCTATCCGGTTTCGCTGACAGTTACCGATGCTGGCAATCTTTCCCACACTTCGACGGAATCGATCACGATTACAGAGCCTTCCACCTTGGATATGGATGTGACGATTCTGGATGCCGGGACAGGATCCGCTCCGGTGATTCCTCCTGTTCTCTCCTTGCTTCAGTCAAACGGCGATCTCATTTCCACTCATGCCATCAATGCATCTGGACGCCTTGTCACGAATGTTTCACACGATCTAACCGGGCCTTCAGTGATTGTTGAAATTTCCGGCACAGGATATCAGACGCTGCTTCATGAAATCACGGGTACGTCTCTGGTGGAGACTTTCCATATTGGCGGCACGGCGATATCAGGTAGTGTCACGATCCCTAATGGCAACCCGATCGTCGTGGATCTTGGTCTATTCTCTTCCGGGGTCGCAACGCCCTTCGTCGGTGGACGCGACTATCTGATTCCATTTCCCCCAAGCGGGCACAACCATCGCCTCACCACCGATGCCTTCGGTCGGTTTTATATACCTTTGGGCAATACAAATACAGACTACACAATCGTTACGGCAGAGGACACTAACCGCCACTTATATGCCTCTTCTCAAATTGCGGTTTCGGTAATTGCCAATCAAATGGCGACCCGGGATATCGTGCTCGGTCAACGGGATGGTGGCGAAGGGCGCGACGATCTTTCAAGTATCCCGGTCACGCCGGGTGTATCTTACGACTCCATCCAGACTATATTCAGCAACAACTGCACTGGTTGCCACAGGGCAAATACTGAAAATTCTGGTGGGCTTGATTTAACAGAGGGTAACAGTCTCGCGGCCTTACTCGATCAAGCATCCAATTTCGTTCCCGGACTTACGCTTGTCGAACCCGGCTCTCCTTCCCGATCCTACCTTTTTGAAAAAATCAACCGGGCCACGCCACAACAGGGAACACGGATGCGGCCATCCGACACCCTGCCGGTCTCCGATCAGGCTCTGATTCGTGATTGGATCGCTCAACTCGCGCCAACTTATGAGAGCTTTCTTTTGGAGACTTATCATCAGACCCCGGATATGTCGGATACTGCTCCAGAGGAAGACCTCGATGACGACAGCATATCCAATGTGAGAACTTATTTAGACAACTTCCCGGGCACACCGACAATCGAAGGCGATCAGTTTTCCTTGCCCCTCGAATCCGGCACCAATGACCCGAAAGATCTCACCATAATCGTTGAGGAATCCAGCGATCTTTCTTCCTGGTATCCCATAGCCATCCGAATTTCCGAACAGGAAAGTTGGCAGGCGGTGCCGGGACTATCCATTGATGACTCTACTCCGGGCTCCGTTCGTGTTGGTATTCCAATGGATCAAGGCAGAAGCTTTTATCGGGTAATTTTTGAATGGTAGGAAGAACAAGATGATTTCGCTTACCTGGAATCTTATGATTCACCTCCTCGTTCAATTTCGACAAGCCCAGCGACCAGCCATTTCGCGAGCAGCTTGTGAGTGATGCGTTGCGGCGTTCGGCGCCGAGCTGACGATCGTGGTGAGTAATCCTGGACAGTTGATTCAGAAATTTTCTAAAAAAGCGTAAGCTATTCTTGCACTCATCGACAAAGGTTGTATATGCAACTTTAACCGTATGAAGAAGGACCAGCCCAGCAAGATTCAAAAAGCAGCCACGACCATAGCGGAGCAGTGCCTTTCCATGCGAATTCGCTTTCTCAACCGCACCGTGAACTCCATCTACGACGACGCCTATCGCGACATCGGTATAACCGCTGCCCAGGGAAATATGCTGGTGGCAATTGTCCTGAATGAAAAGATTTCCCCAACGATATTGGGTCAGCGATTGAACATCGAGAAGTCCACTCTCAGTCGCAACCTCGATAGGATGCGTAAAAGCGGTCTTGTCGATGTTCGCGAACCCAGTTCCGGGCGCTCCCTTGAACTCGTGCCGACCAAGAAAGGGCACGAACTTTTACTCGAAATACTGCCACGCTGGGAGTCCGCCCAGGCAGAAACCCGTGAACTGTTCGGCGAAGATGAGTCCATCGATCTTGTCGGGGCGGTGGATCAAGCCCGGGCGAAACTTTTGAAGGAGTGAGTTGATCTCTCTTTTTATTATTAAGTTGTATATACAACTCTAAAACAGAAAACCAGAACCAGAGAAAAGGAAAAACCAGAATGAAGAAAACAGCATTAGTAATCGGAGCCACAGGCAAAACAGGAATGCCTGTCGTAGAACAGGCCATCGCGGCCGGACTCAATGTCCGCGCCGTCATACGGCGGGAGGATGATCGATCGGAGCGAATCCGGCAGGCCGGGGCCGAGACGGTCTTCGGCGATGTCCATGACATGAAGTCGGTTCGCAAACTCGTTGAGGGAGTGGATCGGATCTACTTTGCCTACCCGCCGCAACTTGATCGATTGGTGGAGGCTACGGCCAACCTTTCTTTGGCGGCGAATTCGGCGGGAGTGGAAGCAATTGTGAACATGTCTCAGATCACGGCTCGAGAGAGCGCTCGAAGTCCTCTTTCACATCAGCACTGGCTCTCCGAGCATATTTTCGACCATTCGGAAATGTGTGCGATTCACATCCGGCCCACGTTTTTCGCGGAGAACTTTCTTCTCTTCAATGCGGCAGGGATTGCCTCGGAAGGAAAAATTTATTTACCCTACGGATCCCGTGGGCAGGCGCCAATCGCTGCGAGCGACATCGCCAGAGTAGTGGTGCAGTTGCTTCTTGATCCTGAACCCTATCGTGGAGAACGCCTTGAGCTGACCGGGCCGGAGCGGTTTACGATCCCGGAGATCGCCGATGTCATTGGGGTCGAGATTGGGGCCCCGGTGGAATACGTTAATTTGCCTGAAGCCCAGTGGAAGGACACCCTCGTGAATCAAGTGGGGGCGCCTGAGTTTCTGGCAAGTCACCTCTACTACGTGGCGCAAGATCACCAGGAAGGTTACTTCGACAAAGTCACCGATACAGTGGAGAAAATCACGGGAACGCCTGCTCAGGAGTTCAAGGATTTTGTGAGAGATCACCGGCGACTTTTCCTCGGAGAAGAGGCTGTTTTTCTGGGCGTGTAGTGTGAAGGCACGACAGGCAAGTGAGTGGATCGAGCCTCGCCGGGAAACTGGCGGGGTTCTTCTTATTTGTAAACAGGGATCAGCGGGTAGGCAAACGCTCGCTCCGACATTGATCTGGTCCTAAGCGCCCGAGCCCTTATCTCCTTTTTCGAGCCGGGTGGCCCGTTCTTCCGCGCGGAGATCTGAAAGCTCATTGGCAATCAAAATACCTAAGCTGGGGAAGTTCCACATTGTGGGAGCAATCATTTCAAGTTTCCGTTCCACGGTTAAGTTAAAAGCCTCCGGAAAGGCGCTACGACTGCGGCGACCGACCTTTTTCGCATTCACTGCGGGCTGGAGAATCAAAGGACGCTTCACCATGTTCGCCCAATCGGGAGCCACTGATTTTCTCCCTGAAATTACAGAACTTAGACTCTTGCCAGGTCGGAATGAAGGGGAACAGCCCACCAGACTGAATGCGCCGGATTCAGAGTTGCGCCGAAATTGAAACTATGTTCGGATGGCCATCGTCATTCATGGGAGGAATCGAAAACAGCACCAAGGCAAAGTCACCGTTCCATCGGTCTGAATACGGAGTGCTGTGGGTTCTCTGGATCACTTATGGTTCCTTTTACTTTTGCCGGACCAATATATCTGCGGCCATTCCCGGAATCGAAGCAGAATTCGGATTTACCAAAGCCCAGATCGGTTTGATCCTCGGCGGCCTGAAGCTGGCCTACGGATTCGGGCAGCTGGTGAATGGTCAGCTCGCAGAGAAAATATCGGCCCGGAAGCTGCTTGCTGTGGGGATGCTGGTTTCCGCAGGATTAAATGTCGCCTTTGGAATGGGTGCAGCCTTGTATTTCCTGATCTTCATCTGGGCCTGCAACGGCTACTTTCAGGCGCTGGGCTGGACTCCATGCATGCGCGTGGCTGCAAACTGGTTTCCGGTCGAAAAGCGGGGACGAGCTGTCGGCATTATCGGGACCGGCTACCAGGCAACGGCGGCGTTTACCTTTGTCCTTGCCGGATTTTCTGCGCAGTGGTTTGGCTGGCGTGGGGCTTTGTATGTTCCGGCGGTTCTTTTCGCACTTTGTTGCGTTCACATGCTGATCTTCCTGAAGGAGACTCCGGAGGAAGCCAGCGAAACGGAAGAAGGTCAGACCCCGGTCGCAAAGCCTGAGAAGACCGGCAGCATCGGACGGAATTTTCTGGTGACCCTGACGAATCCCTGGCTCTGGTTCCTGGCGGTATCGCTCGGACTACTCAACGCCTGCCGCTATGGATTCCTCGACTGGGGCCTTTCTCACATGATCGAAACTCAAGGTGGAGCAATCGGGAAATCAGCATTGAAGTATGCGGTTCTCCCTCTTGGTGGAATAGCCGGCGCCTTTCTTTCGGGGTGGGTAACGGATCGCTGGTTCGGCGGTCGTGCCGCACCTGTTATTGTGATTCTTCTGCTCGCTCTGGCTGGACTCACGCTTCTCTACAGCAAGGCAGTGGTGCCGGGAGGCGGGATGGTTATTCCTATGATCCTGCTCGTCTTAATCGGGTTTTGTATTTACGGGCCTCAAGTCCTGTTGGTGGGAACAGCGCCGATGGATTTTGCACGAGGCGGGACCGCTGCAGCGGCAGTGGGATTTGTAAATTTCATGGGCTACATGGGAGCCTTCTCCGGCGATTACGTGACCGGTCATGTTGTAGATTCACATGGCTGGGAAGTCGGCCTGCGATTCTGGGCAGGATGCGCTTTCGCAGCAGCAATTATCAGCGCCTTCCTGTGGAATCGCAGCGGAGGCGAAAAACCATCTAAAAAAAATGAGAGTAATCTTTATAGGGGCCGGACGCGGTAGTCGGCTCATGCCGACAACGGAAAATGAACCGAAGTGTTTCGCCCGGGTTCAGGGGAAACGGATTCTGGACTGGAATCTCGAAGCCTTCGCTGAGAATGGAGTCGAGGATATTTGTTTCATCGGAGGCTACCTCATCGACACCGTTCGAAAGGAGTATCCCCACTTCACTTTTCGTCACAATGATGACTGGGCGAATAACAATATTCTGGCCTCTTTGATGTATGCGGAGGATCTGATGGATCAGCCCTTCATCTGTTGCTATTCCGATACGCTTTATTCCTCGAATTTAATCTCCGGGATACTGGCGAGCGAGCACGACATCACTTTGTCAGCCGATACGGGATGGGTAGAGCGTTACAAGGACCGGACTGAGCACCCTGCCGATGACGCTGAAAAGATCACGGTTCAGAATGGAGTCGTCACCCGGATTCATCGGGAAATTAAACCGGAGGAAGCCTGGGGTGAATACACCGGCGTGGCTCGATTTTCGGTCAAAGGTGCCGACTTTTTAAAGCGTCAGTTCGCCCAATGCCATGCGGAATTTTCCGGGAAACCTTTTCGGGAGGCTGCGGTATTTGAGAAGGCTTACCTGATTCATTTGTTACAGGATATGGTCGAGGATGGCGTGGAGATGCGCCATACCGATACGGCCAACGAATATATAGAAATCGATACTCAGCAGGATTTCGAATACGCTCAAACCAACTGGAAAGACCAATCATGAATTCATCAAAATTGTTTCCAACTTCTGTCGTCGGTTCGATGCCGAGGCCCGACTTTGTTAAAGATCTGATCTTTGGCGATGACGAGGTATCCGCGGAAGACAGGCAGAACCGAATGGACGCCGCGATTCGCTATGTGGTTGCTCTTCAGGAGCAGGCGGGGATCGATGTGATTACCGACGGGGAGTGGCGCCGAAAATCCTACATCGGGGTGATTGCCGAACTGGCTCATGGATTCGAGTTGAGCACCAACCCGTCCGATGGTCGCCCCATGACGGTGGTGGTGGATAAGCTGTCCCCGAAAACCCCGGGCTTCATCGCCCGGGAAATCCAATTTGTGCAGTCCATCACCAGCAAGAAAATCAAGGCAACGGTTCCTTCTCCGGCATTGTTGGGTGAGCGCATGTGGGATCCTGACAAGTCCTCTCACGCTTACCCGGATCGCGATGATTTCGTTCGAGATTGCGTTCCGATTTTGCGTCGCGAGGTTGAGCTTTTGATTGAAGCGGGAGCGGATATTATCCAGATCGATGATCCTCACCTTTGTCTCTTTGTCGACTCCGAGGTCAGGGCTGGATACGATGATCCTGACAAAGCCGCCGATTTTGCCGTGGAAGTGGTAAACGGAATTATCGAAGGGACGGGAGATGCGAAATTTGCCGAGCATCTTTGTCGACGGGCCGGTGGTCGTGCCCGTGGAGAAGTGGGACACCAGGGAGGGTTCGATGCGATCCTCGACCAACTGAACCGACTCAAGGTCGATCATTTGACGATGGAATTCACCACCCCGGGTGCCGGTGATTTTGAAGTGTTAAAAAATCTGCGTGAAGACCTCGAAATCGGCCTCGGTTGTGTGGACGTGACTCCCGGTCAGATTGATTCTTCGGAAGTGATTGCCGACCGCGTCCGACAGGCCGCCAATGTGATTGATCCGAAGCGAATCACGCTGAATCCGGATTGCGGTTTTGCCCCCGGTTCGGGTGCAACAGTGCCAGTCGACGAGGCTTATCAGAAATTGCGCAACGAGGCTGCAGCAGCGGCCATCCTCCGGAAGGAGTTTGGTGGTTAGGATAGGATTTGGGTTGCTGTGAAATTGCCGCTGCGGCGGTATTGATGCAAGAGCAAGCAGATGGTTCGCCTTACCATTAAGGGCGAATCGTCACGGGATCCTGTAGGCTGGGCGCTCCGCCCGGCGTTCTAATTTTTACCGCGAAGCGGGCTGCCAGCGATTTGGGTCCAGGGGCGATTCGCCCGGCACTTAGCCAGACGAAGATTGGAAACCCCAAAACCCATTCGGGCCGGGCCCTCCTTCACTGGAGGGCTGAATCGACAGAGTCTATTCCACATGCGTCATTTCATGGAGCGTGAAACTCTCCACTGCTCCTTCGGTCGCGGCTGCGTAATCTTTCAGATGCTGCTGCTCCATGTGTGCCAGCCAAAGTTCACGGGATTCCCAGTTTTCGAAGAAGAGAAAATGAGCAGGGTCTTCATTGTCCTGGTGGAGGTCGTAGTTGATGCAGCCCTCTTCCGCAAGAGTGGGGGCGATGATCTTCTGCAGCTCAGCTTTTACCAGATCGACTTGGTCCGGCTTGGCAAAAATGTTGGCGACGATGGTGAGTTTTGACATGAGATGGTGGGTGTATCTGAAATTTGGAAAAGGACGATGTAACAGGGTTTGGTCTTTGGTTCAACACTATTGGACGATTGCGGGGGGCGTGAAGAATGTAACTTTCTCCGCTAGTTGAAAATGGGGAATGCGCTACGAACCCATCAGAGGAATGGAGTCAATGAAAAGCAGTGTGAACCGCCGGGACGCAGTTTTCATATTCAAGATCATGGGCTACTCTTTGTCCTGTCCCCGTTCGAAGAACCCCATGAGAATAACAAAATTCACCCTGCCTTTCTTCTTGATCCTGCTGACTTCCGCCGTCTCGCAAACTGTTTCCGCAGCCGACAAATCAACACCTCCCAATATCCTGATTATCCTCGCCGACGACATGGGGTACGGCGATGTCGCCGCCCTCAATCCGGACAGCAGAATTCCGACTCCGAACTTGGACCAACTCGCAAGTGAAGGTTTGACTTTTACCGACGGCCACTCATCGGGCTCATACTGCGTACCTTCTCGCTACGGCCTTCTGACCGGTCGCTACATGTGGCGGACGCGCCTGGGATCGGGTGGGAATCTCGCCAATTTGGGTGGAACTCTAATTGAGCCCGGGCGGAAAACGATGGCCAATGTGTTGCGGGGTGCTGGATACTACACAGGGCTGGTTGGCAAATGGCATCAGGGAATCGATTGGAAGCTGCGCAAGGAAAGCGAAACCGAGCGGCAGATTATTCGTGTCGATCGCAACTACCAGGATTTTTCCAAAATCGATTTTGCTTCTCCGGCCCTGAAAGGTCCTGCTGACTACGGATTCGATACTTCCTTTGGGACCGCCGGATCTGCGGAGATGAACCCTGCCACATTTATTAAGAACAATCGGGCGGCTGTTGTTCCTACGATCTCTTCTGAGGATGCGCTAAAAAGGAACGGCGAGTGGTATGGCCGGGATGACAACATCATTGCCGAGGGATACACCATGGATCGCCTCGTCCCGATACTCTCTGACAAGGCCTGCGAATTCGTTGAGACGGCAGTCCGCACCCGCCCCGATCAGCCGTTTTTCCTCTACTACGCGATGACGACTCCGCACAATCCGATCGTGCCGAATCCGGAATTCGTCGGAAAAAGCCGCGCCGGGACTTACGGAGATTTTGTCGTCGAACTTGATCACCATGTTGGCAGGATTCTGGACAAGCTGGTCGAACTCGGGATTGATAAGAACACCCTCGTCCTTTTCACCAGCGACAACGGACCGGTCAATCGCACCAGGGGCTACCATGAAAAATGGGTTCGGGGAGACACCGCTGTCTATGGACAGGACAGCAACGGCCCGTTCCGCGGTTGGAAGGGTGGACTGGAAGAGGGCGGGCATCGTGTACCCTTCCTCGTCCGCTGGCCTGAAAAGATTAAACCGGGCGGGACTTGTTCCACGGCGATTCAGTTTACGGATGTGATCCCTACTTTAGCGGAAATGTTAGAGGTCGATCTGGACAAGGATACCGCTGAAGACGGCGAAAGTTTTTATCCGTCGCTGACGGGAGGAGTCCAGCCAGCATCTTTCAGTGAGGAGATTGTGCACAATCAGAGCAATGGAACTTTCGCCATTCGGCAGGGGAGTTTTAAGCTGACGGTGAATGGTCCGAAGAGTACGGAAGAAATATTGGACGCCGCCTTCCCGGTGTCATCCTTTGTGCTTTATGACCTGAGCAAGGATATCGAGGAGACCACGGACATTTCCAGCGAGTATTCGGAAAAGGTGATGTCGATGCATCACCTGCTGAAAAAGTTTGTCCGGGAAGGTCGGAGCGATGGGCGTTGATTTTCCGTGGCTCCGCAAGCGCCTGGAGGTGGAGCTTCGAATGAATCGACTGAAGTTCGATTCTACGGTGGGAACTCTTGAGGATTTCGTTTCCTGAATCTTCTAATTGAGCAACTACGTCCCTTGGAAAGGAATTGCGATTCGTGAACATGGAACTTTTGATTCAAAGGAAGAAATAGGAACTGTGGAAAAGGCTTTCGAAAAGGTGATCAGGAAGCTTCGATCAAAACTTGCGCAGTGATTTGGGTCGCTCAAAGAGAAGGAATTGAATCAGTTTGTCAACTGACCCCGGCATCCCAAAAACCGGCCCCGCATGCTTCCGGTGACTTTGCCGTTTACAGGTGTTCTGCATTTCGCCAGCCTAAGCGAGATACAAGGCACCGCAGGACCACCTCAAACAGGAAAGGGTTTTACCATGAAGAGTAAAGAAAGTATATCGCGTCGTCAGCTGCTTCAAGCGGGTACTCTCGGGGCACTCAACCTGGGTGTCCCCGGTTTGGTCATGGGAACAGATGACCAAGACGTCTCTGGCAACGCGATCTCCTCGAAAAAGTCCTGCATCTTCATCCTCTTGGCCGGCGGTCCCAGCCACCTCGACACCTGGGATCTCAAGCCCGACGCCCCGTCAGAATTCAGAGGACCCTACAATCCGATTTCCACCAAGGTGCCCGGCATGCAAATCAGCGAGCTGCATCCGGAGTTGGCAAAGGTAACTGACCAATTCTGCCTGATCCGCTCGATGCATCACCCGGGACCGATCAGTAATCACTTCGATGCGATGCACAACCTGCTCAGCGGGCAATATGTCGAGCGAGTCAATCAGGGAGTCCCGGACGACTCGCCCTACATTGGCTCCGTGGTGGCCAAGCATCTTCCCAGTGCCCGAAATATGGTTTCCAACGCGTGGCTCATGAAGTGCGTTGGTCCTCCCGTGTTTTGTGCGCCGAATATTGGAACGGGAGGATATCTCGGATCTTCCTATGCCCCGGTTTTTGTTGGGTCAGCAGAGAACAACCCTTCCATGCCGGAATTCAAACCGCCTCCGATCTACGACGCGGTTGACCAAGATCGACTGAGTGATCGCTGCGATCTACTGAAGGGGATAGAGTCTGATGTCCTCGAAAATCAAGCCATTGGCAAAGACTGGAACTCACTTCGCGAAATGGCCTTTGATGGAATGACGCGGCCCGAAGGGCGGAAGGCTTTCGAAATGGATCGGGAACCGACAGCGGTCCGTGAACGGTATGGAATGCATCCGATTGGCCAGAACCTTCTCCTGGCCCGCCGCATGGTGGAATCGGGAGTTCGTTTTGTCACCGTAAATGGCTGGACCGGTGCAGCGACTTCGGAGAAGAAAGGTCCCCCGAGTTCCAGCTGGGACATGCATGGTGGTCACATGGGCATGGGGAATGCATTCGGTAGCGGTTCCTACGGAATGGGTTGGTGCCTTCCCCGTCTTGACCAGTCACTCTCCGCTCTCCTTACTGACCTGAAGGATCGGGGCCTGATGGACGACACTCTCGTAGTTTGCATGGGCGAATTTGGACGCTCTCCGAAAATTCAGACAAAGGGACCTCCAGGACGAATTCACTGGCCCAAGTGTTTTTCGGCTATCCTGGCAGGAGGCGGGATTCGCGGTGGCGCAGTCTACGGCGAGTCCGACAAATACGGTATGGATCCGATCGACAATCCGGTAACCCCGCAGGATCTTCACGCGACGGTTCTTCACTCCCTTGGCGTTCCCTTGTTCGATCCCACGGCGAATACCGGATTGAGCCGTGCCCAATTTTCCACGGGCAAGCCGGTCCTGGATTTGTTTGGATAAGAGCTAGCTCCTAGCAAAGCAATATTCCCGGAAGCCTTTTTAGTTTTTCTCCCAGCCCGACGCCTTGTACCAATAGAATTTGAGAGATGAAAATTGGTTTGCTCCTTCTGTTTCTCTTTGGGTCTTTGATTTCTGGAATGGCGCAGGACCTGCCTACGATTTCACTCCGATCGAAGGATGGGCGCACGATCGATGCACAGATTCTCTATCGACTTGCGGACGGGAAAACTGGTTTCCGAGTCCGGCGGGGAAATGGCGCAGAGTTCGATATCGAATCCAGCTCGCTAACAATAGACTCGATTCTGGGAGCGAGTCAGGAACTGCAACGTCAGGAGAGAGAAATGGCCGGGGATATCAAAGAGGTCCTCGTTACCCATAAAGTGACGAAATTCATCGAGGGGAAGTATCACTACTGGTTTGATATCCGAAATCTCCGGGTGGAGGCCTTTTCAGGAAAAGTGAAGATCACACTTCTAAACAAGAAGGAAGGAGTCACCAATGGAGACGCGGTGTTTTCGAGCCCTGCTCCCATTGCCCCTGGATCCGGCGCCAACGGAACACTAGAGAGCGAGACCGGCCCGCCTTCCGTTTCTGGCGATGCTTCGGTTGTTGGATTTCTCTACGAGGTAATCGAAGACGAAAAGGTTGTCTATGAACGGAAAGTGAAGATTCCGGACCAGGTTAAGTGATTTCAGCGATTTTGCGTGAATTTGAAATGGGAGTGTGGAAGTGGGGATTGGCGAGATGTTTCCCATCTGGGCTCGCCGCATTTCCGAATATGGCGGGAGAGGTCTCACGTAGTATGGCGAGAGCTTTTTCCTCCTTCGGCATTTCTCGTAAGGCTTCCGCCAGCAATAATTCACGATCGAAATATTAGGCGTTAGCCGATAAACCATAAATCCCCAACCGTCCCCGCCAAACCCCTCACGCAACAACGTAGCGGCTTGGAGTAGCCGGGTTCCTGGGATACGCTACCTTCCCTGACCTCGTCCACCCTTTCATGAATCGCCGACATTTCCTTCGATCCTCTTCTCTGGCGCTTTCCCTGCCGCTGCTGGAGTCCTTTCGTCCACTTCGGGCGGCGGAGGGCGTTGCTGCGACAGTTTCCGTGAAACGTCTCGTCACGATTGGTACCTATCTGGGTTTTCACACACCGAGCTGGTTTCCGAAAACTCATGGTCGGGACTATGAGATGTCGAAAGTTTTGGCACCACTCGAGGATCTGCGGGAGGAATTTTCAATTTTCTCCGGACTGGATCACCGTGCGCCCAATGGGCACAAGAACTGGAGTAATTTTCTGACGGGAAAGGGAACTCCAGGGATATCTTTTGACCAGATCGTCGCCAGGCAGATCGGCGATCAATCCCGCTTCGCGTCGCTCCAGGTAACCTGTGGTTCACCCGGTGCCGGGCAGATGAGTTATACGAAGGAGGGGATTGCGCTTCCCGCGATCGGACGTCCCAGCGTTCTCTACGGAAAGCTTTTCAGTTCCGATTCGGACAAGGCGCGCATGGAATACATCCTTGAGAGCAATGGCAGTGCGCTCGACCTCGTTCTCGATGAGGCCCGGGCGCTGAAACGGGAAGTGAGTGCTCGTGATGCCGAGAAGCTGGACGAGTATTTCTCCTCGGTTCGCGATGTTGAAAAGAAGGTGCAGAAGCAGCGGAAGTGGCTCGAGGTTCCCACGGCGAAGGTGGATTTCACTCTTCCGGACTACGATCCGGTCGCTCCGGACCTTTCGCTTGAATGTGAGGGGATCATTTATGAACTGATGGCGCTTGCTTTGGAAACGGATTCGACGCGGGTGATCTCGATGCTGGTTCCCGGTCAGGGGCAGGTTTTCACAATCGAAGGGGAGAAGCTGAGTGCGGGATATCATGGGCTTTCTCATCACGGAAATGACTCGGATAAGATTGCGGAGTTCAATCAGGTGGGAACGGAGCATGTGACACGCTTCGGTGGGTTTCTGCGGCTCCTGTATGAAAAGAAGGATGCCGAGGGTCAGCCGATTCTAGATAGTACGGCTGTTCTCTATGGAAGCGGAATGGGAGATGCGAATACGCACAACAACAGTCGGCTTCCAATTCTCCTGGCGGGCGGGGGATTCAAGCACGGCGCACACCATGCCATTGATCGGGATGAGGAGACGAGTGCGACGCCTTTGCTGGGAGATCTCTATCTCTCGATCATGCAAGCGATGGGCGTAGAGGAAGAGCGCTTCGTGAAGGCGAAACGGAACATGAATGACTTCGTCCTCTAGCAGGATTTCTTGCCATGAAAATTCCCCTGATCTCTTTGATTCTCTCGGCTTTCGGTGTCGCGTTTGTCTCGGGCGAGACAACTCCGATTGCGAAGCACGTCGATGCCTTTCTCGTCGAGTATTGTCTTGATTGTCACGATGCCGATTCTGAGAAAGGGGATATCAATCTTGATTTCATCAAGATCGACTGGAGCGATCCACATGCGGCGGCGGTCTGGGCAAAGGCCTGGGAAATGCTCGAAGGGGGAGAGATGCCGCCTGAGGATAAAAAGCAGCCTTCCGCCGGGGAGTTGGCCTCAGTGGTTTCCTGGCTCGAGGAAGAGTTGCTCGCGAATGATCGGCCCGGAGGAACGGTACTGCGTCGTCTGAGTCGGCAAGAATACGAAAACTCGGTCAGCGATGCCCTGAAGGTTCCCTTCAAAGTTCCGCAGTCTTTTCCCGCAGACATGGAGCATCATGGCTTTGATAATAGTGGAGAGGGCCTCGTGCTATCTCCTCCGCTCATGGCTCAGTATTTGGAAATTGCGACGGTTGCTGCGGACAGTGTGTTGCCTCCTCCGGTGGAGCAACAGCGGGTGAAGAAGGAGACGAAATCAATCGGGCCGGGCGACTTCACCCTTAATTTTACAACCGGTCACGAGATCGACGGAGTTTTGCGGATGGCTCTCTCCAGTGATCCGCTCGCCCGTGGTTCGGTTTGGCCGAATCGATTCGAGGCAAAGGTGGCAGGGGTGTATCAGGTAAAGATCGACCTTTCGGCGTACGAACCCGGTGAAGATCACACTCCTGTTGTTCATCTCCTCTCGCATACTTCGGATGGCAATAATTTCGCGAGTGCGAATGGTCTTTCGGTGTCGGCGGAGTTTACGGTGACCGACGACCAGCCGAAAACCTTTCGGGCCGATGTGGAATTGCAGAGAGGGGAGACCATCGTGGTTCACTATGAAAATGCGCCATTGAGTAGTGATCAGGATAAGGCGCGGGAATGGATGCCGCGTCTCGCGGGGCAGCTCTTAGAGATGTTTCGCGCGGATCCGGAACTGGGGGCTGCCTGGATGAAGGCGGGCTATCAGCGCTCCGATCGCGGATGGAGCTGGTTGGAGAGGATTGAAGCGATTCGGAAAGAAGGTGGGCTCGACATTGAGGACTTTGATCCGGATTCTCCGGAAGTGAAGGAATTTGCGATGAAAATGGCCCGCCAGTCTGTAAACCTTGTCGAGACAATGTCGTGCTACCTCTTTGCGACCGGTCCGGCGATCGACATTCATCGCATGGCGGTGACGGGGCCGCTTCGCTTGATTGCGGATGACGATGAGGAGACGCAGAAAAGAATCACGGCGCGCTTTCTCGGAGAGCGGGCAGGGCGTGGTGATCGCGAATACGCGGAGGCGATTCTCCGTCCTTTTCTCGAAAAGGCGTTTCGTCGTCCGGCGACGGAGGAGCAGGTGGAAAAATATCTAGAGATCGCGATGAAGCATCAGGAGGAGGGCCATCGATTCGAGGATGGTCTTCATCTCGCGGTGCGGGCCTCGCTTTGTTCAACGAATTTTCTCTATAGGGGGCAACGCGAAGGGCCACTCGATGGGTTTGATCTAGCCTCGCGACTTTCCTATTTTTTGACCAGCGCTCCTCCCGATTCGACACTGTGGAAACTCGCCTCCAATGGAACTCTCTCGGATCCGAAGGTTCTCCAGGCGCAGACCCGGCGGCTCCTTAAGCACAGCCGGGTGAAAAACTTTCTCGATTCGTTTACCGGCCAGTGGCTTGATCTGCGTCTTTTGCCAGACATCATGCCGGACACGCGACTGCTGAATTGGAACGATAAGGATCTCAAGGCGGTTACTGAAGAGACGGAACTTTTTGTCGCAGAAATTCTCCGCAAAAATCATCCTCTCGAAACATTCATTGATCCCGATTTTACCTATCTCAACAAGCGCAACGCCAAGCTCTACGGAATCAAGCATCCGAACTCGGATAAGATGACGCGGGTTGATCTCAAGCGAGGGGGGCGTCGCGGGGGGATTCTCACACAGGCAAGCGTCATGATGGCGACGGCGAACGGAGTGGATACCCAACCGGTTCTTCGCGGTGTATGGCTTTTGGAAAATGTGCTCGGGGATCCTGTTCCTGAACCTCCTTCAAGTGTGCCGGCTGTGGAGCCGGATACGAGCGGCGCGAAATCGATTCGGGAGCTGCTTGATCGGCACAAGGCGGATGCGAGTTGCGCCGGGTGTCATAAGAAGATCGATCCCCCGGGTTTCGCCCTGGAAAATTTTGATCCGGTAGGTCGATGGCGCGATCACTATCCGGTGTATAAAAAAGTGGACGACAAAGTCGTGCGAAAAGACGGCCTCGCCGTGGATGCCCTGGGCACACTCGAAGATGGCACTGAGCTGAGGGATGTGACGGATCTAAAGCTCTATCTCGTCGAGAACATCGAGCTCTTTGGCAATTGCCTAGCGGAGAAGTTGCTCATCTATGCGACAGGTCGTGAGCTCAGCTTTGGCGATCGCAAAGAAGTAGAGAGGATCGTAGAAGAGGTGCAGGAGGAGGGAAACGGTTTTCAGGACCTGATCGTTGCGCTTGTTCTCAGCGAATCTTTCCGGACAAAGTAGGCTGGGAGTCCTAAGACAGAACCATGTGCCAAAGTGTGTTGGACTTTCCAAGCAACCATCCCATTTTTCCCGCTCATCCATAATCTCCATCTAATGAAAGAAAATACTTCCCGAATCTTTATTCTGCTGACTGCATTCGCATTGTGCCTTGTCGGATCGCTCCAGGCTCACGAACACGATAAAAAGAAAGCAGAAGCAAAACCTGATCGGAGTCCTACGAGTATTGGCAAGGTGCTCGTGTTTGGCGGAACGGGCTGGTATCGGCATCCGGAGACTGCGGCGATCAACGGGTGGATTTCCCGCCTCACTGATGACCTTGGAATGCAGATAGACGTTTCTGAGTCTCCCAAGGATCTGCAGCTCATTTTAAAGAATTACCAGGTCCTCGTTTTAAACAACAGTAACGAATTGTCCAGCCTCCTCGATGAGAAGCAGAGGAAGTCCGTTGAAGACTGGTACAAAGACGGCGGTGGTATTGTCGCTTTGCATGCAGCGCTGGTGCATCAGAAGGAATGGAAATGGCTCAGCGAACTGGGTGGCTGTGACTTCAACAGCGACTCCGAGTTTCTCGAAGCAAAGGTGGTCGTGGATCCGAAGGGGAAAAATCATCCGGCGGTGAAAGGACACGGCGACTCGTTTCTCTACACTGCCGACTGGACCAATCATGATGAGTCGGTCACGGGAAAGCCGGGCTTTCAGGTTTTGCTGCGGGTGGATGAAAGCACTTTCGAACCGGTTCGAGAATACTTTTTGGATAAGGGTGGTAAAGGGATGGGGAAGGATCATCCCATCGCCTGGATCAACACCCTGAACGATGGGCGGTTCTTCTATACTGAACTCGGCCACAATGTCGATTCAATGGAAACTCCATTCGGTCGGCAGCATATTGTCGAAGCGATCAAGTGGGCTGCCCGGCAGGATTGAGTTTCGCGGGATTCTCATTGTCAGAAATTTTCAACGGAGGCTGTTTCGGCCCGGCCTGCCAGTAAGGCGAGACGCAATCGTGGGCTCCCTTTCCGGTTAGATTGTGGAAGTATTCGGGCCGAGTATCCAAGCAACCACTCCTTTTTCTTCTATGATCGTCAAAGTCTTACTGCCCCTCATTCTCGCCTTCATCATGTTCTCGCTCGGCCTTGGGCTGAGAGGGAATGACTTTGCGCGAGTCGTCAAATTTCCGAAGGCCTTCGGAATGGGAATGTTCAATCAGTTGATTCTGCTCCCCCTGGTCGCTTTCGGAATTGTGGTGTTGTTCAAACCGGCGCCGGAACTTGCCGTAGGAATCATGATACTCGCGTTCTGTCCCGGTGGAGTCACATCCAACGTCCTGACGCGGGTCGCTGGAGGAAACATTCCACTATCGATTTCGATGACCGCAATCGTCAGCCTTCTTTCCATAGTCACGGTTCCGATCCTGGTGGCGCTCAGTGTGAATCACTTCATGGGAGTAGATGGTCCCGAGGTTAATGTAGCCAAGCTCGGTTTTCAGATGTTTCTGATTACGGCTGTGCCGGTGGGGCTCGGGATGCTTTTGACCAAGGTGGCACCGAATCTTGTGGCACGAATTGACAAGGGCGTGTCGAGGGCGGCGCTCGCGCTTTTTATCTTTATTGTCATCGCAGCTTTGGCAAAGAATTGGGAAGTTTTTTCCAGTAATCTTCCTAAGCTCGGGCCGGCTCTTGTTCTGCTGAATGTCATTCTCCTTGTCATCGGTTTACTCACGGCCAGGGCTGTGCGACTCGGAGTGCAGGATGCGAGTACCATTGCGATTGAATCGGGTATTCAAAATGGAACTCTCGCCATCGCGGTAGGGGCCCTGATCGCGGGTTCTGACACGGCGAATCTGCCTCCAACCACCGTTCCTGCAGCAGTTTACGGTATTACGATGTACCTGGTGTCCGTGCCCTTCGTGATCTGGCGCCGTCGTCTTCAGTCCGATGTGAAGACTGAATAGTACATTGAGGTACAGCGCATTGGCAATTTTCACTCCTGACTAAGAGGGATATATCATTGATCTATCCCCGCACTCTGCAGTAGAAAACCCCATGCCCAACCGTCTGGTCCTACACCTCTCAATTTTTTCGCTTGCTGCTTTCGGCACCATCCTTGCTGCTGATCAGCCACCGATTCCTGATTTTACGAAAGGTGCGAAGCTCGATCGCAAGGCACCTCATGATTGGAACCTCGGACCGACCGGTGCGCGTGGCTGGGTATATGGGTGGCGCGGGGAGTCGACAGCCAGTCGGCAGATTCTGATTACTGAGGTTGCGGAAGGTTCGCCTTCTGATGGCTTACTTGCCAAAGATGATGTGATTCTCGGCCTCCAGGGCAAATCTTTCGACAGCGACGCCCGGATCTCTTTCGCCAAAGCGATTACCTCGGCCGAGGCCGGAGATGGTTCGCTGAAACTGATTCGCTGGCGAGATGGTCAGGCAGGGCCGATTGAAATTCGGATCCCGGTGATGGGGAGTTATTCGGCAACTGCTCCTTACGATTGCGAAAAATCGAAACGCATTTTTGAAGCGGGTTGCAAAGCGATTGCGAGCCAGTTGCAGAATCCTGACAAAAAGCGCAGGCATGCGATTGTCAGGGTGTTGAATGCGATGGCTCTTCTCGCCAGTGGGGAGGAGAAGTATGTGCCATTGATAAAAAAAGAGGCTCAATGGGCTTCGGAGTGGGAGATTCAGGAAGGCGATCTTCACGCATGGTCGGCTGGCTGGGTGAATCTTTTTCTCGGCGAGTATTTACTTGCGACGGGAGACGAATCTGTTCGTCCCACTATGAACCGTTTGAGTTACGAAATCGCAACCGGGCAGAGCCAGGTAGGAACGTGGGGGCACCGGTTTGCGTATGAACACAACGGAATCCTGCGAGGCTACGGCGCGATGAATCAGGTTGGTCTCAGTCTCACGGCTTCGCTGGTGATTGCGCGTGAAGCTGGCGCGAATGATCCTCAGATCGAAGAAGCCATTGCCAAGAGCAGGCGCTTCCTCGAATTCTATGTTGGGCGTGGTGCGATTCCCTACGGAGATCATCACCCCTGGTTGCAGATGCATGATGACAACGGGAAGGCGTCCGCTGCCGCGGTGATGTTCGACTTTCTGGGAGACGCGGAGGCAACTTCGTTCTTCAGCCGGATGGGAACTTCTTCCTACGGGATTGAAAGGGAGTCCGGGCACACCGGAAACTTTTTCAACATGCTCTGGGCTTTGCCGGGCGTGTCCCGATCCGGACCGGAGGCGACCGGCGCCTGGGTAAAAGAATCTGCCTGGTTGCTTGATCTTGCCCGGACCTGGGATGGTCAGTTTGATTTTCTCGGCAAGCCGGCTGCGACTGGCGGGGAACACTCCTATCACGGATGGGATTGCACCGGGGCCTATTTGTTAGGGTATTCGCTGGGCAGAAAAGAATTACGCTTCACGGGTGCGAAGCCCAGTATGGCACCGACGATTTCGCGAGCAGATGCAGGGACTCTGATTTCCGAAGGCCGCGGATGGATGCCGGAATCGAAGGCGTTATCCTACGAAACGAGAACGGTTGAGGAGCTTCTTCAAAACCTGGTTAGTTGGTCACCGGTCATCCGGGAGCGCGCGGCTCTGGCCCTTGCCGGGAAAAAAGGAGAGGAGTCGAAGATTTTGCCTGCTCTGATTCGAATGGCGAAGGCGGAAGATATGAATGCAAAATTCGGTGCCTGTGCTGCTTTCGAACAGCTGGGTCCCCGGGGCGCAGAAGGCGTCACTGTTTTGACTGCTCTGCTGAAATCCAATGACTACTGGCTCTGTGCTCAGGCGGCTGAAGCTCTCGCCGGAATCGGTGAGCCTGCCCGTGTTGCAATCCCCTCTCTCCTCGAATTGGTGGCCCGGCCTCCGCATCCGGATGACAGTCGGGCGTATCTTCAACGATACCTTGCCTTTGCTTTATTCGACCAACGAAATGGTCTCATCGGGAAGTCTCTGGAGTTGGTAGATCGAGATCTCTTGAGAAATGCGGCAGAGGCAGTGTTGCGAAACCAGGACGGTCGTGCCCGGGGGACATTGCAAACGGTCTACAAGCAACTTTCTGAGGAAGAGATTAAACCACTTCTTCCGGCGATTTATGAGGCTGTGGTCGAACAGTCTCTGAGCGGGGTCATGTTCTCAGACGGTATCCGGATGGCCGGGCTCGACATTCTGGCCCAACACCGGATCAGCGAAGGGTTGCCTTTGTGCCTCGAACTGATTGAACTTGATCGTTGGGGATCAGACCGCCGCTTCAACGGCTGTCTTGCTGCGTTGAGAAAATACGGCGCGGCTGCGAAACCTCTTCTTCCGAAAATGCGTGAGTTCACAAGCGAGCTTGGTGAGCACCCGAAATTTGCCGTACTCAAACCGGAGGCCCGCCAACACAATGAGAAGATGACGAAACACTACGAAGCTCTTCTTAAAATTATTCGGGATATTGATTCGGCGGAGAATGCTGGCAGCGATCTCATTTCTCTTCCCGAAGAATAGATGACGGTCTTTTCGGAGTTCGATATCAAACTGGGTAATTCAGAAAAAGGCTCGGGATAGTTTTATTCCTCACGCAGGAGAACAATCCGGAAAATTCGAAAAATTGCCACTCCTCCGAAGTAGAGGAGGCCCCAGGAGAGAAGGCTGGGGAGATGCTCGGTGAGTGAGTCCTCTCCAGTGACTCCGGCAAAGGAACTTACGAGAGCAACGAGGAATGCACTCACGAAAGCCCATATGACGCGAATGATCGCACCGATCCTGAGACCCTGAATATCTGTGAGACTCAACACGAGTCCCAGCATCCAGGCGATTGTAAGCGGCCAGCCTGCGACCCCTTCCATAAACCAACCGGCTACGAGAATCAGAAATCCGTATCCTGCAATTTTCAGGAATTCGTCAAAAGAAAGGGGCCAGTGCCAGCGTACTGAATGGTCGACTTTCGAGAAGAGAAATGAGATCAGGAAGTAGCCGAAAAAATCAGCGAAGACAATCGTATCAATCTTCGAGATCAGTTCCGATTCTGACTTTTCGGTCATCGCGATCCAAATGAGCCATCCACACACTGCCACATAGGAGAGTGCCTGAAGGAGTTGTCCCCAGATCGGGGTTTCGGGTTGCCGGTCCTGTGAAGTTTCTACGGTGATGCCGTGAATGTGCCGATAAAAGAGGAGGTCGGCAAGTGCGTAAGCGCCTCCAGAGAATGATGGAACAAGAATGTTTCGTGTTAGGTTTTAGATCTGCCGGAAGTGTTTGATTGCAAGGCTTTGCGTGATCGAATTTTAAAAAACAGAAGATGAACAGTAACTTTCCCTGGAAATATTTTTTAGGTGCCGGGTGCGCGCTGTGCTTCGTCGCCGTTTCCGGCCTGAGTGCCGATGATCTGTACCAGGAATCATTTGATGCAGATCCGGGGTATGTATCCGCGAAAGGGCCGAACGATAACAATATTTCCTCGGTCTCTTTCGGCGCAGGAAACTCCGGCTTCCCTAAAATTGAGACGGGAAAGTATGGCGGGACTTCCCAATACCTGTCCGGCACGAAGATCGTGGGTTCGACTAAGAACGGGACGCTGCAACTTGGGTCGAGTGCTGCCGTTCAGGGGCTTTCGAGAAACCGCAGCACAATGACCTTTATCGATACTTCGAAAGCGGAAGTAGGGCAGTATGAAATCACCTTTAATGTTTCCGATTTCCAGTCCGCCGATCCTGCTAACACCAGTTTGTATCTCCACATCTACGAAGGGAGAAAGTCTCACAGGGGGCACGTTAAATACCAGCTCACGAGTCAAAAGACACTGCCTGAACTCGCCTCCACGAAGCCGCTGATTTCGGCAGCGATGGGTGCGATGAATTATGAAGTGGTGATGAATAATGAGATCACCGGAAATGGAAAATATACACTCCGGTTTGGACTTCCCAATGTTGGTGAAACCGGCGATTTTATTGCGCTGGCCTGGTCGCAGGTGGAGACACGGGGCGGAGCACCTATGCCGTCGATGACTATTGATAATGTGAAAGTCAGCCTGCTTCCGGCAGTCGGAAGTAAGATTACTTCAAAAGAGGCGCTGCCTGAAACGCCCTTTGGACAGGCTGAGTCATCAGGGAGCTGGTCTCTGGTGGAAGATTTTTCGGATGAGTTCAATGAGGACAAGGTGGATCCCCGCAAATGGAACAATTACCCCGGGAGTTGGGGGGCGTGGAGTTGGGATGAGGCAAATACAATTCAGAAGGAAGGTAAGCTTCAGCTTCAAATGGTTCACGAACCTCACACCCGGAACCATACAGAATTATTCTACAAGTCCGGGATTCTTCGTTCTCACCGACAGATGACCTATGGATACTACGAAGCCCGGATCAAAGGGGCTGAATTGTTCCCCGGAGCCTGTCCTGCATTCTGGATATACAGCGATGGAAGGCAATACACTGGAGAGGTTCGCTATTGCGAAATTGATTTTGTTGAACTGCAAATGAATCAGCTCAATCAAACCACCAAAGAGCGGGACCCGGTCGAACACATTGACCTGAATCTTCACCTGCGACTGGTGGATGAGAACGGAAAAGTGCGCTGGGTTCGTCCGGGATCAGACCCTGAGCTATGTGCCAGTTCCTGGAAGGCTCCCTGGGATCCCCGGAAAGATTTCCATGTCTACGGCTGCGATGTCACTCCGGAACTGATTACTTGGTACATCGATGGAGAGCAAGTCGCCCAAAAGAAAAATACGTATTGGCACCTTCCGATGAATTTAACTCTTTCTCTTGGTTTACGTTATCCTCACCTCGGCTGGGTCGGTCAGGATATGAAACCTGTTCCCGGCGCGGCGACTGGCGAGGGGTTTCCCACTACTGCTGATGTGGATTGGGTCCGGGTGTGGAAACGCGGAGAATAGCTTCCCTGGAGCTGGGCGATCTTGTGTTTCTATGGTTCCGCCTCGACGTGGACATAGAGTCGGTCTTCAGCGATCCGGCCCTGCTCATCTTTTCGTGATACGTGAACGAGATAGTTCCCCGGTTTTTCGTAGGAGTGTTCGATCACCGCATATCCATCGGGCGCGAGTTGTTTGACATTGCCGTCTGACTTTGTTTTTACCGGCGGTGTACCGTCGCCGAAATCCCAGGACTCTTCACCATGAGTGGTGCCGAAAGCCCTTACCTTGAAAGTTACGGGATTTCCCGGCCTAATCTTAAAGCTTGGGTGGTAGGTGGCGTGAAGTCTTGGTGGTGCCATTTCTTCATTGTCTTTCCCCCGGGCGAAGACCTTTACCCGAACAAAGTTTACATCTGTCTCTCCCGCGGAGTCGGTAATTAGCAGCGTTTCCCGATAGGAGCCGGGAAGTGGATACTCTTTCATGACACTTGACCCGGTAGCGGTCTGTCTCTTATACACATCTCCGAGCCCACGAGACCGAGGCTGATCTCGTA
>CAJXQE010000009.1 GCA_913058215.1 uncultured Verrucomicrobiales bacterium
ATCTACACTATCCTCTTCGTCGGCAGCGTCAGATGTGTATAAGAGACAGATGGGGAAGAGAAAACCCGGTGGCGGTTTAGCGAAGATCATCCGCGCCCATTCTTTTTCCCCTTCAATGGACCAAGCAACACATCACTAACCCGAATGGGTCACCCCGGCGCGGAGAATCACGACCACCATCAATCGATCTGGTTTGCACATCATGATGTGGAAGGCGAATCTTTCTGGGCTAATTCTGCTAAAACGACGATTCGTCAGAAGCATTGGTATTCCTATGAAAATGGAGATGAAGAAGCCATCGCCGGATTCAAAACAGCTTGGTACAACGCTGAGGGAATCGAACTGATCGAACAGGATGTCCTTGTTGCGATTCGTCCGATGGAAAATGGCGAGTATGCCCTGGAAATTCAAACCACTCTGCGCCCCGCTGCCAAGCGCGAAAAAACCGAGCTCGGAAAAACCAACTTCGGGATTTTAGCGGTCCGGGTTGCCGACAGCGTGTCGCATCATTTCGGGGGCGGGAATTTAACCAATAGCAAGGGTGAAAGCGGAGAGCCTGAGATTTTTGGCAAGCCTGCCAAATGGATGGATTACACCGGACCGGTTGTCGCGGGTAGCGGAGACGAACGCCAAATCGAAACCGAAGGCATTACATTTTTCGACCATCCTGAAAATCCGCGTTATCCCTGCAAATGGCACGTCCGCTCCGACGGCTGGATGGGCGCCTCCTTCTGCATGGACGAAGGATTCACCCTGACAAAAGAGCACCCACTCACCCTGCGCTACCTATTGCACTCCCATTCCGGCGAGTATGCCCACAAAAGGGAAGAAGCCGTAGCTAAAGAGTTTGCTGAACGGAAAGGTTTCCTCGTTCGTAAATCGCAGAGGCCCCACCGGCAATACGAAATCATTCGCCAAAGTAGAGAGCCATAAGCCTCCTGCATTTATGATACGACAATGAGGTAGATATTAGAATTTCAATCAGCCCGCAATACGCTGGCGATTCCCGAATAAAAGGTCTCGTAATCCAGGCCGCTGTTACTAGAATCTTTTTACGCTTCCAGGCTCGATAAACGAATATGATTGCACCGATTTTTTTTCGCCCCCCTTTTCTCCTGGCGATCTTTTTTATCTTTCCGGGAGGTCTCGCTTCAAAAGCTGACGCCGCTGGCCGGGTTGCCTTGATCATTGGCGTGGACAATTACGAAAATGTAGAACCTCTGGGAGCAGCTCTTTCTGACGCAGACCTGATTGCATCGACTTTGCAGAGTATTGATCCTCCATTCGATGTCACTCTGTTGAGAGACACCGATATGGATGAAGCAGAAGATGCTTTTGAGAAATTTCTGGATACATCAGCAAATGCCGAATGCGCTTTGCTTTATTTCGCAGGTCATGGCGTCGAATATTACGATGAGAACTACCTCTTGGTAAAAGACACGAAGATTCCGGAAGGCAGCACCGACCCTGAACGAATGAAGCGCAAGCTGCGGACGGAGATGCTTTCTTTACAGGGCATGGTCGACGACATGGAAGATACCAAAGCCAACATCAAACTGGTCATTCTTGATTGTTGCCGTGATAACCCTCTCAAAGCAGATGCTTCCAGGGGAACTCGATCACTAGGTGATAGCAAGGGAGGACTGGCCCAAGTCAAACCACCCCGCGGAACCTTGATCTGCTATTCGGCAGACGCAGGACAGGTTGCGAGCGACGGTCTATTCACTGTTGAACTGGTAAAACAAATCAAAGGCTCCGGGCTGCCTATCCTGAAAGTTTTTGCAGCAACCCGGGAGAAAGTTTCGGAACTTTCGGCCCGGAGAATTCAAGAACGGATCAGGAACGGCGGAGAAGGTGGGGCAATTCAGGAGCCAGCCGAATACAGTAAGCTCAGCCTTTCAGGAACTGATTTCACCTTTACGAAGAGTGGGAAAATAGGACCTACACCGGTTTCCGTCGTCAATGTACCGAGCTCAGACAAGATGGCTGGAAAGCTTCCCGGCGAAAGCCGGGAAATCGCAGGCATACCAATGCAATGGTGTCCTCCCGGCGAATTCTTCATGGGAAGCCCTCCGGGTGAAGCGGATCGGAATGATGATGAAAGGCAGCACCGGGTCATCTTAAGAAAAGGCTTCTGGATTTCCAGGACCGAGTGCACGCAGGGGCAATGGAAGAAAGTAATGGGGGCTAACCCCTCCATGTATTCGGGGGACGATTTACCCGTGGAAAAAGTAAGTTGGTACGAGTGTAAGGACTGGGTGGAGAAGATGAATCAGAGATCCCCGGTGCCGGGAGGCTGGAAGTGGAAACTCCCTACCGAAGCTCAATGGGAGTATGCCTGTCGAGCAGGCACTGACACAGCCTATGCTTACGGGAGCTATATCAGCGCAGAATCAGTAAAATATGACACCAAGGACAGCCAAACTGTCAAAGTGGGCAACTACCCTCCCAACAGATGGGGGCTCGTAGATGTTCATGGCAATGTCCAGGAATGGTGTGCTGACTGGTACAATGAAAAATATTACGGGGAAGGACAAAAGGACCCTTCAGGTCCGGAGAGCGGCAGCTTCCGAATTTTTCGAGGCGGAAGTTGGGTGGGGGGTGAAAAGTATTGCCGATCCGCGCACCGCGGAAGATTCAAGCCGGATTTCAAACATCAGTCCGTTGGATTTCGCCCCGTGCTGGTGGGCCCGTGATCAAATCACTAATTCGTGTTAAACCGAACCTGTACAACTCGCCTTTTTCTTTATCGAGAAATACCATTCGCACCTGCTTTGTTTTTCATAAAACCTGCTAATTCCTTGACCGGTTGCAAAACGGTAACCATCATGAAATTCGAAATTCTCTGCCGCACAAAAAAAGGCTATAGAAATGCTTTTTCTCTAATTCGGAAAAGATTCCCACTATGAAATATCGATGTCCTCAAAGAACTGCCGGGAAGTCCAGCGCGGGTATGATGTTTGTGGTATGCCTGCTTGCCATTGCAGGAGGCGTGGCCGGGGGTATCGGCTTCATTCACGGCCCGGATTTAATTGCGAAGTATTTTCCAAAGAAGGAACGCGCCGCAGAGAACGTGGTCCCGTCTCCTGCAGCACCCCGGGGGTTTGAGATGGGAGAATTCTCTCCCGGGGACGCAGTAGAAACCATCGTCATTACGATTGAAGTCGGCGAAGACGGTGAAGCGCTGAACGAAAAATTGGATCTGCATCTTGGAACTGGATTTCCAATGCGATTGTATCCAGTGGGTGGAGACTCCCGTGAACCAACTTTTGCTGCCTTTCCGCACAAATCCAGTTTGGAAAGAGGTCGGAATTCGATAGAACCAGGTGAAAGCGCAAGCTTTGAATTTTCTTCCGCAACTTCGGGTGGGCAGGACACCCTCAACTCAAGCCCGGCTCTTCTTCGGGATGTGGTAATGTCGGACCTTGCCACCGTTGGCTTCGGCTCTCAAGGGTTAAGCAATTGGGTTTTGGAAGGGTACCGAATTGAAATCAATGGTAAGCTTTTCGCTTCAAACGGTAGTGTGAATGCCCGGCCCGGTCTTATTCTGTCCGGAATCAAAGACGAACTTGCTAAACGGGTCCCTGAAAACGAAGCGCTCGTGAAGGAAGTTGACGAAATGGCCGCCATGGCTTCGACAGGATTGTTTGGGGACGCTGAATTGGCCGAGCTGGAAGTGAAGAAGACAGAATTAAAAGCGGCTTCCGGCCCCCTGAACGAAATGGCAGGTCAGAGCGCCGGCTACTATCCGTGGTACGTAGAGCAACACGAAGAATTCACGCCAGCTAAAGATTCTATCCAAACCGAAGGGGATTTGGAAATCATGCTGCTTGCTGGTGGTGGCGAACGGCCGGGAACCCGAAACCCTGTCTATTTCAAAGCAGGGGGAAAGAAATATCTCCTGACTTCCGAAAGGGATCATCTCAAGGATGCGGACAATCCTCAAGAATTCGTCATCTCATCCCTTGCTCTTAAAACCAACCCACTGGCACGTGAAGACCTGAACAACGTTGGTATTGGAGTTGTCGGAAATGAGGTGAAGTTCGGCCTGGTGCCTGACCGCGCCAAGATGCAACGGCTAATGGTCTCACTCGCCGGCGAGAGAATCTACGACAGCGAACGAAATACAGAAGACCGCAGAACCCTGGAAGCCAGTTGGTTGATTCCCCCGGCCCATTACGATGCAAATGGCGAAGTCGTCAACAACCTTGAAAAAGCGGATGAAAAGTATCTGTGGCTTACTGGTATGGTATTGCCAAAAGTGAACAATCAGGTGGCGGAAATAAAACTACCGGAACCCGATCCCGTTATCTTCACCCCAAGCCCGTTTGTGCCTACAGATCCGGTTCTTACCGATCCCAAGCCGGACCCGGACCCTGATCCCAAGCCGGACCCTGATCCCAAGCCGGACCCCGATCCCAAGCCGGACCCCGATCCCAGACCAGTCCCCCCTCTTCAACCCAGGGTGACTTCATTCGCGTCCGCACCAAGCGGAGTTTTTGTTCCAACAGGAAACGGAATTTCCTCGTCCGGTCTTGTTTCCGGAGTTTTTCTACCGGGACAAAGTACCACCTCGAATATTTTTTCACCCTTCCGAAGGAAAATAAACACCACAGGAGGTATCAATCCTATTGTTTTCAATTTGCCGGTCACCCCCGTCAACAACAGGACGAATAACCTTACGAATCAACAGATCACCCTCCTGGCCAATGCTCTGGCGAATCGCCTGAGACCTTTCAACTCGGGAAATTCGCAGAACAACGGAAATCAAACCGCAGTCACCCCCACCCTTAACCCACTCATTATCAGCAATGTAAGATTTGCCGAGAACATTCCCGGCATTGAAGTAGGGCGCCCGGTCGTCGTCAAATGGGACCTTACCGGCAGCACCGCGGGCATTCACAGCTATCAGGTGGATATCATGCCAGTCCTCCCAAACTCTGCCGGAGACCCAATTGTCGGCCAGGCTCTCGTGAAGAAAGAGGAAAACAATCCTTCCAAAAGTTTCACTACCACTCCGGCTATCGGCTTGCCGGCCTCCGGCAGTGTCGGAAAAATAGGCAAAGACGAATGGCTCCATCTTTACGTTCAGGCGATCGTAACGGCGAAGGACAAGAATCGAAACACCATCGGAGCGGCTCAGAAAAGCTCTATCCTCCCGCTCTTGCCAGCTTCCAATTTCGCCGGAATCAACACCCTTAACAGAGGCATCTCCCGCCTTCCTGCAGGTGATACTCAATCGCAGACCGGGCCGGGCGGAAGTTACCAGATTTGGAACAACAAGAATAACTTCTCTCCATTTCGCAAGATCGCTGTTTTCCCGGCAAAACGGACCAATCAGGCCTCAAAGATTTTCATCTCAACAGGAAGTGTCACCGGACTCAACTTTGCTTCAACGGAGATCAATCCAAGTTCGCAGGTCTTCAGCACAGCATTAACAACATCGGGAAGAAATAATCAAACAGCTAAGGTCGTCTATGAAGGCTTGATTCAATACCCCCAAGGTGCACAAGGAAAAGTTGGTCAGGGAGGAACGAGACGAGGCTATCGCTTGATCACTCATGCAGGATTTCTGGGATCCGGAGGCAGGTCAGGTACTTCCGGATCGGCCAATGTAGATATTCAGGTGGAACTGAGCCCTGTAAACCCTACCACCAAGTCAACATTCATGCCGATTCAACGCAATCTCAGTGGGAGTCTTGTCAACGCTCAATCAGGTCAGGCCGGCTCTCCTTTTTTCCGGTTTATCTCGAGCGGATCGATACCTGTCAATAACTCAGCGTCATCCCCGATGACTCTCATCGACATTCCGATTCGGTTTGATCAACTGGACTCACTCGCATCAGGTCAGGCCGGTGTTGTTTACGAACAAGGAAAACCGGGCTCCGGGTTTCAAGGAGCGCTTCCCTGGGGCGTTCAACCTAACCAGGCAATGCAGCCATCCGACTTCGCTGCTTACAAGAGCGCGACTCAGAACAACAACGGACTCATGTCGATCACGATTACCGTAGATGTCAACACAAGCAGTGCTCCTGTCAGCGACGCTCTCGGCTTGTTTGGTCTAAGGGTCGTTCCTGACGTCTACTATTGAGTGCTCAGCGTCCCGGTTTGAATTCCCATTCAATGAAGCCATTTCCCATATTTCACATTCCAGCACTCAATAGAGCGCTTTGGTTTGGCATGTGGCTGGGGCTCACTTGCATTGCCTTCGGCCAATCAGATGAAGGGGACGCCAATTCCATTGAGGCGGACTCCACGACCATTAGAGGTCGCGTATCCGGCCAGTCTGAAACCGGCGAGTATCTTGGAATCATCAGCAAGGCCAAGGTAGAAATTTTAGATGCAAGCGGTGCACCAGCCGCCTCAACTGAAACTGATTCTTCGGGCTACTACGAAATCACCGGGCTTCAACCCGGTGCATACACCTATAAAGTAACTGCGACAGGTTTCGCAGACGATGATGCAGGACGTGGAGTCATGGTGCCAAAATCGGCAGCTGGCCATGTCCTCGATTTCATTTTGCCGCGGGGAAAATTGAATACAGTTCGGAGCGCTTCCCTGCAGGGGCACGTTTGGTTCGGAGAAGAGGAACGCAAACCTATCGAAGGCGCGATGGTTGCCGCCCAAAAAATTTCGGGCGGGAGAATAGCGACAACCCGGACTGACGCCGAAGGTGCCTACTCTTTTCAACTCGAAGTCGGGGAGTGGCGCGTTTCGGCAGTCACTCAGGGTTCGAAGCCGAAAGTCAACGCGAACAGTGTGACCGTCGGAGGAACATCCAGCTCCGATGTCGACTTTGTTTTTCTCCCCGGCGATAGCATTGCTTCGACTTTGAAGGCGGAAGTTTTCGCCGTGATCTCTGTCTTTGGTGGAAGCGACGATCCCGATGAGGATGCGCTCCCGGCCATTCGCTTTGTCAATGTTGACTCAGGTGAACCAACCGCCGCTTCAGTAAAAAAAGTCAATAAAGAGAAACTTGAAAATCTTGGCATCACCTCCAATTCGGCAGGGGTCGCCTGGTATGAGGCAGAACCGGAAGGCGCACTTTCACAAGGACAATACTTTGTGGAAGGAGAGCGAACGGGAATTCCGCTGGCCAAGTCCTCGTCCAAAGTAATCCAAACAGATCTGACTACCTGGTTTGATCTTCATCTCGACAGAGTGAGCAGCCTTTTGGATCCGGACCATATCTTCACCAGCGAAGATGAAATCGTTCCCGGAATTCGCGGAAGAGTTTCAGGTCAAAATGATTTCGGGGAGTATCTGGGCGTGATCACCGGGGCAACTATTGAAATCGTCAACCCGGAAGGAGCTGTCATTGCTACCAATGAAACAAAGGAATCCGGCTTTTACGAATTCGCCGATCTCGGCGCAGGAACATGGACCTATAGAGTAAGCGCCCCAGGCTTTACCACCGATGACGCAGGCCGGGGATTCGTCCTTTCAAAAGGCTCAGAAATGCAAGTCATGGACTTCATTCTTTCCCGCGGAAAATCCAGCATTCCGGATTCAGGAATTCTCAAGGGTGTAGTTCTGATGGAAAAGGACGGGAAGCGCATTCCACTTCCGAATGCATCGATCACTTTGAAGCCGGAAGAAAATGGTGCGGTTCTTGAGCTTTCCTCCAACTCAAAAGGCGAATTTGAGCTAACTGTCGAAGCCACCCGGTGGAAGGCATCAGTAGAATCGGATGGGTTCTCCCCACTTGTCTACCCAACTGAAATCGTAGTCCCCCCCGGGGGAGAAGCCTCCGTGGAGTTTTTCTTTACGGAAGCGGACATCCCGAAAATCCCCGCCATCAGGGATGTATTTGCCATGCTTTCAGTCGAGAGAAGCGGGAGCTCAAGGGGAGCTGAGTCTATCCCTGAGGTTGATTTCATTTCAAAAGACGCAGCGACTAGAATTCCCGGAAAAGTCCGTAGACTTGGTGACGAGGAACTTCTGGAGAAAGGAGTCAATCCAGGGTCAGGGAATGCACACCTGTGGGACTGGTATGAAGTCGAGCCGGGCGAAGAGGTCCCTCTGGGATCGTATTTCGCCGAAGCCCGTCTCGGGGAGTTCACCCCGGATTTCAGTGAAGTGAAGGAAGTCGTGGAAGGGTTCCCTACCTGGTTTGACCTGATGTTGGATTTGCCTGAATCCGACAATCCTTTGGATCCGGTCAGCATCACCGGGGACGTGAAGATTCACGGCCGCGTCAGTGGCCAGAGTGAGGAAGGCGACTACGAAGGCGTCATTCGACGAGCTCAAGTGGAGCTGTTTGAAGAGTCGGGAGAGTTGGTTGCATCTGCATCCACCAGCCCAAGCGGTTACTACGAAATTAACAATTTAAAGTCGGGAAACTACATCTACCGGGTTTCCGCCTCTCCCTACAACCCCGATGATGACGGACGCGGCTTCCATGTTCCCGAAGGGGCCAAGGCCTGTGTTCAGGACTTCCTCCTGACAAGAAAGACCCGTCCCCCGGAGCCGGAAATGAAACCCGGGAGGCTTTTCGGTCAGGTTTTGATAGAGAGTGATGAGACTCGAATACCGGTGGTAAACGCGGTGGTTTCGATGAGGAGCGAAAATGGAATCATCAGTCAAAATGTCACCAACGAAGAAGGGAGCTTCTCAGCAGTCGTTCCCGCAGGACAGTGGAGAATCGCCGCCAGTTCTGCTGGAATGAAAAATCTCCTCTATCCTGATACCGTTACCTTAGACGGCGGAACCGAACAGGAAATAGCCCTGGTCTTCCCCAAAGAAGTCATGATCATGCCGGACCTGGCACAGGTTTATGTGGTTGTGGCGGTGGAGAGATTCCCCGCTGAAGAAGGGGCGCAACCTAAGGTGACCCTTGCTCAACATCGTCTCGACAATGAGCCCGGAAAACAAGAGGAGCTGCTAATGGAGCCGCTCGGTTCAGATCCGACATCGAACCCTCTCATCCGCGAGCTAGGTTGGAAGCCGAAAGAGGGCAATGAGGAAAATTGGCAATATTTTCTGTATTCACCGGCTCAGGGCGGAGTCTCACCCGCAGCTTATGTAACCAGCGGATCGCTAGCGGGCTATCGTCCAGTGACCCTTGAACCGCGTTCAGCGCATTCCGGGCTAGAGACTATCGTCGATATAAACCTCGAAAAAATACGTCCTGAAATTTTGATCGAAGTTCACGACAGTGAAGGCGACCCAATTTCAGGGGCGGATCTCACTTACTTCAGTATCGACACCGGAAGGAGCGGGGGCTTTGAGATTCCCGCACCAACCAATGCGAGCGGCACAGGCAAGCTGGTTCTGAAAGAAGGCTTTGGAAGATATAAGATTTCCGCCAAACACGAGGCCTACCAAAATCAGGAGGAGGAGATAAGCGTCGATCGATCCCGCGCCGAACTGGAAATTCGTCTCTTTAAAGAAGGCGAGATGCGAACCCTTGAATTGACCGGCGTGGTAGCGGATAAGAAAGATAAAGGAAAGGGCGTAGCCAATGCAGAAATCCTACTGGTTTCCGCAACGGGCACCTCCCTGCCTCCCATACTTCAACAACCGCTGCGCACAGATGCTTCAGGAAAATTTTCGGCTTCGGAAGTGCCCGAGGGCAAGTACCACGTCGCCATCGCCGCCGAAGGCTACCTTGAGTTTATTGGGGAAATGGAAACTCGCTTCAAAATGGAACCGCTTACCTTCTTGCTCGATCCCCGCAATCTTTCGCGCGACAATTGGATCAAGCGGATCCTTGAAGAAGGCTGGGGCAAACAAAACATCGGTTTGGCCCGTCAATTCCATCAAAACGGGCTCCGGGAAGACCCATTGAATTGCAAAGTCGACTACGCAATGGCACTCGCCGGACTGAAGGGGAACGACTGGGACAGTTCCAACCGGGCTTTTGTTTCCGCTATTCGCAAGGGGCATACCAATATTTGGTGGGACCGTGCCTGTGAGGGGTACATTTGGAAACTGATGTTCAAAGAAGAGAATCAAATGGCTGTTTCAGAAATGCGCCGAATCGCTCAGAGCGTTTATAAAGAGCGCCCCGCCAATTCCGCCGGACATGAAACTGCATTCACCTTCGGCGTCGCAGTAGGAGTGCTGAATCACGCAAGAGCCGGGAACGGGGGCACTCAGGACGCCTTGGACCGGGACCTGATGGCCGCATTCAAAGAACCCCTTCTCACCTCCTATCAGGAAGGAAAAATCCATGTTCGGGACCTGTTCGATCAACTGACCCAAAGAGAGAATGATGATGTCACGAGAGCCGTTGCAGATGCGTCAGCGAAAAAGAAGGCGCTGGACGATACCGCAGGAAAAAGGCTGCTTCAAATCGACGGAGAATTGCGGATCAATGCAACAAACAAGACGAGCCTTACCAATACGTATGGGATCAATAGAAACAGTCTGAATGGGATAGTCACTGCGAATCAGGCGGAAATCAGGCGAATTCAGGGCTTGTTGAGGCCGATGGATCAGCGATTTCGAATGCTTGAAGCGACTCCTGCGATTTGCGAAGGCTGTCGTGCTGAAGGCGTAGGTTCACAACCGGGATGCCAGTATTGCGCTGTGGAACAGAGGAAGAAAACTGCGGCTCTTCTTGGCATGCAAAGAGAAGCACAGCCCTTTGCCAATGAAATCAACAGATTGCAAGGCCTGATCAATCAAGCAAATGGGAACCTCAGACAGTTGGACGCTAAATACCAAAAAGATTCGGCGATTTATCGGGGGATTGATACTCGATTGTATGACGAAAAGAGAAGGCTTGAAGCGCAAATGGCAACGGCACCCAACCCGGATAAAATCGCTGCTGAAATAAGGGCAGGCCACAAACGAACCCAGGTAATCTTCACAACCTACAGTAATTATCCATCCAAGATCGAGCAAAGGAAGGCAGAGTTGCTTCAATGGGTAACCCGAAAAGCAAAACTCCCTCCGCGGCAGGGACAGAACAACGGCCGGTAGAATAAATCAACCGAATCAGTTTTCAAACATCTGAACGCCCCATGCTCTGGGAATTAATTGCCCCGAAGCGGCTCGGTCGATCTCGACACCACAGCCAATACCACTGAAGCTATTGTTGAGGATATTGGCGCGGTGACCGGGCGAATTCATCCAGGAGGCAACAAGATCATCAGCCAGTGACACAGGACTATGAGGCGGAATCGTCGACGTCGAATAAACAGACCCTCCCCCATATCTCACCGCGTATCGCTGGATAATATTTTCTCCCAATTGTTTGTTCGTAATTCCGTGCAATGCGGCTCGCTGCAGCATGGTCCGTTTTGTGGAATCCCCGGGATTGTCGTGCGAGAAAAAATTGTCCCGTAACATATCCTGGGCATGCATATTCGAAGCATTGGATAGTTCGGGAGAAATTTTCAGAGCAGACTTTCCAAACCGTCCTCTCGTTTCATTAGTGACATGGGCTACAGCAATCTGAATGCTCAGAATATCGGGACGATTTAGATCAATGGCACGATTTAACTCAGGATCCTGACGAAAATTGGAGAGATTGGAGGATATTGTTTTAGGGAAACTTTTTGGACCCGTCGAAGGCGCGCCTGCTGAATCCTTAACACTCTGAGCTCCACCTGATTGACCGGCAAGAACATCAGCCAAAGACGGGTTCGAATTTTGGCCGGGCCGGTTCGAGTTTAATACTGTGGCAGAGAGTGATTGCAAGAGATCAGCTAGATTAACTGGTCCCGGACGAGCATTTGAGGCAACCGGTTTTGAGAATGCCCCTCCCTGCGGCTGACTGATGACCGTCGGCTGAAAAGAGGGCTTGGGAATCGGATTCGCAGCCTGACCTCCTGGACCGACAATGGCAAAAGCAGGATTACCAAAAGCCTTTGCGCGAAATTGCGCGACCGTTTTTCCGTTCGCGGTAAACAGAGTGAGATGTCCGGGGTAAGTGATGACTTGAACAGTCTGATTTGGAAGAAGAAAGCCCAATTGCTGGTTCAACCCTTTAAAATCGACCCAGTAAGCGGTGACGCTGGAACCTGTTTGATTGGCGAAAGTGACAAAAAGAGGTCCTCCCGTCTGATCGATAGACCGGTTTTCTGTTCCCTGACCTTCTGCAAAAAAGGGTAAATACAGAGTTAACCCCGCAAGAATTAAAATCGAAAAGGCTGGGTTCTTCATGAAGAGGCAAAGTGGACAGGTGAGCAGCAACGGTTCTGCCGATAGTGCCTCCTGCAGTCACCCGGGGTCAAGCCTGTTCGAACCGGATGGGGATAATCTCAGATCGGGTAATTGGAATCGATAATCGGAGGGTAAGGGTAAAAGCACGCGCCTATCCTTCTTGGTTCAATTTTGCATTGGCATCATTTTCCCCAATCAACTCTGGCGGAATGAGAATTCGTCTGGTAAACATAATCCCTCACGCCGCAATATTATGAAATCGTTGAAATTTATCGGGTTAGTTAGCGCATCAATACTGACCTCATTGACCGCCTTTTCCCAATCAGCCCAGTTTGACACCCGGGGAATTCCCACAGCAATCAAAGCTGTGGCAGAAGAGGAAAATAAATCCCCTGCTGCGATTCAAAGCACCAGCACGGTTGCTCTGGAAGACGGTGGCACGCTAACCATTTCAATCCAACCGGCGGTAGTCATTGGGCAGCGCGCCTCTCTTGTAATTCTCCCAACAGCCAACTGCCATGTCCGTGTCTTTCACTTCAGTTCGGATCAGCACACCACTGAGCTTTTTCCGGGAAGCACCAACAAGCCTACTGCAGCTGCCGCCCACAAGAAGCTCACCATTTCCTGGGAAACAACCCCTCCCGGTGGCCTCGAACACGTACTGGTGTACGCCTCCAAGGGAGAAATCACCAACACCGCCTATCAAAAGGGAACCACGGTGGGAGACTACAAAGTTTTCGAGGTGAAGGACATCTACAACAGCCGGGGCATTCCCACTGCGATCAGGGCTGCCGAGGTCCACGACACCAAACCAACGACTACAACTTACAAACCTGATAAGCCAACTACTCCGACCTACAAGCCGGATAAGCCAACTACCCCGACCTACAAACCGGATAAGCCAACTACCCCGACCTACAAACCGGACACCCCAACTTACAAACCCGATAAGGTTTATAAAATCGTTCACGCGAGGCTTTGCTATCACCTCAAGGAGTATTGACTGTCGGACAGAGGTAATACCACATGTCTGGGCGGCGAGGAACTGAGTCGACCCCGTTCAGTTCATATAAATATACCCGTCAGGAGTTTCCAAACTCACACTGCAGGGCTTGAATATTCGCATGCCTGTATTGCAGATCAATCTGTTGATCGAAAAATTCACGCACAAGGAGAGCGCGATATTCGGCATTATTTGCAGAGCCTGCGAACTATGACCAAGTAGAGTTCATCGGATGACTGAGAGTGGACACTCATCGAATGCTGGAATGCGGGATCGGAAACAGGAACTGATCGCGACGCTTGCTCTGGTCACGATCGCAATCCACCTGGTTCTCCGGTTTGCTTTAGAAATTGAGCCTCTTTACGCGAATGCCCCCCTCTGGATTGCGTTTCTACTCGGAGGAGTTCCCCTCGTATATGAACTGGTTCTAAAGGCGATCCGTCGCGAATTCGGGTCTGACCTACTCGCTGGAATCTCGATTGTAACTTCTTTAATTCTCGGAGAATACCTCGCCGGAACGCTCGTGATTTTAATGCTCTCTGGAGGAGAAGCACTAGAGGCCTACGCGATACGCGGGGCCTCCTCCGTTCTCCGGGCGTTGGCGAGCAGAATGCCCTCTCTCGCCCATCGTCAGGCTTCCAATTTGATCGAAGATATCTCTGTGGAAAAGATCGAGGTTGGTGATTCGATTTTGATCTACCCACATGAGATATGCCCGGTAGATGGAACCGTAGTGGAGGGGCACAGCGTGATGGACGAATCCTATCTCACTGGCGAACCCTACATGGTGTCCAAAACTCCAGGTAACACCGTTCTCTCCGGAGCTCTGAACGGGGATTCCGCTCTCACAATTCTTGCGGATAAAAGAGCAATCGATTCCCGTTACGCGAAAATCATGGAAGTGATGAAAACCTCCGAACAGCAGCGACCGCGTCTGCGGAGGCTTGGGGATTCCCTCGGTGCGATCTACACACCAGTTGCTCTTGCCCTCGCTGCGATTGCCTGGATGGCGAGCGGAGATCCTGTTCGATTTCTTTCTGTCCTCGTCATTGCCACACCGTGCCCGCTCCTGATCGGAATTCCGGTTACGATCATAGGATCGATCTCTCTTGCTGCGAAGCGGGCGATCATCATTCGCGATCCGGCTATTCTCGAGTCGATCGACACTTGTAAGGAAGTCATTTTCGACAAGACAGGAACCCTGACCTACGGACGCCCCGAACTCGTCGAACAACTGAACGCTCCGAAATTCGATCCCGATGAAGTGCTCTCGCTGACCGCTAGTGTAGAGCAGTATTCCAAGCATCCTCTTTCCAAAGCTATTCAGTCAGCGGCCCGGGAAAATGGCATCACTATTCACGAGGTGGAATCGATTAGTGAGAACCCCGGTGAGGGGCTCACCGCAATAGTGGCAGGGAAAGAGGTGAAGATCACGGGACGCAAGAAGCTCCGTGATCTACCTCACCTTTACGAGCAACTTCCCTCCTCGGCAGTAGGCAAGCTCGAGTGCGTCATCTTAATCAATGATGAATATGCAGCGACCTACCGATTCCGCGATGTTCCCCGCAAGGACAGCGCAAAATTTGTCGATCATCTTGCAAAGCGACATGGGATCGAGAACGTGACGCTTCTTTCCGGAGATCGCGATACCGAAGCACAGTACCTCGCTCAACTCGTAGGAATCCAAGATGTCGAAGGAGACAAAAGCCCCGAGGAAAAATTAGCCATTGTTCAGGAGAAGACCACCAGGAAGAATACAATCTATGTTGGCGATGGGATCAATGATGCTCCTGCTCTAATGGCAGCTACTGTTGGCATCGCCTTTGGCAAAGGCAGTGACGTTACCGCCGAAGCTGCCGGCGCCGTGATCATGGACAGCTCCCTAAGGAAGCTGGACGAGCTGCTTCATATCGGGAAACGGATGCGAACAATAGCCTTACAAAGTGCTATCGGAGGAATGACCCTTAGCGTCATTGGGATGGTCTTCGCTGCAATGGGATTTCTCAATCCGGTTTCCGGAGCGATCCTTCAGGAAGCCATCGATGTTCTCGCTGTTCTCAACGCACTGCGGGCTGCTCTTCCTCCGAAAGCGCTCACCGACTATTGAGAGTAGCTTCTCCTCCGAACCAGAACAACGATCGATCGATCGAGAACCGTGTAAGAGCTACTCTGGAGTGGCATTACATGAGCCGTGGAAAAAATATCCCCGGGGCTCTCAAGGGAAGTGTCTATTGTCGTCATCCACTGACCGGGTAAGCCCTCTTCGACCACAAATTCGAGAGAGTCTTCACCAGCGTTGATCATAACATAGAGGTCATCGTCATCCTCCGACGCGCCATCAAGATACCATGCGAAACTCTGAGCTTCTTCTGATAGGTCCGGCACGCCCGACGCTCCATACCAGGTGACGTCATCTCTCCAGAACCGGGAACGAGAAAGAGAAGGGTGACGTTTCCTGAATGCAATCATCTCTCGAAAAAAGCGAAAGACTTCACGATTCTGGTCAAGTTGCTCCCAATCCAGCCAACTTATATCGTTGTTCTGATTGTAAGGATTACTGTTTCCCCGCTGCGTGTTTAGAAATTCATCGCCCATCCGCAGCATCGGAGTTCCGTTGGAAAGCATCAGCAAACAGAAATAATTTTTAGCCTGCTTCCGCCTCAACTCCATGACTTGAGTCGGGACTTCCTTATCTCCCTCCCAACCACAGTTCCAGCTGGAATCGTTTGTTCCATCCCGGTTTTCATGACCATTTGCCCAATTGTTTCGCACATTGTATGCAGTGAGGTCATAGAGAGTGAGCCCATCGTGCGAGGAAAAATAATTGATGCTTTGATAGGGGTGGAATGAGTGATCCTGCTCGTCGGAAAAATAGTCGCAACTCCCATAGAGCCTCGTCATCATATCTCCCACCATCCCACGATCTCCTCTTACAAAGCGCTGAATCGTTGCTCGATAAGTCGAGTTCCACTGTCTCCACAGGGTCCCCGGGAAACGATCTCCAAGCTGAGAAAATCCGGAGGCATCCCACGGCTCCGCGATAAGACGAATATTGGCGAGTTCAGGATGAGAAGTCAGCTCGCCGAAGATCGGAGCTTCGTCGGGACTAACCGATCCATCAGGAATTCTCGAGAAGACAGAGGCGAGGTCGAAACGAAATCCATCAACCCCGGCATCGACCGTCCAGTGGCGGATACTGTCGATGATCAACTGACGAACGGCCCGGTTACGAGTGTGAATCGTGTTGCCAGTTCCAGAAAAGTTGGAGTACGGCCGATCGCTATTTCCTGACAGCATGTAGTAACTCGAATTATCGATCCCCTTCAGACTATAAATCGGACCATTCTCATCACCCTCTGCCGTGTGATTGTAGACGACATCGAGAATGACTTCGATACCCGCCTTGTGGAGAGCTTTTACCATTCCTCTGAACTCATCATACTGGGAGCACGATTCAGGTCGCGAAGAGTAGCCATGATGGGCGGCAAAAAAACTCACGGGCATGTATCCCCAGTAGTCGTCGCTACCGGGATCAAACTGGAATACCGGCATCAACTCGACTGCAGTGATCCCCAGTTCGAGCAAATAGGGAATCTTTTCTATCACTCCGGAGAAGGTCCCCCGGCAACGCGCTTCGACACCGGAACTCGGGTGCCTCGTGAACCCGCCCACATGGAGCTCATAAATAATCAAGTCCCACTCGTGTCGGCATTTCCGGACCGAGGGATCGATTGCCTCCGCCGGTTCCCGCCCATCCCTTAGAACAGCCAGAGGAGCACAGCCCATGGTCGATCCTGAACTTCTTGCTGCCTCGCGATCATATGAATCCGGAAAAAAAACCGAGGTCGCATAGGGATCCAGTAGAATCTTTTCTTGATCGAATGAGTGCCAATTGAAACCCGCCTCAGGCTCCGGTCCACCGATGCGGTATCCATAGTATTTCGCGCCCTCCACAAGACTTCCGGGAATACGGCAATGCCAGATCGGACCTGACTTGTTCACGAGCGGTTCGAAGCAAAACTGATAAACAGGCTCGCTCAGGTCACCTTCCCGGAAAAAGAGAAGCTCCACAGAGCGAGCATGCTTTGAGTATATCGCTAAATTAAACGCATTCTCCTCCTCAACCCATGAGACACCGAGAGGAAACGAAGAACCTTCCCGCGGAATCCAGCGAGCTTGCTCAGTGCTTGAGGGAAGATTCTTAGGATCAAGTGACTTGCTCATTGAAAAGTTTCCGCCTGTCGAAATGCTCTCGATCCACTTTGGCATTGGAATTCCCGGGATGGAAATCCGGAATTGGTCTCTGCTTACGAATACAGCAATGAATGATCTGGATTTGACACGGAATGCAGAGATTTCAGCAGAGGGTGGAACACCGTAGTGTATGTCATCACAAGAAGAGACTCGATATCTGGTCCCACTCGACACAAGTGATCACTCCCGGGCAGCGACCCTACGAGCCTGTGAAATTGCGAAACGGACAAACGCTACCCTCACCGGACTTGCTGTAGTGGATTCCCATGGAATTCAGGAATCGGTTGCGCTTCCCTTCATGGCCGACTATGCCGACTTCCCCCGCCCGAATGCAGTGATCCGGGTCCATAACGCTATCAGCAAACTTGATCTTGCCGGAGAGGTGTTTCTGAATACGTGTAAGGAATATGAAGTAAAAGCAGAATTTCTCCGCCTGAGCGGTACTCCAGCTAACGGCATCCTTGATCGAATTCGTTTCCACGATCTGGGAGTGTTTGGGATGCAGAGCCATTTTCACTTTGAAACAGAACCAGAGAACCACGATACACTCCGCTTGGTCCTCAACCATTCGGCAATCCCCATTCTGCTATGCCCCTCATTTGAAAGTGATCCCATTCGGCGCGTCATCATCGCCTTCGATGGTAGCGAACCCTCTACCCGTGCGATGCACCGTTTCGCCGAATTTTGGCCAATCTACAAGCCGGAGGTACGAATCGTAACCGGCACGGGAAATGCTAAATCCGGAGGCCATCTCCTTGACCAGGCCCAGAAATTTCTGCAGCGGAAGGGAGTCGAGACCATCACCACCTCGCTCGAGCAAGAAGCACTTACCGACTCCTTCGAGAAGAAACACCTTGAATGGTCCGATCTCATTGTTGCAGGCATCCGGTCCCGAACATCCTTGAAGAGGTTCTTCATTGGCAGCTTTGCAAATTATCTGATTGAGGAGTCGCATCGCTCTCTCCTTCTCTCCCAATGAGATAGCTCAAGAGGCAAGAATTGCACAAAGATTCACAAAACCGGCGAGGGGAAAACCATCAAAATTCGCTATGGTTTTTACGATGTCAGCCAGAAACTTCTTACTTGATCGCATGGAGCACTACCTGCGCACTCGACTTTCAGAGGAAAGCTTCTCGAAAGGAAAGTCGTTCCGACCTGCTCTAACGATTTCCAGAGAGTGTGGAGCAGGAATGGACAATATAGGATGTGCACTCGTGAATTACCTCAGCGAGGTCGACGACTCGACTGATCTTGGCTGGGCACTTTTCAACCAGGGGATGATCGGAAAGATCATCGAGGATCACGACCTTCCCAAATCCGTCGCGCCTTTTCTGGCGGAAAACACTAAATTTCCAGTCGTGAACCTACTTGAGGAATTACTGAATTTGCATCCTTCGGAGTGGACCCTTTTCAACTACTCCGCCGACACCATCCGAAACCTTTGTCGAATGGGAAATGTGATCGTGGTCGGGCGTGCCGGAAATTTTGTGACTGCGGACATGGAGAACACTTTCCACATTCGACTCGTCGGCTCGCAATCGAAGCGAATCCAACACACCGCATCCCGCCACGAAATTTCTATCGAGCGCGCTACAGATGTCGTCAGGGAAACAGACAAAAGCCGTAAGAATTTTGTCCAGCGCTATGCGAGGTCCGCCATAAATGCCCCGGAGTGGTACCATCTCGTTCTCAATACGGATGACTTCCTCCCGGAAACTGTTGCTAGAATCATTGGCGATTCGCTCCTCGAGTGGGCCAACCAAAAGGAAATACAAACCAAGGAGAATACCCGTGAATACATCGCTTGAAACCATAGTCTTAGCCGAGGCAGTTCACGCTCGCGCCTCCGACATTCACATCGACCCTCTCATCGACGGCTACTCAGTCCGGATGAGAATCGACGGAAATCTCGTTCTATGGAAGAACGTCAATCGCCCAACCGGTGATAAGTTGATCAATCAGATCAAGGCAGATGCAGGCATCGAAACCGGGACTGTATTTCATCCTGTTGGAGAGAGGCGCCGCCTCAATGTCGATGGTGAGGAAATCGATCTTCGCATCACTCTGGCCCCCTGCATCAGCGGCCCAAAAATGGCGATCCGAATTCTCGATCCACGCCAAGTGAAGCATGACCTTCCAAGCCTCGGTCTGACCAAAATACAGACTGATCAGTTTCAACACTGGTTGAGTGATCTCAACGGAATGATTCTTGTAACCGGCCCAACAGCCAGTGGAAAGACGACAACCCTCTACGCCCTGCTTCACGAACTCGCCGAAGATTCCCGGCACGTTGTTACCGTTGAAGACCCTGTCGAGTACCAGATCGACGGAATCAATCAGATCGAGGTTGATGAAAGGCATGATCTCGACTTCGCTGAAGGGGTTAGCACATCTCTACGTCTCGATCCGGATTGCCTCATGGTGGGGGAAATCCGGGAAGGTACCGTTGCCAGCCAAGCCGTGGCAGCATCAATTCAGGGACACGTCGTTATGGCAACCATGCATAGTCGCGACGCAGCAAGTGCGATAACACGCCTTAACAATTTCGGAGTCACTAATCACCAGATCGCCACCGCCCTCGGAGTAGTCGTCAATCAGCGACTCATTAGACGCCTTTGCCAGAAATGCCAATCAACTCGCCCTCCCACCGATCTCGAAAATTCATTTCTCTCCATACATAATCGGGAAGACCTTAAAGAAGTTCCGTTCTCAACCGGATGCGATTCATGCCAGGGTTCTGGATTCAAAGGGAGGACCGGCCTCTTTCAGGTTTGGAATCTGGATCGTACTGACTACGAGATGATTCTCGCAGGAGCGGACGAAGATGCGATCCGCTCAAGGCGACTACAAGCAGGATCACCGGAACTCGTAGATCATGCTCTCTCTTTGATTGAGCAAGGAGTCACTTCTCTTCGTGAAGTTATGCACCTGGGACTCTCTCTTCCCTGGGAGAACAAATAGCCTCACCAAGCGGTAAAAACAATTTCCAGAGTTGTTACCTTTTCGAATGACCGTTTTTTCGGGGACGTTTACCCTGATGAAAATCAGCAGCAAAATTGACAGCCGCTACGCGGCAATTACACTTTCCGCTTCGTCTTCGGCCACTTCTGCTTCCTCTGACACCTCGAGCTGAAGTATCTCTTGCGGAAGAACTATGGGAAAAGCGGTTGGTGATACCGCGAACCCTTTTCCGGCTCGATCAAGCCAAATGCACACTTCTACGGAGAGAGCTATAGACTCTCCCCCTACCTGCAACCTGCAGCCATCATGACCAGAAGCAGAGACAATTTTCGGGATAAATTCTGACCGCATCTTTTTTCGGAGCGCCAGGGATACAGCGTTTGAAGTAGTATGGTCAGCCATACCCGAGTCATAGCGATCATACATTTCCTCGATCTCCTCCCGGGTGACTTCGAGCTGGAATAGTTTGAGAGCGCTTTTTTTCATGCTGCTTCGTGGCGTTGGATACTGCGTTCGGCGCTCTGGCGCTCCCGGAACCTGCTGGGAGAAACACCTACGTAGCGAAGAAAGCTTCGATTGAATTGAGAGAGCGACTGATATCCCACTTCAAATGCGACTTCGGTGACCCGGTTCTGTGGATTGAGAAGTTTTTGCTTGGCCCTCTCAACGCGGCGCCGATTCACATACTCAGTGAGTGTCATCCCAGTCGACTGTTTGAACATCTTGCAGAAGTAGAAAGTGCTCACACCGACATAGTGGGAGACCTCTTCGAGTGAGACTTTATCTTCCAGGTTGGCGTTAATGAACTGCTTGGCCTTGATGACCACGTCCGGTTCGGCATGGCGTTCCTCGACAAGGAGCCGATTAAGGTATTCCGAGAATTGGATCGCGAAAGCTGATAGCAGCGTAATGATTCCTTCGTATTGTTCGATCGGTAAACTGCGTGTGTGCAGCCATGCCTCTTTTAGAGTGGCCACTTGCGCCGTGCTCGCACCACTCTCTTCCAGTTCAATCCCGATAGTTTCAAAGTCCACCTCGGAGGGGGGCTCCGTGAATACCTGCCCGGTTGTCAAGAGAGCCACCGTCTGTCCCCCTGCCCGGACGGGAATCGCGGTCTCGCGGAGTCCAGCGAAACAGGAAACTGTCTGTGCCGCAGTCTCGGCCGACCGATAGAGCTTCTGACAGGCCCGGTCGCACGAGCGACAGGCATCACTGGACTCATTAAGGATTGCACAGAAAGGACTGGAGAATTCCATGTCAGAAGAGGGAACCTTTTCGCGGAATGGAATCAGTCGCAATCCCAACCCGGTAGCGTCCATGAAAGCTTTGCGATAGGTGGCGAAGAGAGGAGCGTTGACCAACTTATCAAAAGTCTGGTCCTCGTGAGTCGTCGATACTGTTTCTGTGTTCATAGCGGATACGGATTCCTTTCGAGAAGTCCCAAAATAATACCAGCATGGCCGATTTTCGATATTCGTTGTGACTCGGAATCGTTCCTACGCAGGATATGAAGCTCAGTCATACGAGGATTTCGTACGAGCCCCACCTCCAACTAATCGTCAAAGGGCCAAAATGTGAGCATCATTCGTCAAGACAGGAAGAGTGACGAAGCCGTTCAGCTGCGATAATCACGGCATGAACGAATCCCCGTCGCCCAAATCGAAAGGTTTTCGCGAGACATCCAAGTCCGCCTTTCAGAAGACACCACTTAGTGCCGGGGATTGGATTGACCCGGACACTCCCAATCTGACACCTGAGGAACTGGAAAGCCTTTCTATAGACACTGGACTTCCGATTGCAAGCTTGCGAGGAGCCGGAAGCTTTTATGCCGACAATGCCTGGAAAAACAGCAGTAACTCTGTTGTTCAAGTCTGTGACGGAACCTCTTGCCGTCTCGGCGGCGGAAGTTCCATTGAAGCAATCCTGCATCGCTACGGGCACGAGTGTCAGAGGGTTTATTGTCTTGGATTCTGCGACCGTTCTCCGGTGTCAATGATTCCCAACGAACAATTGCGCGAGCAAAGCCCGACGAGTATTCGCAATCTCGCGCCCGAAGCGATCATCACCCGCCGCATTCTCGCAGGCCCCGTTCATGAAATCAAAAAAGCAATTGAGGCGGGAGTTTACACAGGTCTGGTAAACGCCCTCGGGTTCTCTCCATCACATCTCATCGAAGAAGTCGAAAAATCCGGTGAGCGGGGTCGTGGGGGTGCTGGCTTCCCCACCGGAAAGAAATGGCGCATGGCTGCTGAATCCGACTCTGATCAGAAATACGTTATTGCAAATGGCGACGAAGGGGATCCCGGCTCATTTTTAGATCGTGTCCTCATGGAGCAGGACCCGCACACAATCATCGAGGGTATGACTCTCTGCGGGTATGCGATCGGTGCCTCAGAAGGCATCATTTATATTCGTTCCGAGTATCCGCAGGCTGTCGAGGTCATGCACGAAGCGATCGCGGATGCTCGCCGGGAAGGCTATCTCGGACAGGACATCTGCGGATCCGGCTTCAACTTTGATATCCGTGTGTTTATTGGAAAAGGCAGTTATGTCTGCGGTGAAGAAACCGCTCTCATCGCGTCTCTCGAAGGGCTCCGGGGTGAAGTGAGACTGCGCCCGCCCTATCCTGTTCAGGTCGGATTGCACGGGAAACCCACTGTCGTCAACAATGTTGAAACCCTTTCCAACATACCTTTCATAGCAAAAAAGGGAGGAGAGGCGTATGCCTTTTACGGGACACATGCCACCAGCGGAACGAAGGCGATCAGCCTCAACCATGGCTTTCAGAATCCAGGACTCGTCGAAGTTGAGCTGGGCATCACCTTCCGGGAAGTGATCGAGGAAATCGGTGGAGGCGGCCGCGATGGAGAACCCCTCGCCGCCGTCCTAGTGGGAGGGCCGATGGGTACCATTCTGAAACCAGAGGACTGGGATTACCCCATTTGTTTCGAGGTGATGGATCGTCACGGCATTCAACTGGGACATGGAGGCTTTGTTGCCATTCCGGAAAGCACTGATTTCCACGACCTACTGATTCACCTCACCGAATTCATGATCCGTGAATCCTGTGGAAAGTGTGTTCCCTGCCGCTTGGGATCTCAGGCGTTTCTCAAGGCTATCAATGAAAACCGGGAAATTGCTGAACTTGAAGAAATGCTCGACGCAATCGAGGCGGGCAGCCTCTGCGCATTCGGCCAGTTCGTTCCGGGACCAATCCGGACGCTCCTCGCTGATTTTCAGGATCGCATCTTCGGTCCTAAGAACCAAAATAACTAAGAAGCATGATTCAGTCCCTCCGAATCAACGGTGAAAAGCATGCTTTCTCCGACGGCGAAACAATTCTCGATCTTGCAGAAAGGGCGGGAATTGAAATACCGACCCTCTGCCACGCAAAAGACCTTCTACCCGAAGCCGGTTGCCGACTCTGCATCGTTGAAACCTCCACGCAAGATAGACCGGTCGGAGCCTGCCATACTCTCTGCGAAGGAGGAATTGAAATCGAGACCGACTCGGATCGTATTCGGAAGCTACGGAAACAGATCCTGAACTTCTACATCGAGACCGATGAAATCACCGGGCTCGTTGCAGGCGATACAAACGGTAAGTTTCGAGAAATTCTTGATGAATACGAAGTTCCGTACACGGCTCAACCCTTGACCACCAAAGAAGGCGTTGAGGACAGCCACCCCTACCTCCGGTTTCATCCCGATTCCTGTATCACATGTCGACTTTGCCTGAATACCTGCGAGCAAGTGCAGGGGCAGTTCGTCTACGGAATTGCCAAGCGTGGGGTGGAAACGCATCTCATCTACGGTAGCGAAGATCGCTTTCTCACGAGCCCTTGCGTCTCCTGCGGGGCTTGTGTCGACGTTTGTCCCACCGGAGCGCTCTTCGATCGGGATCGCGCTCCTGATCAGGCCCAAACATCCGACCGTGAAACGGATAGTGTCTGTGGATACTGCGGAGTGGGCTGTCGTATTCGTATTTCCTCCAGCGACGAAACCGTCCAACAGATCGATGGTATTTCTGACGCTGTCGTCAACCACGGGCACCTTTGTTTGAAAGGTCGCTACGCCCACGCATTTCACCATTCCCCGGAACGCCTCACCCAGCCGCTATTGCGACGAAATGGAGAGCTTGAACCGGTTTCCTGGGACGAAGCGCTCGACTTCATCGCTGAACGCCTTCAGAGTTTAATCGCTCAGCATGGTCCTGAAATGGTGGGCGCATTCACCTCGTCCCGCTCCACAAACGAGTCCTGTTATCTACTTCAAAAATTGTTCCGGGCTGAACTCGGAAGCAATAATGTCGATTGCTGCGCACGAGTCTGCCACTCCTCTACCGCCCTCGCTCTCCAACTCGTAACCGGCACCGGCGCGGCATCAGCTTCCTACGAAGACATCGAAAAGGCTCGCGGGATTGTCGTGGCAGGAGCGAATCCAACGGAAGCCCACCCCGTCGTCGGCGCACGAATCAAGCAAGCCGCGCTCCACGGTGTGCCCCTCCTCGTCATCGACCCCCGAAAAATCGAACTGACCGAATATGCCACTCTTCATCTCCAATTATTACCGGGAACCAATGTCGCGTTGTTCAACGGAATTGCGAAAGTCATTCTCGAAACCCACGCAGCCGACTCCTCCTATCTCGAAGCCAGAACCGAAGGGCTGGATGAACTGGACAGTTTTCTACGAGAATTGGAACTGAAGGAAGTTGAGTCAATCACCGGTGTTTCCGAAACGGACATCCGATCTGCCGCCGCTATCCTATCCGAAATCGGACCTGCATTGTTTGTCCACGGACTCGGACTGTCAGAATTGATGCAGGGTACTGCTTCAGTAATGACCTTCTGCAATATCGGAATGCTCACTGGAAGCATCGGTAAACCCGGAGCCGGCATGCTGCCTTTGCGTGGTCAGAACAACGTTCAGGGAAGCGCCGACATGGGTAGTATGCCCAGCCATTTTACCGGCTACCAGCCTCTGGCGGACGAAGATGTAAGAGGACGAATCGAATCAATCTGGGGAAAGCTACCGCCAACCGAACCGGGGCTCCCCAGCACTCTGATGCTGGAAGCGGCCGCACGCGGGGAATTCCGGGCACTTTGGTTGATGGGCGAGGATGTCGCGCAAAGTGATCCGAACGAAACGGAAATTCTCAAGGCGCTTGGCCAACTTGATCTAATCATCGTCCAGGATCTCTTTCTTTCCGAGACCTGCCAATTTGCCGATGTAGTGCTTCCGGCCTGCAGCTTTCTGGAACAGGAAGGAACCTTCACCAACGGCGAACGGAGGGTCCAACACGTGCGTCCAGCTGTAGAAGCACCCGGAGACTCCAGGCCCGACTGGCAGCCGGTTCTCGAAGTCGCAAATCGTCTTGGGGCAAACTGGCACTATGACGGTCCTCATCAAATCATGGACGAAATCGCCAGGGTTGCCCCGGGACTGTTTGGCGGCATTTCCTATGATCGGCTCGAAGGCGACGGGCTTCAGTGGCCATGCCCTGCTCCCTCTCATCCCGGCACCACCACTGTGCATGCTGACGGCTTCATCAGGGGCAAAGGGAAACTCGTCACGGTCGATTATGAACCCAGCCCCGAACATGGCGTCGAGGGCTTTCCCTACCTTCTCGTGACGGGTCGACTTCTTGAGCACTACAACGTCGGAACGATGACAAGGCGAACGCCGAATCGAACTCTTGTCGAACAGGATCTACTCGAAATTCATCCTTCCGATTTGAAGCATGAATCGCTCAGCGATGGAGACACCGTTCTGGCTTCGAGTCGATGGGGAGAAATCAAAGTTCAGGTGACGGCATCCGAACGCGTTGCACCGGGGACTCTGTTTCTCTCTTTTCACTTTCCTGAGACGCACACCAACCGCCTCACTGGACCTACCCTCGATCCTCTTTCAAAATGCCCGCAATACAAGGCGACCGCCCTTAAGCTTTCGCGCATCGTAGAAGACTCCATTCCCCAAACAGTATGACTGAAATATACGGCAGCGATGCCTACGCACCCGACCAAATCGCAGAACGGGTAGAAACGGTAGGAGTACAGAAGGCGAACCTTCCACTCCTGAAACTGATTGCTTTAGGAGTGCTTGCCGGAGGCTTCATCGGACTTGGTGCGATGTTTTTCCTGATCGTCGCATCCGACCCATCTCTCTCCTTCGCGGTGCAGAGAGTCCTCGGCGGACTCGTCTTTTCGCTTGGACTGATCCTTGTCGTTGTTGCCGGAGCAGAGCTCTTCACCGGAAACAATCTTATGGTTATGGCCTGGGTAAGCCGGAAGATTCCCCTCTCCCGCCTTTTACGCAATCTGACCATCGTCTATTTCGCTAACTTTTTCGGAGCCGCCGGACTCGCCTTGCTTGTTGCCTATTCCGGTCACCTCGAAATGAACGAAGGAGGGATCGGGCAAACCGCGTCCGCTCTGGCGGTGTCCAAACTGTCTCTAAGCTTTCCTGATGCCTTTTTGAAAGGCATCATTTGCAACATCCTTGTCTGCCTGGCGGTCTGGCTCGCTATGGCGGGCCGTTCCGTGGTCGACCGCATAGTCGGAGTAATCTTTCCAGTCACCGCATTTGTCGCGGGAGGGTTCGAGCACTGCATCGCCAATCAGTACTTCGTGCCGCTCGCGATCTTCTACGGATCCGATGAAGTCACGTGGGCGTCTTTCCTATTGAATAATCTGCTACCCGTCACCCTCGGGAACCTTGCTGGAGGTGCCGGGATGGTCGGCCTTGTTTACTGGATCATCTACCGAAGAGAAGCTCCCGATCCGCAGGAGTAGCGCGAACAGCAGCTATGCCCGGATCACTTTCCTTTCACTTATCCAGTTCCCATTGATCGGGAAAATACGATGGAAGGGAGCGTCGACCACTTCCCTGCTTCTTCCTGACGAGTAAAGTTTCTGCTGAGGGGGTGCAATCCACCCCTTCAATACGCACCCCCTCCTGGAATCAACGAGATAAAATTCTTATTCGGCCGCTGCGGGCTTTCCGTATTCCGGAAGTTCTCTAGCGTAGATTTGATGGAGAAAAGAAGTCAGGTCCATCAATTGTCTTGCACTCATGTGGTCAGTGAGGTCGGTCATAAAAGGCTTCAATTCGCCCTGAAGTTCGACATCGCTGATAATTGCCCGGTACTGCTCGTTGATGACGTGGCGGGGACTGGTGATCGCAAGGATTAGATCTTCATATTTTTTCACAAACCGCATTTCCGCAGCGAGCTCCAAATTGATTCTCCGCTTTTGACGAGGATCAGGCACATTTGAGTTCGCAACGGAGTGACATTGATTACAACTCAAAATGGCAAACGCTTCCCTGCCTTTCTCAGGATCACCACCCCGAAACCGAAACCCCTTGGTTTCGAGGATTTTTCCCTGGCGGTCTTCCTCCTCACTGATGAGGCTCCCGGCTCCCACGGCAGCTATTACAACAAAGCTCCATATTGAAAGTGTGCGTTTAAAACTCATACCACAAGTGTGGACCAGAAGAGCCCCCCTTCATGGCATCTATTGCGAAACTCTGCCCACGGCTTGTTGAAATCGCGATGCCTCCGGCAGAACCGCCCCCTGGAGCCGTTCTCGCGGGCTATTGGAGCACAGAGGAACAAACAGGGCTGTGAATTCAACAATCAGTGAAGAGTCGTCGGTCTCATTCTCCACTATGTTCCCGCTGGAACATTCCCTCTGGACCGGATCAGTATTCTTCCCGTCCATCCATTCCAATGCATGAAACAATGCCAAGCGATTCGAAAGATAGACCGGGCAAAAGAAGTGAGCCCAATGTGAGTGATCTTCAATTTCGGTCCCACCATCGCTTCGTGTTCATTCTTGCGGCACTCTACTTTTCACTGTGGACAATTCTCGCAATCGCCCCTGTCTACCGGGATGACTGGGCGCTTGAAAACATCGTGGTGCTCGCCGGCATTCTCGTCCTGGTCTTTACCTGGAGCCGCTATGCATTTTCGCGATTCTCCTATTTCCTCATGGCCTTGTTCCTGACGCTTCATGCTGTCGGATCTCACTTCACCTATTCCGAGGTTCCCTACCGGGAGTGGCTCGAGTATTTTTTTGGGGAAACCGTTCAAACAACTGAGAAGACTGATAGAAATCACTACGATCGAATCGTTCATTTCGCTTATGGCCTACTTCTCTACTATCCGTTTCGAGAGTGTTTTCTCCAATTCGCTAAAGTCCGCTGGAAGCTTTGGAGCCATCTCGTCCCGCTATCGTTCATTCTCTCAACCTCGCTACTCTACGAGTTGCTTGAATGGGCTGCCGCCGTCGTTCTTGGAGGCGATGTCGGCATCGAATTTCTCGGGTCTCAGGGTGATATTTGGGATGCGCAAAAGGATTCCTTCTGCGCATTCATCGGTGCAGCGATCGCAATGGCATCCATTGCCATTGTGTTTTACGCCACCAAGCGAGACTATCCCATTGAATGGATTCAATTTCAGAAACAACACTTAGAGGCTCGCTGCAATTTGAGGAAAAGCGAACAGAGCCTCTAGCTGTCGACTTTGTAATATGCCCATTTCGAGCGGATGCAGAGCACGGCTATAGTAGCGCCCACCAAATTAGCAACGAGGTCCCATCCTGTATTTTCGTAGTCCCCGACATTGGTGGTGGGGATCAAAATCGACGCGAAAAATTCGATCACTTCATTCAAAGCTCCAAACCCCATTCCCGCAGTCGCACAAAGCGAAAGCATTCCCAATGTAGGAGCGATAGGACTTCCATCGTTGCTCTTCGTTCTCGCCGCAAGAGCCTGCCAGCACAGCCAGGTGGTCAGTCCGCTCCCGTAGCCATGAACCAACTGGTCGTATTTCAAATACCCCGGAATGATGCGCCAGTTGTAGACAACACCTGTAGTATCCGCGGTGTGCCAGGAATCAGGAATTGAGCATAGGCCACCGACCATATGGAAGAGCCCCCATAAACCAAAACCCCACAGGAGATTTTCGCTGAGTCCGGCTCTCCGGTGAACCCCGAGAACCGCAATGATGATCGCAGTCATTACGAGCAAATAGAGAAGGAACTCGTAGTTTTGCGTTCGGAGAATTGAAATCGAGGATATCGCGAGATATGAACCACTGAACACGAGAACTCTGTTCAATTCCTTTCTGGTCGCGACACGGCGCATCACTCCTTCACTCCCCCGAAGTGCCGCCCAAATCCGGGGCATGAGCCATGGCTTTTTCGAGCCCGTCTTACACTCACCGCAACAAAACAGGTGAGCGACCCAACAAACAATCCCGAGGCAAAATATCCGATCACCAACCAAGCCCTCCTCATGGAGAAAACACCGAAGAGAAGATTCACCTCTGTCGGATCGCTATTGAGGAGCACTAACACCAAAGCAAAGAGAAGCATGGTAATGGCCGCTGTGGATTGGGTTTTGTGCAGAGCAGTCATCTTTTAGTTTCGGCGGGCCATTGGGAACAGAGCTGCCCGATTGTCCAATCCTCCACCCCTTCGTCTGGAAAGCAATCCAGGGAAAGACTACAAGTTTGACGATAAAAAGGGAAAAGTTGTCTTCCCATAATGACGGGACAACGAGTATGCCCACTCCCAAGTCATCATGGTCGCCTACTGCGATCCCGGGCGCTCCGCAAATCTTGGCATTGTTTGGTGGAATTCTGCCTGATCAGCTTTGCGACTCCATCCACCGGATCGCCTGATAGGAGAGGTCCGCGGCGTCCCGCAATCCCAACTTGTCTTTAATATGCGTCCGATGGGCGTCGACCGTCCTGATACTGACGCCAAGCTTTGCTGCTATCTCCCGAGAGGCGCATCCCTCTCCGATGAGACGATAGACTTCAAGTTCCCGGTCGGTAAGCGAAGAGACAGAAGACCCCGTCGACTCCCCTCCCGCGAATACTTCCATCATCTTTGCCGTCATCGCCCCACTCAGAAAAATTTCCCCTTTGAGAACCCGCCGCACCGCATCGACCAATTGTTCCGGAGCGCGATCTTTGGTGACATACCCGCGACCTCCGGCTTTTAGAACTCGCTCGGCGTAGACATCTTCGTCATGGGAAGACATCACTAATGATTTGGATTCTTGAGAAACGGTCTTCAGATCTTTAAGCAGTTCGAGCCCGTTCTTATCCGGAAGGGATATATCGAGCAAAATCAAATCAGGAGATTCGATCTCTTCAAGCTTTGTAAGAGCTTCTCTTGCGGACCCAGCTTCTCCGACAACTTGTAGGCCATCGGCTGCATTAATAAGACAAGTAAGCCCCATCCTCATCATAGGATGGTCATCGACGATAAATACGCTGGAGAAATCACTCATTTGGTAGAAAGAGGAACGGAACAATGGATCGTGGTTCCATCACCGGGACTCGCATGAATGTCGAAATCCGCCAGAATCAACTTTGCTCTCCGACGCATCGTCGTGAGCCCCAACCCAAGGGATACAAGATCTTCGGACATCCCTTTGCCATCATCCTGAATCGTCATTTCGAAGCGATGATTCTCGATAGCGACAGTCACAATAATTGATTCGGCATCGCTGTGCCTTGTTGCATTGGAGATCGCTTCCTGAGCGATTCGATAGACCTGTATACAAGTCTCATTCTCGATCTCACTGATGGCCTCTTCGGCGGAAATCGATAGACGAATATCAATCCCGTAGGTCTTCCGGTTCGTGCTGATCAATTCTTCCAGTGCGTCTGCGAGCCCTTGATTTTCGAGAACAGACGGGACAAGACCGTGCGCGATCTGTCGCGCTGTCATTCCCGCTGTGGCGACCATCTCACAAACGCTTTTCATCAGTTCAGTCTCTTTCCGCCGGTCCTCGGCAAGTTGATCTTCCAGCACTTTTGTCAGACAACCGATTCCGGACAGCTGTGAACAGAGATCGTCGTGAATATCCTGCCCGATTTTGCGTTGCTGCTCTTCGGCGACTTTCAGAAGCTCGGCTTCGAGCTTTCTTCTTTCAGTAATATCACTTGCGCAGATCAGGTAGCCGCTGTCGCCATTGCGATCCATCATTGTCACCGTCGCCCTGACAAACACATCTTTTCCGGAACTGTCTTTGCAGTGGATAATCTCTTCGGCGATCTCATTTTTCCGTATCACCTTGTCAATTTTCTCAAAAAGTGATCGGCTGTCCTGAGCACATATCAGGCTAATGTTCTGTCCCACTATTTCGCTCGAGGCATGGCCAAAGAGTCGTTTCGAACCCCCATTCCATTCCTGGATCATACCTTCTCCATCGAGATAGAAAACGGCGTCGTGAACATTGGCCCAGATTTTCGCCCGGAACTCCTTTTCAAGCGTATATTCATGCAGCTTCCGCTCCGTTTCCTTTCGCTTCGTGATGTCTACGATAGATGAAAGAACCAGCTCCCGCCCCGGCACTGACAGAGGAGTCAGACCAATTTCAACAGGGAACTCCGCCCCATCCTTCCTCACGGCGAGCAGATCACGTCCGGCTCCCATGGCACGCACCTCGGGTGCACTGTGATATCCCGACCGGAAGCTTGTGTGAACTTCGCGAATGTTTTTCGGAACCAGATCTTCGATCCTCAATTGAAGAAACTCTTCGGCAGTGTAACCAAAGAGCGATTGTGCTTTCCCATTCGTCATTACGATTCCGCCACCCTTCTCCGCGACGATAATTCCATTCGGCGCCGACTCCACGATCATTCTCGACCAGTCATCAGGATTCTGTCCGGAAAGGGGCGATGAAAAATCGGTATCAGAAGAAGCAGGCATAATTGGTCGGAAAACACGGATAAAAATACTCAGCAAGAAACTAAAAAGTGTTTCCTTTCCCCGCAACTACCAATGTCGAACAACCGCTGTAGTCAAGTATCTGCTCTGATGTCGATCCCATAATCCGGTCATGCAAGGCACTGTGTTCCGTTCTTCCAAGGACAAGCAGCGCCGGATAACGGATCGCCGCGAGATCTTCCAGCCCCTTTTGCGGGGAATCGTTTAAGCAAATTTCTATCTCGTCACTTTCATCGATGCCATCCAGACGTCTCAAAGCCCTCTCCACCTGATCGCGGTATCGAATTTCAGATCCCCCGAAAGTGGGGATTGGAGAATCATCCTCTCCACCACCAAGATTGTATTCGATCAGCCGCTTCAGCGGAATCGCCACGTGAGCGTACTGACCGGTATAACCGCCCGTGTTGATGAGCTTCCGGGTCCAGTCGATCACAGTCCGACTCGTTTCGGAAAAATCGAGGCAGCCTATGACTGCAGATTCGCTTGAAAACGAAGAGGTCAAAATAAAAACAGGCTTGCGACTGCGCCGCGCCACCTTCGACGCTGTCGATCCGATCCGCTGAAAGAAACCGCTCTTTCCGGAGTACCCAACAACGAGAGCTGCAATGTTTTCATTGTCTGCCTCTTGCAGAATTGCCTTGGCCGCATGGGACTCCTTAATATCCGTTTCGACAGCGACTTTACCGGACAGAGATAATACCAGGTCTTCCATTTTCGACTCAATGTCCCCCTCCCGCGGCCAGTCGACCGGGTCGAGTTCCAGCGTGTCGATGACATGAAGGATATGCAACCGATACCCCAGGCGTGCTGCAATATCGGAGGCTTGGTGAACTGCGGCCGTTGCCGACTCCGAAAAGTCGGTCGCTACAAGTATGGCCTCAGGGGAATTCATTTCCCGACTTTCGCATTGTTTGTCTTCGAGAACTCATCAGTACTTGGCATTTACCAAGCGTCTTTTGCGAACCCGCGGCAGCAAGCGTGGAGTAAAGGAACCCTGCAAGGCCTTCCATTCCCACCCCCCCTTGCAGATAACAGCGTTCATAAGAGGCGCGACTCGATATCCGCCAACTTGAGCTTAAACCAGTTCCCCTTATGTTGGGACTGCAGCCCGGCATTTGCCGGGGAAGACAGGTGAGTAAGGATTGACGCCAGTCGGTTTGCAGGTGCCACGATATGCCATTCGGGATAGTCGAGATCGTCCAATATTTCCTCGATTTTTCTGCTCACAGTCAAATCACGTCGTCGATCCATCTCATCATTGCGGCTGTGGTTTTCACCACCCACCAATCCGCTTCGATAGGATGCCGAGTCTCCCTTCTCGAATCGACCGGAACGATCCCGCGGTTCATTCCCCGAATCTTCAGACGGAGAATCTTCTACATGAACCTCAACTAGATGAGGGCGAACAGAAGGATCGCTCGACTCTTCACCACCCCGAAAAACGCGGACGCCATCTGCGATCACAAAGTAGAGGGCTCCTGATATCCCTTGCTTTTTCATACTCCTATTCCGATTGAACTACGGGGAACAAGGAGGACAGGAGTCTGACTCTTTTTTAGAACCTTCTTCGCAACGCTCCCTACTAGAAACTCGTCGATTCGATTCGGATGTCTCGTTCCAATAACGATCAAGTCAGCGTGAATCTCGTCCACGAAATTCAGAATTGATTTTGCGATACCTTTCTCCATTGGCTTCATATATCCGAATGTCTTCGCACCGGCCTTTCGAAGCCTGTCAGCCTGCCCTCGAAGCTGACTCCGCTCCTCTTGAAGAACTTTCTCATGCTCGGCTTCTGTTTCACCCGCAACAAGCACCGGGAATATGATCGAATCATAGACCGGGTCAGGATCCGGCCGATAGACATGAACGAGATGAATTTCGGCCGACAAACTGGAGCCAAGCTCTCCTGCTATCTTCAGGATGTCTTCTGCTTCATCGGCGAAATCGATCGCAACCAGGATTTTGTTTATCGAATTTGCTTCCATGCTTAAACTTGGGCGCATCGTATTCATTTCGCTTGTCCGCTTTTGTCGAATCTCCCGCATCCCTTGCCGGTCTCAGAAAACTAAAAGCAGGGCTCAAGCAATTCGTGCGCCTGTTTCCACAAGCGAAGAGAAGCGCACAGGAGAGTCAGAGCGGACACTGTCGGTATGGAAAACCCTATCAAAAGAATACTGGTTCCTCTCGACCCGTCACTATATGCAGATGCGGCAACAAGAACCGCTTGTCAGATTGCGAAGAAGCATGGTTCGGAAATAGGTGGTGTAGCTGTTCTGGACTCCATAGAGATTACTTCCTGCATAGTTCCCGAGATCGGCCCTTACTACCCCTCAATGATCGACGCTGTTCAGAAGAAAAAGGACCATGCAGGGCATATTCTGGAAGACTGCATGAATCGTTTCGCCGACACCTGCGAGAAAGAAGGGGTAAAACACTTTGAGACGGAATGGGAGGGGCTTCCCTCGAAGAAGCTCCTTGAATCCTCGATCTTCTACGATTTGGTAGTGATAGGATTGGAGACTTTCTTTCACTTCGAAACCAAGGGTAAGAACGGAGGCCAGGGGCGATGTCTCAGCGAGCTTCTCGACCGAACTATTACTCCCGTTCTCGCGGTCCCGGCAAAAGGATTAGAAAAATCCGAACGGGTTCTCATTGCTTTCGACGGCAGTCTCAGCTCAGCACGCGCCCTTCAGGATTTCTCCAGATTTGCTCAGCCTTTCGACTTCGATATTACCGTTTATGTCGGAGGAGAGAAGAAACGCGAAGCAGACTTCCTCTTGTCCAATGCCGAGGCATTCCTCGGAGCACACGGTCATTCCAAGGTTAAGCTGCAGCACGAACCGGAGCCAATCGGGAGCTATCTGGAACAAGATGACATCAAATCATTCGACTTGGTTGTGGCAGGCATTCACTCGAAACGAATCATCAAGGATTTCTTTGTCGGAAGCTTTACGAAAAAGCTCATTGAGATGAAGACGAAACCTCTATTCCTCTCTCATTGAAATAAATCCCCAAAACCGGGATTCCTCAGGCACAGCGAGAATTGCTAAGGAGAGCCAGCCGCAGCATGCAGCGCGACGATTCCCGCCTTTCTCGGCGGTTTGGATAGGAAACCGTTTTTCATTTCTCCGCAATTGGTGCACTCCCTTCGACAAAGGAAAGGAAGTGCCGAGCCGGTTTCCGGACGAGCATGTTGTATGGAGAAAACCATCAAGAGAATATTGGTCCCGCTCGATCCGTCGATATACGCGGAAGCGGCCACGAAAACCGCATGTAGGATCGCGAAAGTTCACGGAGGGAGCGTTGACGGTGTCGTGGTCCTGGATGCCAATGAAATCAAATCAAGCATCGTCCCCGCGGTCGGCCCGTACTATCCGATGATGGTGGATGTGGTGCAGAAGCGAACGCAACACGCTCAGGGAATTCTCGAGGATTGCATGGCTCAATTCGCCTCGATCTGTGAGGAAGAGGGCGTGACGCACTCCGCGACCGAATGGGATGGAATACCATCCCAGAAGCTACTGTCATCGTCGATCTCTTACGATCTCGTGGTAATGGGATTGAGGACATTCTTTCACTTTGAAACTCAAGGGGAAGATGGTGACTGCCTCAGCGAATTCCTCGATGAAACGATTACGCCTGTCCTGGCCGTCCCATCAACGGGGGTGAAGTCCTCCGACCGGGCACTGATCACATTCGACGGCAGTTTTCCATCCGCGGCTGCACTGCACGATTTCGCAAGACTCGTCGCTCCGTTCGACACTGAAGTCACTGTATTGGTGGCCGACAAGGAGGAACGCGAAGCGAAGTTCCTTCTCGACGAAGCCGTCATGTACCTCGCCGCCCACGGCATCGACAAGGTGGAAACGGTCAACGAAGAATTACCAATCAATGCAATTCTTGAAAACGGCTACATCGACGACTTCGACTTGGTCGTGACAGGAATTCACTCGAAGCGACGATTCAAGGATTACTTCGTCGGAAGCTTTTCGAAAAGCCTGATCCAAAGAGGAACGAATCCCGTCTTTCTATCCCATTAATACAGAACCATGACCAACGAAGTTTTTTTCCTACCCATCATTGTCATCCTGTTCCTGATATCCCTCTGGTTCTTCCTTGAAGAAGTCTGGGATCTGGCACTTTTTGCACGCCGCTCACCACAGAAGGATGTGAAAAATCTCTCTACGCTTCGGGCCATCAGTCTGTTCGAGCATCACGACGAGATCACTGCCGTCGACGTCAGACCCCGCGGGTCTTTTCGAAAACGAAGACTCCCCCAGGCGCTCAGCGCGCCTTACGAAGACGATGAGCTCGACACTAAAGACCTTATCGACCTAGCCCCCGACAATCCGATCCTAATCTATTGCGATGGAGGATACCGCAGCCGAAAAGCTGTCGGGGCCTTCGTCGAAGCAGGGTTTACTAAAATCTTCCATGTGAACCGGGGCCTTATGATGTGGCGCCTATACGGCGGTCCTACGGAAACCGACTCTACGGCACCGTCATAAACTAGACATCACAACATGCGCTGGTCCTTCAAAATCGGAAAAATCGCGGGAACGGAGATACGGATCCACCTGACACTGTTGCTCCTTCTGGGCTGGATTGGATTTTCAACAGGCCGACATAGCGGCACTGACGAAGCAGTTGCCGTAATCGCTTTCGTTTGTCTCGCCTTCGCCTGTGTGCTGCTGCACGAACTCGGGCACGTTTTTGTAGCTCTGTTTTTTGGAATTACAACGCCACGTATTGTTCTTTACCCAATCGGTGGAGTGGCTTGGATGAAGCGGGTACCGCGGGAACCACCTCGTGAAATCCTGATCGCTGCGGCCGGTCCCGCAGTCAATCTGATCCTGGCTCTGGTCGCACTGCTCGCGTCCGGCGGCACTATCCCGGCTCCGACCGTAACTACCGCATTGTCTCTTAGTGGGATGCTTGCTGCTCTTTTCTGGATCAATATCATGCTCGGGATTTTCAACCTCATTCCTGCATTTCCAATGGATGGAGGAAGAATCCTCAGGGCTTTCCTCGCGATCTGGACTCCCTACGAAAAAGCCACCTTGATCGCCGTTCGGATCGGCGAAGGTTTCGGTGCCGCGCTTGCCATTTACAGTATATTCGCCTTGCAGCCGATCCTGCTCTTGATCTCTCTTTTACTCATCATCTCCGCGAGCGCCGAAGTGGCCGTCGTTCAGCGGGAACATCTTTTGGAAGGTCTCGAAGCATCCGATGCCGCAATGAGCGATTTTCACACCCTCGATCTTCAGGACTCAATCCATCATGCCGTCAGCCTGATCCTTGAGGGTTCCCAGCCCGATTTCCCCGTTGTCAATTCCTCCGGTCAATGCACGGCCATCGCAACCCGGGATGAAATCATCCGCGTCCTTCGGGACAGCGGGCCGGGAGCGCTTGTAGCTGACTCAGTCGGCATGATCCCCGCTCAAATTGAATCGAACACTTCAGCTGCCGAAGCATGGCATCAACTTGTTGAGTCCGGCCTTCCCGGAGCTGCCGTGGTCAACAAACAGGGGAAACTCGTTCGATGGCTCACCTTGGACAATATTGAAGACCTCCTCCTGACCCGATCCGCCACCCACTCTTTCGCCGCACCTACCACAACAATAAACAGAGTGCAGTCATCCACTTAGCTTTGTTAAATCGAAGAGTGGAAACCCCAGTAAAACCTCCGGAAAGATAATGGGGATGAAACAAACAGTTTGGAAGAACGGCAGCTACCTCATCTCGATGAGAGGCTGACGCCAACCACATGAGTAAAAACTCAGATCTCAAAAACAACAAACCTACTCCTTCGCCTGAAGCGGATTATTTTTCGGATTCGCCTTGGAGTTTTGGATCAGAGGAAGTCGTCGAGGCTTTCAAGACGACCCTTTCCGGACTCACAATTGTAGAAGCCGATGAAAGACTAAAGCAATTTGGTCCCAACTTGATTGCCAACTCAGAGGAAGTGGGCATCTGGAAAGTTTGGTGCCGTCAATTCAGAAGCTTGATCGTCGTATTGCTGGCGGTCGCTGCTATTTTTTCGGCGGTCGTAGGCGATTGGGTCGAGGCGGTGGCCGTCCTCGTCGTAATCATCATTAACGCAATGATCGGATTTATTACGGAATGGCGCGCCCTGGTATCGATGGATGCACTGAAACGTTTAACCCGACAGAATGTCCGGGTTTCACGTGGTGGTATGGAGACGATAGTCTCTGCCGAGAATATCGTTCCCGGAGATCTGGTTGTGCTTGAGGCCGGAGACATGGTTCCCGCCGATCTGCGACTCGTAGAAGCTAACCTCCTCCAAGCCGATGAAAGCTCCCTCACCGGAGAGTCAGTTCCTGTCGAAAAGTCCACTTCGCCTGTCCCGGTCGACACCATTCTGGCGGAGCGGCAATCAATGCTCTTCCGTGGGGCCAAGATTTGCATGGGGAATGGTAAGGGTATCGTGACAGCAACAGGACTGCGAAGCGAACTTGGTAAAATTTCGGAATTGCTCCAGGAAGTAAAATCGGAGAATACTCCGCTTGAGAAGCAACTCTCCCGCCTCGCCCATCGACTCATCTGGGTGACTCTGGGGATGACGCTTCTAGTAACACTTACCGGCATACTTAGCGGGAGGGACATTGAACTGATGATTCAAACCGGGGTCGCACTCGCCGTTGCCGCCGTTCCCGAGGGACTGCCTGTGGTCGCAACCATCGCATTGGCAAGAGGCCTTTGGAGAATGGCAGAACGAAACGCTTTGATTAATCGTCTCTCAGCTGTCGAGACCCTCGGAGCAACAGACGTAATCTGTACCGACAAGACAGGAACCCTGACAGAGAACCATATGACTGTGACTTCAGTCTGGGGACTCTACGACGAAAAAAGCAATCCAGTCGCTTCTGAAACAGCCTCAGACTCTATGCGTGATGTCCTTCTTGCAGCAGCCTGTTGCAACAACGCATCCATTCATCAAAACCCGAATCATAACAGCGGCGATCCACTTGAAATAGGTCTGCTTGAGGGCGCCCGAAAAATCGGAATCGATTCCTCAAGGGAAGGGACCATTCCTCTGCGCGTTTCCGAAGTCCCTTTCAATACGGTCCGTCGAATGATGGCGACTGTTCACAAAGTGGGGGGAAGTGAAACCGTTTATGTAAAAGGCGCACCGGAAGCCGTCATCGCCTCTTGCTCCGGGTCTGTTGAAAAACCAAACTCAATTGGCGAAGAAGATCGGAAGCATTGGATCGAACGAAACGAATCCATGGCACGCAGCGGGCTACGTGTCATCGCCGTCGCAACCAAAACAGATGACGAAGGTAGCGACCCTTTCACAAATCTCCAACTCCTCGGCCTCATTGGCTTGCATGATCCACCGCGTGCGGATATCGCCGGTTCAGTTGCGGACTGCAACCATGCCGGCATTCGAATGGTCATGATTACGGGTGATCAGGCACCTACTGCGGAAGCTGTTGCGAAGAGCATCGGCCTTCCATTAATCACAACCCTCACGGGCGCAGAAGTTGACCAGATGGACTTCACATCGGAAAGCGATCGAAGCAAACTTCTCGCTGCTAATGTTATCGCGCGAGCCACTCCCACACAGAAACTGAGCCTGGTCCGGCTTTATCAGGAGGAAGGCCGGACGGTAGCAATGACAGGTGACGGAGTGAACGATGCTCCCGCCCTCAAGCAAGCCGATATCGGGATCGCAATGGGAAAGCGAGGCACCGATGTCGCTCGAGATGCCGCGGCCATGATTCTGCGTGACGACGCATTCACCAGTATCGTCGCTGCAGTCCGTCAGGGACGAACCATCTTCGAGAATATCCGGAAATTCGCAGTCTATCTGATCTCGTGCAATTCCAGCGAAATTCTCATTATCGGCTTAGCGACCCTCTTCTCCGAGAAGCTGCCCCTCCTCCCCCTGCAGATTCTTTTTCTCAATCTCGTCACCGACGTCTTCCCCGCTCTCGCCCTTGGTGTCACGAAGCCTTCCGGCGAAGTGCTCAATCGAAAGCCACGTCCGAAGACTGAACCGGTACTCCGAAATTCCGACTGGATGAAAATTCTTTGGCAGGCTGTTCTTATCGCAATCTCCACGCTGGGTTCATTTTACTTTGCAACCTATCGACTGGGAATGTCGGAGTCTGAAGCCGTTACGGTTTCCTTTCTCACACTCGCAATCGCTCAGCTGTTTCATGTCTTCAACATGCGGTCCGCCGAGGAATCTTTTTTCCGAAGTTCGGTTTGGAAGAACCCGTGGGTCTGGGCAGCAACATTTCTGTGCCTCACCTTGCTCGCTCTGGCCTGCTATGCTCCAGAGCTCAGCGCCGTCCTCGGGCTGCGACCTCCCACGCCTTCTGACTTGATGCTCGTATTTGGCTTTGCCCTTTTCCCTCTGACTGCAGAGTGGATCCGGGTCTATTTTTCAAACGGCTCAAGAAGAAAAGCCGCGAACTGAAAAGTCGCCGGGGAAGGGAAACCCTACTCGTCTCAAAAATCTCGTGGATGAACCAGTTTCACCGCTTCCGGCCACTTTGCTCCCTCCTCAATCCATCGGCGTAAAATCTCCATGCGGACTCCCCATATCTTGTCCGGCGTTGGTGGCATTGCCCCGTAGTGGATCCCGTCCAACTCAAGCGCCTTGATCAGCAAACTTTCGGTGGGATGTCCAGGAATGATGGCGGGAGCATGATCCCCGGTAGCAAGCGCAAGCTCCCGGGTTTCGAGATTGAAGTTCCCATTCGCGGCCGCACTCTCGCTGTTGTGACACTCGAGACAGTTGATGATCAGGATAGGACGCACGTTGCGTTCGAAGTCAATCGGTCCCTTCGGCACTTTTGTTGGCCACGACGGGAACTCTTCATGCTCGGCGGGCGGATGGGAACACGAGTTAGCCTGCAGAAGAATCACCCCCAGACACAGGGAAGAAGTGAGAGAAATCAAATTCATTCCCCACCCTCGGGAAAACTCACTGAAAGGCTCCTTCTCACTTGTGATTCACTACGCAAATTGTGTCACGGATATTTACAATCCCAGGCTTGCGAAGGTATCAGCAAGGCGTCCGATTTGCAGAATCAGCGCGGGGTGGTGTTCAACTGCTTCCGAATACCGTCGATGCAGATCCCTAAACTTTTCCGACGGCAGTAGCTCATGACTTTCCTGAGCTGGTTCAAGACCATTTTCAAGATCCGAAGTCGCACCGGCAATGATACGGTGCACTTCTGTTTCAGCTTCCGTTCCGACGAGCGACTCGAGCGGGTCGCGCAGGGCGAGAATAAATTTGTCGTGATCTTTAGAATCACCGCTCAACTTTTCAATGCTGGACTCAAGCTCAATTAGTGTCTGCTTCATCATTTCTTCTAGGGAGTTTCATCGTAAACGGTGAGGACCGAACAATTCGATTTTTCGATTACCCGTTCGGCTGTTCTTCCGGGAGTTATCATTTCCTGCCGTCCCCTCCCCAACTGACCAACGACAACAAGGTCTGCATCGACCTCTTTTGCATATTCCAGAATGCCGTGATAAGCGCTGAAGCTTTCACGCACATCGAAATGGATTGGCAGTTTTTTTACCTCCTGTAGCTCCGAGTAGGCAAAATCACAAAATCGCTTTCTGAGCTCGCTCATGTGCTCCTCGACAGCAGCATCCATGTCCTCCGTCCTGTGGTTGTAGTATTCCCAGACTGGAGCGAAAACGTGTACTACATGCAAATCGGAATCATCACTTTTTGCAATCTCAGCAGCACGATGGACGGCATGCTTTGAGTCCTTGGAAAAATCTATCGCAGCAAGTACATTCCGAAATGGTTCGTGATGTTCCTTCCTCACAAGCAGCACATCCGTCGAAGGATGCCGGAGACAACTCTTTGCAACCGATCCTACTACATCTCCGTGATTTTTGTGATTTTCTCCCTGCGCACCGAGAACGAGCAGCTTTGCGTTTTCCGAGGACACCGCTCTGCTCAGTTCTGCATAAGGGTGACCAATGCCAACCCGAATCTCGATTTCTTGCCGGGGCACTCCACTCTCAGTCAGCCATTTTTCAAGATGGGCAGTACGCCCCGCGATAATGTCCGACTCACTGATGCCCTTCCATCGCTTCGCGTGCGCCATTTCCTCATCGTAAAGAAAATGCGCAACAACAAGCCGTGCCCCGGATTCGCCAGTAACACGAACAGCTTCGAAGAGAGCGTGGCGCGATGGTTCAGAGAAATCGACACCTACGACGACAACATTTGAATGGTGGGGAGCAGGATTCATGAGGCTATTAGATTTTCTAAACCCAACATCCCGACAAACGCTGCCAACTGCTTCGCTTCATTTGACCGAATCTGCTCATTTTTTGCCCCTACCCTGAGAAGTACAGCGGCAAATGGTGCTCAAAATATCACAATCGAAGAAAAGCCGAAGCCAGTAAGCGGGATAATATTTACGCATGAACCCGGACATTTCCCGCCTCTTGCTACCCGTTACTTCCGATGGGGGCTTTGAGTCCGCCGCTTCAACTTGCCTTTCACTAGCTAAACAACACAATGCCCAGATTCTGCTCGCAGCTATCGATGACGACAGTGCGCCCTACGCAACGGTAAACCTGCCATTTCACGAGAAAGATTTCATGCATTGCGAGCAAGCTTCGGAGAAACTGCTCAACAGTCCGCTTGGAGATCGCTGCGCCAAGCTTCTCGCTGACGCCTCCTCTGACCATATCGAAGTGCGCGAAGTGCTCGCGAAAGGACATGCCGCGACTCAGGCACTGCTTCTATCTCGCTTCGCCGATCTTCTTGTTCTCTCAAACCAGCCTCATTTTCCCGACCGCGACGGCAACCTCCTCCGCAGAGTGAACCCGATCCTTGAAATCCTCGACCAGACTGTAGTTCCCGTTCTTGTAGCCGGACCGGATTCGGTTCCTGAAATTAGCTCTGTTGCTCTCTTTTTCGATGGCGGTCCATGCGCAAGCAGAGCACTCCACAGTCTCGCCCGACTCTTTGGACATCAGCCTGACATCCCTGTGTTTGTTCGAGTCTCAATTATTGAATATGGGATCGCTCAGCAAATGGGAGAAGAGTGTGAGAGCTATCTGCGTCTGAAAGGATTTCGGAATATCACCATCGAATACTCCGAAAATCATCCACTGGAAGCAATCAAGACCGAAGCCTTCACGCCGGTCGATCTCATCGCCATGGGTATCCGTTCAAAACATACCTATCACGACCTTCACGTCGGCGCGCTTGCAAAACACTTTCTGGAGGATCCGGGAGTAGGCTTAACCTTGTTCTGTTAGCGATCAGCGCTCTACTGCTTTTTTTCTTATTGTACTAAAGATCCCAGAAACTTCTTGCCCGACATAGGCAGTTGCCTCCATCTGAAACAAGTCAGTCGGTTTCCGGTGACAATCATTCACCCGGCATACCAAAAAACTTCGGACGGGACCCTGGGGAGCAAGTTGCGAATGAAGTCCAAGGCATCGATCCAAAAGGATGATCCACCGCCCTCAAAAAACGTTGCCTTGAGATCAGTTAGAAACCCTTACTGGACATGCGGCCTTATCCCCTCAAGATTTTCTCGACGCATTGTGGGGAACACATATAGAATCGGAGTTACGGCTTGAAAAACTTAATATCAGCCTGCGGGATTGGGTCGACGTCGACCTAAACCTGTTTTGAAACACGTCGACCTAATACACTGTTCAGCTAAAAAGTTACACGCTTATCAATCAAACCACAGATTTACCAAACGAATTACTCCTTCCAATCACCAGCGAAGTTTGCGTTCGTCTGATGGATAGAAATGATTCGAGAAATTTCTTTCAGATGGTTGAGAACCACAGGTCTGATCTCCGCCAATGGTTGTCTTGGGTTGATGATGTCACCTGCGTTGAAGACATAGCGAAGCGTTACATCCATTGCTCAACATCTAAGTCCGAAGGTAAGTCGCTCAGGTTCTTTATCCTACACCAAGAAGTAATCATCGGGATGTTAGCGGCAAAGAGAATTGATTGGGAACTTAATCTTGCCGAGTTATCCTACAGTCTAGATCCGAATTTTCGAGGCAGAGGAATTATCACCCAGGCTTGCAAAAAGATAATTTCATATTTCGAGAGTTCATTTGGAATTGTGAACTTTGAGATCCGCACTGCAATTGGAAACCAGGCGAGCGAACGAATCGCAGAAAATCTAGGGTTCGACTTTATCAAGATTCAAGAGAGAGCAGAGAAGCTCCATGGTGATTGGGTCGACCACAAAATCTATGCCAACAAGAGGCAATGAAACACAATAAAAATGCCGAACAAGACGCGGATGACCAAGCCGCTCCCGCTGTGAAGTAGAAATTTTGAAGCCAGTGCTAACACTAACCCTGAAGTCGAAAGCGCGCCCTCAGCAGCGGCTGGCATCGCTTTGACGTTCTCCCAAGAAATGAAACCGCTCACGCTGATTATTATATTCATGGTCACAAGTCTTGTTTGCGCTGACGAGCTGGAATTTGATTTGGGCCAGTTCGGACAGCTGATCGAAATTTCGGCCGACTCTGCAGAGGGGGAAGCCGCCCCGGAGACAGCCCTCGACAGGGAAATCGAAGCATTCCGAAAGGGCCATCAAGCCTACAATGCAGTCTTGATTAACAATTCCGATGGGCGCGCTCTGAATAAAGAAGGACAGGTAGATGGTTCGGAGGCTCTTGGAACGGTCGTATATCCGAAGGAGGTATTGATCATTGCACGGGCCTCAGTCGCCGATCCTGTCGTGAAGCTTTACAGATCCATCAAGAAAATCCCGGATTGTGCGCATACCGTGAGAATTTTATACACAGAGTCGCAAGACCGTTCTGAGTCTTCACTGCTGGGATACACCATTGAGAACCCCAAGAGAGTTTATACCAAACTTGTGAAATATGACGGCGAGACTCCTTGGCTGGAATGGATCACAGCATCGTTCAAAAAAGACGATAGAGAGCAAGTCGGCGCTGACCTACCCGCTACCGCTCCGGAGTCGAAATCCGAGGGAAAAGAAAAACCTAAAACTGAAACGGAGGGGCGCTCCCAGTAGCGGGAGGCATGTCTCAAACGTTATCTCAAATAATTCGACGTGAACAATTTTTGGCTAGGAATTCTGATTGGAGTATTGGGGCCTCTAATTGTCGGCGGTTTCACTCTGGCTCTTCGTCGCGCCTCCAAAAAACTGAAGGAAAAAGGGGCCTTCCAGAAATTGGAAGACGAGGTTTTCGTGGGATTCCCGTCGGCTGAGAGAGGTCGCCTGCAACCAGTCATCGACATCATCAACGATCATGGATTGGGCGTGCGGACTGACATTATCGACGATTTCCCTCGAGAGATTGGAGATCCCAACTATTACAAGCCATACCGGGAGGCGATTCAATCCTGCAGGGCAATAATCTTCTTCGTGACGGATGATACCCCCACAGCAAAAGGGCAACTTCGCGAGGCAATTTGGATTCGAGAGTTCGTCACAGAGCGCCAAATTGTAGTTCCGGTGGTATTGGATGGAACTGATACCGACAAGATTCCCGAAGAAATTGGAACCTACCGTGCATTTAGAGTCACCGGCACAATTACTGAATCCGCAATGTCGGATGTCCTCGAACATATCAAGACCCACTTACAAGCTCGGAGATAACAAGAAGCTGAACAGGAACCGCCCGCCCGCCCAGAGTTCGATGTGGAGATGAACGTTCGAAACTCAACTCTCTGATCGGGACGACTGCATAGTTTCGTATCACTCCGCCGAATCGGTCGCGTTAATTGCCAAAGCTCTCGATTCGATCACAGAAAACGGGTTTCGGAAACGATACTTCGGCCTGCGACGAAAATGGCTTTGGATCGACCTGACTCAGTATGACGGCCCAATTGATGAAGGTGACTTCAATTACTCGTGGAGCTACTTTGAGGGGATGAGGACCTTTTTTCACAAAGCGGCAAGCTCGCAAAGGCCTGTCATCTTTTCTGTCGATCAGTAAAGGCCGAAGCCCCAAACAAGACGGAGCGCGATACCCCTCACTCGTGACGAGTCGAAATTTCGGCTCTTCATCAACAAATGGGGACATGAGCAAAAATGAACAACAGTTCAGTCATGTCAGAAGAGCTACAACAAATCGGAATACACGGATATCGTGTTACAGACATCGAGGAGCAGAGCCGCTTCTCGATAGTGCACCTGAGAAGGGACCAAGTAATTTGCGCCTTTTGAAGGGGGTAGAAGTCGGTTCGTATAAGATCAATCGACGCTTAAGCCAAGGTAAGCACGAATGGTTTGACGAGAAATGTTTCATAATAGATGGAAACAAACGTCGTCCGCAGGCCTTTGCGCCCCGCATTGCGACCCAGCGAATCACCGGTGTAGATGAGCGTAAACGAATTGTAGCAATGGAGATTGGACCTCCCTGCTATTTCGCTGATTCGACAAACTCATTGGCGATCGGAAAAGCATGCAAATACAACGCGCGATTCATACTAGGGCTTCTCAATAGTAAATTGATGCAATGGCGTTTTAAAGTTACAAGCACCAACAATAATGTTGGGACAAATGAACTAGAAAACCTTCCATTTCCGAGCCTTGATTTTGCAAAACATAGTGACCTTACTCACCACGACAAAATGGTGGGCCTCGTCACGCAAATGCTTGAGGCGAAGAAACAAGAGGCCGCCGCCGTGAACGAATCCAAGGGTGACTACTGGAAGAGTAAATGCGCAACGCTCGAACGGCAGATCGACACACTCGTGTATGAGCTGTACGGCCTGACACCAGCAGAAATCGCCATTGTGGAAGGAACTGCCCCCGTATCGGCGGCTAGCGATGGAGAGGGCACTGGTAATGAGTAGGTTTAGCGTGAAAGGCTCACGAACGCTTGCACCCGCTTCATCGAAGCGCTCTAAAGAAACGAACGAAGGGACACGCAAATTTTCGCGCGTTCCTGTCACTTTCGAGGAAGGGACGGGCTACGCCCCTAATCTCCTCGCCGAGCGCGTCGCTATGGAACTACGCGCGCTACTGCGTAATCCAAGCTATGACGCGGCCATGCCTGCGATCATTGAGGAAGTGAGTGCGCGCGCCGAACGGTGTTGGTTGGCCCAATCTCGTTGGCGCATCCATTGGTCCCGTGTCCGTCACGCAGCGCCGATCATAATCTTTTTCCGCCATTGGACAGCGGCAGCCGCTCTTCGATGTGGCGTGCGACTCCCAACAAACGTACGTAATTGTTTTGCAATGGGCAGAACGCCTAGTCAGCCCGAGGAATCTTGAATCAAAGATTCAGGCAGTTTCAAGACCGACGATTGTAGTAGGATTACCAACGAAGTTCAAAATGCTTGAGGCCAAGCAATGGCCACATAGGTTAAACGGGCTATCGGTACCGTATGGCGAAGCCGGAGTTAAGGGAAGTGCCTTTTCGTGATGCCGACTGCCAGCAATTTTGAAAGCATCGCGTCAAAAGTAAGGGAGTGAGAGTGTGTCGCCCGCAGGACTATCGACGTACGATGCAAATGCAGCGCGCAGCGTCCCGCATTCGGGCGACCGTCCAAGATGGATTCTGTTTGGAAGAATTTCAAGTCTTCGGGTATCATGGTTACATGCAGATATCGCGAGAGCGCCTTGAGCGGATATTCTCAGTTCTGGAAAGCCAGGGAGGAGAAGAGACTTTAAGGCAGCTACAACGAAGATTTTCCATATTTCGCCATGAGATCTATGAAGCGGAAAGGTTAGGGTGGATTGAGGTTTCGAAGCGAAAACAATCGAAAGGGAGACCTGCGATAATCGCCCGCAAACTTAGCGAAACTATGGCCGCGAAACTCCCGCCCTTTAGGAGAGAGATTGAAAGGCCAATATCTGTCCGTCACTGGAATTTTGCGATGTTTAGTGCCTACGGGGCTATTCCGAACGGTTGCCGTTATCTAAATATGCCCGCAACTGTTTACGCCTACAGAAAGGCTTTTCCAGAGGCACAGAGTATGAAGGGAGCGGCTGCAAGCTGTAGCCGCCTTTTACGTCATCCGAATGTATTTG
>CAJXQE010000010.1 GCA_913058215.1 uncultured Verrucomicrobiales bacterium
CTACACTATCCTCTTCGTCGGCAGCGTCAGATGTGTATAAGAGACAGTCTTTAAGCGATCCGCCTTTCTCCACGTATTCATTGATCTTGCGAAACCAGGGTTCGATGGAGTCATATCCGGCTTTTCCGGCGATGTCGATTTCTTCCGCTGCGTCGAGATTCTGGCCGCGAATGGTCGACATGTTGAGACACATTTTGAATTTACCCTCTCCCTTGTGGTGATCCGCAGATGCGGTTCCGGGCAGGCTGGATACCGCAGCAGCTCCCGCAGCAATTCCTGCTCCGGCGAGCAGACTGCGACGATCCAAATTGCGAGAGGGCGTGTTCGATTGATTCATGACCGATTTCTGGCATGTTTCGCACTTCGAATCAACCCTCTTCCTCTTGCATATACAGGTATACCCCAACTGCATTCAGATTCAGGGCATCGCTGTGCAGTCGTATGCCCTCCTCGAAGAAGACGGCCTTACCTTGATTGACGGAGGATTTCTGGGGAATCCGACGAGCCGGATCGAGGTCGCCCTGGAAGCGGCAGGACGATCACTTGGTGAGGTGAAAAATATCATTGTCTCTCACGGCCATATTGATCACACGATCAACATCGCGAATCTGGCGGAACTGACCGGCGCCACCGTCTATGCACCGCGACTGGACGAAGACCACATCGCCGGCACTCATCGCTACTCAGGAATTTCCAGAATTTGCGGATTTCTGGAAAGATCGGCCCGGCTCCGGTTTGGCTACAACGTGCCTGAGGTCCATGAATGGTTCAACAGCGGAGATGAACTACCGTTCTGGGGCGGGATGAAGGTGATTCCTTTTCCGGGCCACACAGAGGGACATTGTGGATTCTATTCCGAAGAGCGCAGACTCCTTTTTGCGAATGATCTCTTTGCCAATCTCTACGGAATTCCAAAACAACCTCCCCCCTGGTTTAATGGGAATCAGGCTCAAATGAGGCAATCCATTGTCGACGCCAATCTGCTTGATCTTTCGGGAGGTGTCATCGTCAATCACTCTACCAATCGAACCCCTCAGGAATTGCGTCAGGATTTGGCTACGCTAGCGGAGCAAACTAAGAAGCGATATTTTTGAACGTTTCTCCACGTATTCGCGTCACTATTCTCTGACAGGCCCACAATCTAGATTGTATTCTCACCTCTCCCAAATTTGATCAATGATTCAGCGGTCCATACCGATCCAGTTCGAGCACCGGGTAGCATTCACTCACGGCGCTTTTGATTCCAAAAATCAAACGCTCAGCGATCTCGTCGCCGACGCCCGCTCCCTCGGCGGCCCCTCCAAGGTTCTATTCCTGCTGGACAGCGGAGTCGCAGAGAACAATCCGAGTCTGGTCGAAAGCATCACTCAGTATTGCACCGCCCACGCAGATACGATGGATCTGGTGTTCGATCCGATGATTTTCCCCGGTGGAGAGGATTGCAAAAACGACTGGGGCCTGGTCGAAAAAATCTGGCAGGCAATCGAGTATCATAAAATTTGCCGACATTCCTACATCATTGCGATTGGAGGCGGAGCCTTTCTTGATTTGGCCGGTTTCGGCGCAGCAACCGCTCACCGCGGGATCCGACTGATTCGTATGCCCACCACCACTCTCAGCCAGGGAGACGGCGGGGTAGGAGTGAAGAACGGGGTAAACTTTTTCAAAAAGAAAAACTGGGTCGGAACATTCACGGTTCCTTTTGCGATCGTGAACGATCTCGATTTCCTGGGCAGCCTCCCCACAAGGGCCAGTCGCGACGGAATTATTGAGGCGATCAAAGTTGCTCTGATTCGCGACGCGGATTTTTACCACTACCTTCGCGATCATGCGGAGGCGCTCGGCAGGCTTGAAACCGGCCCTCTCGAAGTCACCATCCGGCGAAGCGCAGAGAATCATGTCGATCACATTGCATCGAGCGGAGACCCATTCGAATATGGATCCGCCCGTCCTCTCGATTTCGGCCACTGGGTCGCCCATAAACTGGAGCAAATTTCCGGTTTTGAAGTCAGCCATGGCGAAGCCGTCGCCATCGGGATGGCCGTCGACATCATTTACTCCGTTAAGATCGGACTGCTGGAAAGAGATACCGCAGAGGAAATTTTGACGATCATTCAAGTCGTCGGTTTTGACCTCTGGTCACCCTTTCTGGACCGTCAGGAGCGCGGAAAACCTGTCATTCTGGCCGGTTTGGAGGAATTTCGGGAGCATCTGGGCGGGAAATTGACCATCACTCTGGTTCCCGAGGTCGGTCAAAAACTGGAAGTCCACGAAATGTCCGAGGACGCCATTCTCGAAGCCTTGCAGGAAATGCGAGATCGTTTTCTCGCAAAAGAAAAAACCCCGACGGCGTAAAACCATCGGGGCTAAAATTTGTGACTGAATTGATTGGCTATTTTGGGGGAGTATTCCCGTGCGCTTACGGAATTCTCAGGACCTGACCGGGATGGATCGTGTCGCTGCCTATACCATTGGCGCTTTTGATCGCGTTGGCCGATGTGCCGTAGCGAAGACCGATCCGGTATAGATTTTCTCCCTGAGCGACCTGATGCGTTGATCCAGCACTCGCAGTGCTGTAAGGCTGAGTATACGCTGTGCTGGTTGCCGCATAAGTCGGCGCAGGAGCTGGCGCTGGTGCTGGTGCCGGGGCGGGAACTACAGGGGGCGTCGCCGTCGGCGGAGTGTAGGTCGCTTCGCTATAGCTCGGATACGATGATGATGGCGTCGAACTCGCGGTAGAACTGCTTCCTGTGGCGCTCCCGGAAGAAGGTCCGTAATACGGATTGTTCTGGTAAGGGTTGGTTGAGGCAGTCGCGGTATTATTTTTACAAGAAGTAGAAATAAGGGCGATGGCGATGGTGGGTAAAAGAATCAAATATTTCATGTCCAAGGTGTGCTAATCACTAATTTCATTAAAAAGTTAAGATATCTTAACTATAAAGCAACAATATTTTAAAAAGTTTTCCAATTCTTTAGAAACGTTTTTACCGCATCTGGCCTGTTTGTAATTTCCATAATCTTTTCCCGCGGGTTTATTTTTCACCTTGCACCTGACACTTCCGGTGATAATGCTGCGTGCTACTGCTATGAGCATCTCCCGAGCCCTAATCTCGTTATCCGACAAATCCGGTCTCGAAGACTTTGCTAAAGGTCTTCATGAACACGGTGTAGAAATTTTATCTACCGGCGGAACAGCAAAATATATCGCCGATCTGGATATTCCCGTGACAGAAGTCTCGGATTTCACCGGATTTCCCGAGCTATTTGATGGCCGGGTCAAAACGCTTCATCCCAAAGTTCACGGAGGTCTGCTTCATCGTCGCGATATTGACGAGCACGTTGAGCAGGCGAAAGAGAACGATATCCTGCCGATCGATATCGTGGCGGTAAACCTCTACCCTTTTGAAGAAACTGTCGCCAAAGAAGACGTTACCCGGGAGGAAGCGATCGAAAAAATCGACATCGGCGGGCCAAGCATGCTTCGCTCGGCGGCTAAGAATCATGACTCAGTCACTGTCCTCGTCGATCCCGCGGATTATCCAATCGTGATTGAGGAAATGGCTGAACACCACGGGAACACCACCTTGAAAACCCGCGAGCGTCTCGCCATCAAAGTATTTCAGCGGACCTCGGAGTATGATCGTGCCATTGCCTCTCATCTCAACGAGTGCCAGGAGACCGAAGGCTCCTTTTCCATCTGCCTTCCCCTCTCCCAGGAACTTCGCTATGGAGAGAATCCTCACCAGAAAGCATCCCTCTACGGAAATTTCGGCGACTATTTCAAACAACTGCAAGGAAAAGGCCTCAGTTACACCAACGTCATCGACATTGGAGCCGCAGCTGAACTGATCCTCGAATTTCGGCGCCCTGCCGTCGCAATTCTCAAACACACCAACCCTTGCGGAGTCGGCGCTGACGAATCGGATCTCCGACTGGCCTGGGAAAAAGCTTTCGAAACCGACCGTCAGGCCCCGTTCGGCGGCGTTATCGTCTGCAACCGACCTCTCGACATAGGTCTGGCCCGCGTCATTTCAGAAATTTTCACAGATGTTATCATCGCTCCTGAATTTGAAACGGATGCCCGTGCCCTTCTTCAGAAGAAGAAAAACCTTCGCCTGATTCAAATGCACGAGGAGTTCCGCGAGACACTGAAAGATCCGATTCTGGCTTCAGCTCCCGGTGGGCTTCTGGTGATGGATCACGATTCCCAGGCGCTCGGTCTCGACGATATCGAGAAAAGAGTCGTCACCGAACGGCCTCCAAGCGCTGAGGAAATCGAAGCAATGCGTTTTGCCTGGCGAATCGTCAAGCACGTGAAATCCAATGCGATCGTTTTTGCTACCAGTGATCGGACCATCGGGATCGGCGCTGGCCAAATGTCCCGGGTCGATTCCTGTCGCCTCGCAGTCTGGAAAGCAGAGCAGGCCGGACTCGACATCAAAGGAAGCGTCGTTGCAAGTGACGCCATGTTCCCCTTTCCTGACGGCCTCGTCAGCGCTCTCGATGCCGGTGCAACCGCAGCCATCCAACCCGGAGGCTCCATACGCGACGAAGAAGTTATCAAAGCCGCCAATGAACACGAAGCGGCCATGGTCTTCACCGGACACCGGCACTTTTTGCATTGAGATTCCCGCAAAGAGGGATGTGGAAAAATTTGAAGATCAGCGTAATTTTAGAAGTCCAGTCATCGACCAATACCTATGAGAACTCGAATTTTCCTCACTCTCCTCTTTAGCGGCTTCGCCTTTACTTCCTGCAATGCCGATCCGGAACCGGATGCCAAGAAAGCAGACGCTAAGCAAGACAAGGCGGCGCTCAAGGCCAAGCTGACTCCGCTTCAATATGAAGTGGCTGTCGAAAATGGTACCGAACCTCCCTTCCGCAACGACTACTGGGACAACAAAAAAGATGGCATCTACGTCGATGTCATTTCCGGAAAACCTCTCTTCTCCTCGAAAGACAAGTTCAAGTCCGGCACCGGGTGGCCCAGCTTTACCCAGCCGCTCGATGAAAAGGAAATCGTCGAAATAAAAGACACGAAGTTCGGTATGGTCCGGGTGGAAGTCCGTTCCAAAACTGGTGACGCCCATCTTGGTCACGTCTTCGATGACGGCCCTCAGCCTACCGGCCTGCGCTACTGCATGAATTCCGCTTCGATGCGCTTTATTCCGTCAGAAAAACTGGAGGCCGAAGGCCTTGGTAAATACGCAAAGCTCTTCACTGGCGAGGCCAAAAAAGAGAAGGAAGAAAAGAAAAAGGGCGAGTAGTTCGCTCCTTTCATTCCTTAGCGAACTCCAGGGTGAGCCTTTGGGCTTCAGCAAAAGGCTTTGTAGCGTCGACTTCAGTCGATGAATCGTCGGTCCTACCGCTTACTGCAGCGGATGGGAATCGATAGGCCGGCTAAAGCACAAGCACGGCTCTACTCCATTCCTATTTACCACCGAAAGCTTTTTGGGGCCCTGGCCCGATATTCATCAAAACCAGAGCCGCCCCTCGGTATTCTGTTCCTTGTGTTTCGCAAGATACAGGGCAGCGAATATCTTGAAATCCACCATCTTTCCCTCGGACTGACGGCGCTCACACCATCCCGCGACATCTGACATCGCGACATAGTGAACCTTAATTTCCTCTCCGCCAACTCCCCCGCCATCAGTCATTTTGGTGAGGCCGGTGGCGTAAAAGATTGAATTGAATTCGTTCGTCAATCCCGCTGAGGAAGGACCTTCTCCAAGGATTGTCCAATTTTTGGCCTCGTATCCGGTTTCCTCTTTCAATTCGCGTTTTGCTGCGACCACCAGCGGCTCCTGTTCCTGATAGGGAATATCCCCGGCAAGACCGGCCGGCAATTCGATTACCATTTTCCCCACCGGCGGGCGAAACTGCTCAGTCAGAACGACCCGCTTGTCTTCGGTCACAGCGAGAATGGCAACGCACCCTTTCGCATTCGGTCTGGTTACATACTCCCAGCCCTCTTCGGTTTCCCTGAAATCGAGAAATTTTCCGGCATGTTTGATCGCCTCGTCACTTTCGCTCATCATCTTCCCGAAGTTTACCCAAACCTGAGCCACCGGCAACCGGCAGACGCAAAGAATCTTGCGAAGAATGTCTTCACTTCTTTGTTCCTTGTCCTTTACATCATTTTTACAAAAGCCTTACACTGTCCTGACATAAATCAGACATCGCCAACTACGGTGGATTCTGACCTTCGGAACTTTCCTGCCATGAAACGATCGCTTTTCTTCATCCTGCCCTTCCTTTTGCTTTTTGCCTGGGCGACTTCTCCCGCCTTCTCTCAAGATGATCCACCACAGACTCCAGCCGCTCCCGCTGCGCTGAAGCCAGCGGATCCTCCCGCCCCTGTAGACCCCGCACCTGCGGCCACCCCTTCGGAAGCTCCAACGCTAAAACCCCAACCGCTTCCTCCCCGCGAGACATCCACTTCTCCAGCTACCGCGAACGAATCGAATGTCGTCCGCGAGGAAAAGTCGATCTACGTTCCTTACGAAGATCTCGAAGCCATTTTCGAAAACGAAGGCCGCGGAGTTTTTCTCCCTTACAAAGAATTTCTCGATCTGTGGAATCAGCTGAACATCGAGAAAAAGAAAGAGGACGAGAAACCTCCGGCAGATGGTGTCGTCGCTTCCGCCCAGTACTCTGCCACGGTTGAGGGTACCGAAGACAAGGTTCTGGCCATTGATGCCACTCTCGAAGTGGAAAGCTTTAAAGACAAAGGCTGGGCAGTTGTTCCACTGATCAAATCCGGCCTTCACATCGCTGACGCAGACACCGGTGAAGCCACTCTTCACCTCGGCAAAAACGGCTACGAACTGATCCTGCCACGCAAAGGGCAATACCAGATTCAGTTGAAGCTTTACGCAAAAATCAATCGAAGTGCCGGACGCAACACTGTTGGCATCAATCTCCCGAAAGCCGGAGTGTCCCGCTTCGACGCGATACTTCCGGAACAGGGATGGGATTTTGAACTCAATCCAAGTGCCGCTTATTCCAGTGAAAAAGTGGGAGAAGACCAAACCAGACTGTCATTCTTCTTCGGTGAAACCGAGCATTTCGATCTCACCTGGCAGAAACAGGGTGAGGAGACAAAACTCACACCGCTCCTTTTTGTCGAAAGCGCCCTGACATCCAAAGTCGTTCCCGGAGCCGTGCAGAGCGATCTCACTCTTGACTACCGAATCCTTCGATCGGGAGTCGAAGAATTTGAAGTTACCGTTCCAAGTGAACAGGAAATCCTCAACGTCTCCGGAGAAAATATCCGCGAATGGGACGTGATGGATACCGGAGACGATCAAAAGCTGACGGTTTCCCTTCACTCTCCGGCAAAACAAAACTACAGCCTTAAGCTCACTCTGGAAGAAGCTCTCGAATCTCTGCCAACCGAATTTCCCCTGCCGCAGATTCAGGCAGAAAATGTTGTCCGGCAGCGCGGTAATGTCACCGTTCAGACAAGCCGGGAACTTGAGGTGGAAACCGTTTCCAGTGAAGGCCTGACCCAGCAATCACTATCCGGACAGAATGCTAAAGGCACTGACGAGGCATTGCGCCCTTACGGACGTTTCCGCTATCTCGGACTGCCCTTCGACCTGACACTCGCAGTGAAAAAGGCAGAGCCTGTCATCGAAGTGGAAAGCTTCACCCGCTTCAACATTCAGCCCGATTTCTCCAACTTCCTCACAAGCTTCAAATACAATGTGAAACGTGTTGGCATTTTTGACACACGAATCGAAATCCCCGCAGACTTCGAGGGCGTCGAGGCCACCGGCGAACAGGTTGACGATTTCTCCGAGGAAACCGACGCAGACGGAAACCGCATTCTCACGGTCACTTTCAAAAACCGCGTCGAAGGTGCCATCACCTTTTCAGTCAATGGTCGCCTCATCCGCGAGAACAATGACGACGATGCCCTGGTTCCCGTATTCGAGCCGCTCAATGTTTCCCGTCACGACGGAAAAGTCGGGCTTGAAATCCACACCAGCCTCGATCCGAAAACCGAAGAGGAAGGCGACCTCAGGCAACAGGATGTAAGCTTGCTGGGAGATAACGTGCCCGGAAGCGGCCCGCTTCAGATAGGATTTCGCTATCGGGGTGAAGCAGCACCCGCCCGCATCGGTTTCACTTTGAAAAAATCCCAGATCACTGGTGAAATTTTTACTCTTGTAGAAGTTCGTGAGCAACTCATCCGCTACCAGTGGACGATCAGCTACAACGTCCTTTACGCTGGAATCGACACATTCGTCATCGCAGTCCCAGAGGCTATCGCCGACAACCTCCGCCACGATGGACCGCTAATTCAGGAGGTGAACAAAAACTACAGCCCGCCGGAGGGAGAAGAAAATCCTCCGATTGCTGGAGAGGGAGAAGTTCTTTGGGCCGTGATTCTTCGCGACAAGAAGATGGGCAACTACCAGCTCACCCTGACACTCGACGAACCCATTAGCTCCATTTCCCTGACCGAGGACACTCCAGCAGCAGAAACCGAAGGCGCTGACACTTCGCAAAACTTCCCGGTCGCCCTTCCTGAAATCACCCTGAAGAACGTCCAAACCGAAAGTGGTCAAATCGCTGTGGTGAAGGATGACAATCTTGAAATTCTCGATGCCGATACCACGAGCCTTGAGTCCATCGATCCCAAGGAGCTGAGCGGAGGCCTCGCCCGTGCCGGAGTTTTTCTCTCCTACAAATACCGGAGACATCCCTTAGCTCTCGAGCTCGAAGTAAGCCGAAACCAGTTCCTTCCCGTACCTCAGGCAGTCGTCACCTACGCCAATTTGACTTCCGTTCTCAGCAGTGACGAAGCGATCACTTCCGAGGTTGTCTATTGGGTGAAGAACAACGCCCGTCAGTTTTTCAGCGTCACCCTTCCGGAAGGCGGAAAAATGGTCAGTGACATTTACGTGAACGGCCAGCCCCAGCAACCGATGAGCCGCGCCAATGAAGACGTCGTCCTGATCCGTCTGCCAGTCGGAGAGAACCAGTCCGCCACGGAATTCCCGGTTCGTTTCATCTATGAAATTCCGAGTCCGAATCCCGGCGACCAACTGGGCTGGATCGGGTCAGCAAAGATTCCTTCAGCCGAGCTGATTGATGCGGAAATCCTCCAAAGTCGACTGACGCTGTTTCTGCCAAACGATTACGTCTACAGGAAGTTCAAAAGCGCCATGCGCCTGCCGGTTCAAGAGCGTGGCTGGCAGCGAAAAAGGGAGCGGTATTTCGATTGGCTCATCCCTACTCTCGGACCTCAAATTCAAACAGGTGTCGACGGCGTTTGGTCGGATCCGAAACCACTTCCTGCGGGACAGTCCGGAGGATTTGATTTGGAAATTCCGAAGGAAGGAATCTCTTACACCTTGAACAGGCTTGATGCCCCCGCCCCGGTCACGGTTTCTTATCGCTCGAAAGGTTTCGCTCTCTTTGTGGAAGCCTTCGTCGCGCTACTCGCGTTCTGTGTGGGACTTTACCTGATCCTTTATCCGCTCCGCCTCCGACTCATATACTTCGCAGTTGCGGGGCTGCTTCCACTGATTATTGCCGGCTCTGTCAGCCCGACATCAGCCAGCTTCTGGACCGCAATTTATCTAGGCACTTTCTTCGCCGCCATCATTTGGCTTCTCCGGGGCATCCCCGGCTTTCTCCGCAAAGTCTGGGGGAAGATCAAAAGCCTGAAGCCTAAGCGGAAGAAGAAGAAAAAAGAGAAGACCAAGCCCGTCCCGCCGGAAGTTCCCAACAAGGATTCCGAGTAAGGCAACGCGTATTGAGCATTCTCGATGAAATCGAAACCTGCCAGCAAACCCCGACCTGACGAAAGAGGATTCTCCTCCTCCTTCGCAGTCAAGAGGGTTGAATCGATCATCCACCCCTCTTGGATCGTCACCTTAGCACTTATTCTGATTGGGGTTCTCTCGTCTCACAGCCTTCAGAGTCAGGACGAACGGGAGATCTGGGTGCCTAACGATCACCTCGAAGCCGTCTTGAAAAAGATGCCCCGAGCGGTGTTCCTCACTCCTGAGCAATACCAAAAACTCCGTCTCGAGTTTCAGCAGGCAAAATCTGATCCTGACAAAAACGCCTTACCTCCGCCGGTTTCCGCTGTGATTCGTTCCGCGAAATACAAGGGCACAGTGACTGCCGGCACCGACGTGGTTGTTCTCGCCGTCACTTACGAAGTCGAATGTTTTACGGATGAGTGGACCGAGGTCCCGCTGGCTCTTCCCCGCGATCAACTCGGCCACATCTCGATCGATGCCAACACGGCTCTACGTGTCACTCCCAATGCAAAAGACAAAAAGAACCCGCCGATTCTTCTTACTCACGGTAAAGGAAAACACACCGTCGTGGCGAACTATCATCTCCCTATTACCCGCCTGCCGAATGGCAATCTAATCGTCATCAAGAGTCCCGGAGTTCCCGCCTCACTGGAACTGTCCCTTCCCGAGAGTGCCGACCTCGAAAGCCAGCTGCCCTTCATCAGGAAGAATGGGACCGCCACTTTTGCACTGCCATCCGAACGGGACAAGGCTCACGAAATTCGCTGGACGGCTCAAAAAGTCGCCGCCATTCCCGGTGCCGCAGTCCTCCAAACGTGTAGTTATCTCTATTCTCTCGATTCCACCAGCCTTCAGGCCGACCTGGGAATGATCATCAACTCGGCCCTGACAGATCTACCAACACAATTTGAAATCGGGATCCCGAAGGAATTCCGCGTCCTCAGAGTGGAAGGCGAAGAACTGCTTCGCTGGACTCGCAAAGCAAACGGGGTGGTATCCGTCGACCTCGTCGCCGGTGATCGTGATACTACCGATATTCGCTTGCGGGTGGAACGGGATGTTCCCGATTTCAACACCGACAATCCCGATGTGGCGCTCACTCTTCCTGTTGCCAGCATCGAGGGAATTCATCGTGCATCAGGAACGATGACCCTGGTGGGATCGGAAGATATCCGCGTGAAGAAAATTGAAACCGGCCCGCTTACTGTTCCGATTCCTGATGACGAGGAGGGACCTGCGACCAACCTACCTAACTACATCGCCTCATTCAGGTTCCCCGTTTCGAATGATCCGCCATCAGTAACTCTTTCCAAGATTCAGAGCCGCTTCAATGCCCAGCTCGACACTCTCATTTCGCTGGAGCGCGAAGCCGTCAATATCACCCGGACGCTGACCATTCTGCCACTGGAGGGAACCCTGTTCTCCGCCGCGGCAACTCTTTCTTCTGATGAGGAAATTGTCACCGTAACGACTGCGACGGGCACCGAAGCGAACGGATTCGACTGGACCGCTGATGACGACAATCGAATTTTGCTGACCTGGGACGTCGGTCTCACCCAGGCCACTCCCGCAACCATCACCATTCAGTCACGACTGGATCCCGAGGGATGGTTCAATCTCAGTAACGATTCAATGCCCCTTCTTTTCTCGGCTACTGAAATCGAAAGTGTCGAAGCCTCATCCGGATACCTCGCCGTTGCTTTCGATGAATCTTTTCAAGTCGAAACAACCGCAACCACCGGCCTCGAACCTCGCGATGCCCGCACCACTCCTATTTCCGGGACGCTGGCCTGGTTCCGTCTCAATGAATTCGATCTGGAAATAGCGGCCCGCCGCCGCCCGCCGGAGCTTGAAGCGTCGATCATTTCCTATGCCCTTCCGCTTGCAAACACCATCGAGATCGAAGGACAGATCGATCTTGAAGTGCGCTACTCCGGGATCGAACAACTCGCAGTATCCTTTCCTGAAGAGGTCTCTTCGCTTGTCCGCTTTGATTCCCCTTTGATTGCCGAACAGACTCTCGGCGAAGACAACTCGACCTGGACGCTCCGCTTTCACCAGGAGAGAAAAGGCGATGCCCGAATCCGCTACAGCTTGGTGATTCCATTCGAAGGACTGAGCGACTCTTCCACCGGGGAAAAAAAGGACAATACCTTCGCCGTCGAAGTTCCCCGTATCGATATTCCAGCAGCAAAACGAATCCGCGGTGACTGGATCATGGAAGCCAATACGGACACCGAACTCGACTTCCACGCCGACGGTCTCGACCGGGTCGACTCCTTGCGGGTCCCTACCGTCTCCGGTTATCAACCACGCCATCGTATCATCGCTGCCTTCAGTTTTCGCGGCAATGAATGGGAACTCAATGTAAACGGCACCCGGCATCCTCACAGTGAAGTCGTGACAGCTGTGATCGACTCCCTGCGCCTCGATACCGTGGTTTCGGTGGACGGGGCCGACAGGCATCAGGCGAAGCTCGCGATGCGCTCTACCGGGGAACAGTTTCTGGAACTGAATCTTCCTCCCGAGGCGGTGGTGTGGACTCTACTGGTCGATGACGAAACCGTGAAGCCCGTTCGTGCCGGAGAAAATACTCTACGAGTTCAGCTTCCTGCACACGAGAATACAAACCAACAGATCAATATTCATCTCATTTACCAGACACCCGGAAAAGAATGGCGTGGCTCTGGAAGGGAAAAACTGAACCCGATCCGGGTTACGGACAGCATTCCAGTAATGGAGACAGAATGGTTTCTCCATTTACCGGAAGGCTACGACTACCAGAAATTCCGGACCAATCTTGGGCAGGAATTTGAAGTCGTGGACCGGCTCCTGCTCGGCGAAGCGGGAAAAAGATTTGGAGAAGGGATTGGTGAGATCAGTGACGGTTTTCGCCATTACAGCTACGTCCACACCAATGAAGCAGAAATGCCAATGGCGGCGACAAGTGCAGATGAAGCTGCCTCGACGAGTTTTTATTCGAGCATCGATGACATTACCCTCGATTCGAAAGAAAAGAAAAGCGGCGGAGTTCCTACGGTCGCCACGACTTATGTCATCCGGATGCAGGAGAGAGTGAAGAAAGCAGATGAAGCAGCGCTCCGGGGTTCTCAGTTGATGTCTGATTCGGATCACGAGGGAGCGATCGATCAATATCGCACCGCACTGAATTTGCTTCCAAGAGCACCAATGACGGATGCCCGAAGGAAGGCCTACGTAAAACAATTCTCCAGAAGCAGTGCCCTTCTTGCCGGGCAGCGTGCAGAGGAAGGGCGGTATCCTGAATCGATCGCCCTTGTTGAAGAAGTTCTCCAGCCAACTGTTGATCCCGAAAACACCGAAGCAAATCGATTACTCGATCAACTTAATGATCCTGACTTTTACTCCCCTGCCCTGACACCAGCACATTTGGAAAAAACCCGAAAACTGAAACTGGCCGTTAAATCGGGACAGGGATACATCGCGCTGGGAGACTTTACCCGGGCGGACGCGGAATTCAATACGGCTTTGAATCAAGATCCCTACAACGGAGCCGCCCGCACCGGTATCGAGTCAAGTGAGCGGAATAGAATGGACTACTACGATGTGGCCAGAAATCAAACGCGATCAGAATTCCTCAAACAAGTCGCCGAGGGTTGGGAGGTGCCGGTTCCTTCAAGGGTTGCCGGTGGAACGGGTATCGTTTTGCCCCAGGACTCGACTACCACACAGATTAGAATGAGTGAAAGCAAACTGAAGTCCATCATTCTTCCCTCCGTTGAATTTGCAGGAACTCCGCTTCGCGATGCCCTCGCATTTTTAACACAGCGAAGTGTAGAACTGGATACCAATGAGACCGATCCTGCTAAGAAAGGGATCAATATCGTTCTGGATGCCGGCTTCTCTTCAGCGGGTGCCCCTCCTCCCGGAAATAACGGAGGATCGGGCTCTCAAACCGTCGCAGATACACCAATCACTCTTCGGCTTACCAATGTCCCAATTGCCGAAGCAATCCGCTACACGACTGCTCTCGCTCAACTCAAATACAAGGTCGAACCGCACGCCATCGTCGTAACACCCCTTTCCACTCCGGATTCGGACCTTTACACCAATGTCTACAAAGTTCCGCCAACCTTCCTCTCGAGGGGCGGCATGGGAGGAGGAGGAGGCGGTGGCGCAGCTGCTGATCCATTCGCAGCGCCAGCCGATTCGGGAACCGCCGTAGCGAGCACTCGTCAATCAGCTAAAAATATTCTCGAAAGCGCAGGGATCACTTTTGGAACTGGGTCTTCTGCTATCTACAACAAAGAGACCGGCCAACTCATCGTCCGCAATACTCAGGATCAGATGGATCTCGTGGACGCCTATCAGGAGTCAATTCTCGGAGGAGCTGTTCCACAAGCCGGAGCCGATTTCGGGTTCGACGCCAATCAACCCATGGAGCCGGGTGCTCGCGCCAAACCGGATCAGCAGTTGGAAGGTTCCTTAGCACTCGGCGGGAGAGACTTCGACAGTATGAGTAGAGTTGGCAACGATTTGGCTGCTTTGCGCACCCAAAATAGCACCGCACGAATCCGCGAAGAAGGACAGTGGAATATTTCCAAAGTTCAAGAGGATTGGGGCTTTGTAGTATTGAATGGAGATCCCGGATCGACTGCTTCTCAAGGTGCCCGGATGAATGTTTACCGCGCCGGGAAACCTATCGCTCGATTGCTGGTGACTTCGGTAGAAGATGGTCAGGTAGTAGCTGACATCATTCCCGGTTCGATTGTCGATGGAGAAACGGTTTCCGTTGGCGATGCGGTGATCGGAAGTGCAGGGGCTAGTGCCCGGTACTGGTACGATGGCAATGGAGGAGTTTCTGGATCTGAACGGGGGGAACTGCCTTACCTGGCTGACTTACCATTGATCGGTCGACTCTTTGCAAATTCCGAAAAAATTGGAAACCGGAATGAAAAACTTTTGAGAGAGCTGACCGTTGAAGATCTTGATTTTGACGGAGTTTCTCTGGAAGAAGCCGCGGATATTCTTAACACCAAACTGGCGGAGGCAGCAGGAGACAAATATCCGGCGGCAAAAGGATTAAGCGTTGAACTAACGGAATCACAAGGCAAGACCGATGCCCTGGGTCTCAAACTCGGAAAAATCACTGTCCTCGATGCCCTCGACAAACTGACCGGCGCTACCGACACGCACTACCGTGTAACTGCCAGCGGCATTGTTATCGCTCCGCAGGAAGTTTCGCTGGAGCCGATGGAAAGCGTCTTCATTCCCCTCCCTGCCACCAAATTTCAAACAGTCGGCACGAATGGTGAAACCAAACAAACTCACGCCCGAAACATTCTTGTCGAAGCGGGAATCGAATTCCCTCCCGGGTCCAGCGCAGCCTACAATCCGGTAAGTGGCCGCCTCGCGGTCAAGAACACCCGGGCGAATCTCGAAGCCGTTGTTTCGCTTTACGCGGATGACATCTCCGGAGCCCACGCCGCAAACGCTGACGAAAACGAAAGGAGATTCTCCAAGGATTTTCTCGGGGGTGCCAGCACCTTGCGTGGCTTTGATTATCGGGACGTCGGCAAACGCCCCCTGAAATTCGAGCTTCCGGAATCCGGTCGTTCCTATCGATTCAGCGGTCTCTACGCTCCGGAAGAATTGACCTTCCGCTTTGTGAACTGGGAGAGGCAAATCCGCTTCGCCTGGATCTGGATCCTGATCGGCGGGCTCGCCTTCTGGTTTGGTGCCTGGAGGAAAATGGAGCAGCCGGTCTTTCTTGGAATCGCCGGAATCATCGCTCTAACATTCATCCCACTTCTTATTACTTCAAGTTTGAGCGGATTTTGCAACGCTCTCCTGATTGGCTGGATCGCCGCAATGTTCCTCACCGTCATTTATCATCTCTCCAGAAAGGTCGTCAGCCATGAATCGTGATTTTTATCGATCAAACGTCAACCGCAAGATGCGACGTAATCCAAGCCCCGGGACAGCCCTTCCAGGCCGCCTTTCATCGCTCGTGTCGTTTATGCACCTGAGAGTTTCCAACAGCATCGACAAATCGGATTTGCTGAGACGGGCCGGAAGCGCCGTCCTGTTTCTCGCGCTCTTATCGGGTTCGACTCTTATCCGTGCAAAGGATGCAAAGCCACCACCACCAATCAATCCGGTCGCAGTGGTCCCCTACGATCCTGACAAACCTATCGAGGATCAAGATCCCACCCGCTATTACATCGACTACTCGACCTTTCAGTCGATGTGGGACAAGGTGAAACAGCACCGTATTTCCAAAAACAAAAGGAACTCGGCGCTTGCGAATGCGCCAAAGGATCACACCCTGTCCGCCGCTCTTTACCAAATCAAATCCACGTCCGAATTGTTGAGTGTCACCGGTCAGATTTCTCTGACCACTCGCGGGGGACAATGGCAGAAAGTGCCGCTCCCCTTCAAAGGAATCAACCTTTCCCGAATCACTCTCGACGGTGAACCAGCCTCGTATAGCAACGGCGCAATTCTCGTAGAGGAAATTGGCAATCATCTGATTGAGGTCGAATTTCAAGTTCCCGTCGCCGAAAATTCCGAAACAGGAAAATGGTCTTTCCCCTCTGCCGGCGGGACGATGCTCCAGGTTGAAATGGACTCCGACATTGCCGAACCTGTCCTGCAGGATAACTGGCCTCTCGCAAAATCGAGGACACCGGACGGAAAAGTTTACTACACGACGGCAATCGGACAGCGCACACAACTCGAACTGCGCCGTCGCCTCAAAACGTCCGGTCGCGGAATGACTCGACCCAATCTCGCAGTGATTGATGCCCGTCTCTATATCGCCCAGGGTCTGGAACGACTGGAATCGGATTTCCAACTTGAATTCGAAGGCCAGGAGGAAAACCGTTTTACAATTTCATTCGATTCCTCACTGACTCCCGTGCAATTCGAAATCCCCAATCTCTCGTCCTGGGAAATGGGAGAAACCGTCGGTGATCTCCGCACCCTCACATTTAACCTCAGCCAACCCGTCCAGGACAGAGTCCTTGCAAAAATGATTGCCGAACGAATCGTGAATGAAGATTCAGGTGAGGCACGAACTTTCCCTGTTCTGTCGGCCGTGGCCACCCGCATCGAACAACGCCGTTCCCTTCTCCGCGTATGGGACCTCGATGTCAAAGCGCTCCCGGGTTCAAGGCACAGGCAAATCCCCTCCCCCTCAGGCTCTAAAGACGGCTCAGGTTTTATTGCTGTGTCCACCCATTCCCTGATGGGTGAAAACGAAGCGCTTCGCTACGAGACAAGCGTTGAAGATGCCGAACGTGCAGCAACCGTTTCGTATGTCTATCAAGTGGGATCCGGAAAAATGGAAACGATAGCCCGTTTCAAGGTAAGCTCACCGGAAGCCCCTCTTCTGAATAACTCTTTCACGATACCGGAAGATTCCAAAATCCAGTTGGTCAGCGGAAACAGAATCCGTGACTGGTGGCGCACTGGGAATGAACTCTTCGTTCGCTACCGGGGAGGCACTCCGGAAAACACCGAAGTGATCATCTACATTACTCAGCAAATTGATGCCGATGCTGCAGACTCAATTGCGATAATTCCGATTTCGATTGATGATATTCCTGACAACAAGGTCAAAGGAACCGGACTGGTGGTCGGGCATGTCACTCGTGACATTTCGCTGGCCCTGGATCAGAACCGCCAGACGATTCGCGAAGTCGGTGCCACGGAGGTCCTCGTTGACTCGGAAATTCTCCCGCCCCTGGAAAGAAAAAGAGGGTTCCGGTTTGAGAAAGCCTCTTTTTCAGGAAGGATCGCGCTCTCCGATATTGCCCCAAAATACAACGCGCTATGGGTGATGCTGGCACAAGTGCATGAGAGCTGGACTCGTCTCTCCATTCACACGGATGTCGAGGTAACGCAGTCGGGAGTGGATCGCTTCTCTTTCGAAACGCCAGAATCCATGCCGCAACTGCGGGTTCTTTCCGATGAAGTCAGGGAACTCCGTCATGAACTGATCGATGGCGTTCGAAAATACGAAGTCGTTTTTCAGCGATTCGTCACCGGCTCGATTTCTTTTACCCTCGAAACTGAAATCCCTCATAGCGGAGAAGCGGTACTTCCCGACCTGAAGATTCCGGGTGCAACACGTCAGGAAAGATTTGTTATCGTGGAAAATCAGAGCAGTGCCCGGATGAACCTGCAGCAGTCCGGAATGGATAAGACCGTTTCCGAAATGCTCCCCTTCAAGCCGCAATCTCTGATTTCTGCACAACTTTTCAGGGCCACTCCCGCATGGTCGCTGACGGCAAAGCTGGAAGAACTGGAAACAAGCGCGGGCAACGACGCTGTGATTCTATACGCCGAGTTGACCAGTGCTTTCCGGTCCAATGGCGAAGAATGGCTCAAAGCGGTCTATCACATCCAAAACCGATCTCTTCAGTTTTTGCCCGTTCGCCTGCAGGAAGATGCCGAGCTCGTTTCTGTGGTTGTCGATGGATCAGAAGTTCGGGCAGACAGAACCGACAAAGAGGAAGGTGCCGCAATCCTCGTTCCGCTGATTCAGACAAAACCGGGCCAGCTTGCTTACGATGTGGAGCTGGTACTACGGAGTAGGAATAATGTCATTCGCAATGGAACACTACCCACGGATTTTGAGAAAACTCTCGATGATCCGGATATTGTCGGAACGACAGTGGAAAAAACAATGTGGAATGTCTTTCTGCCTCAGGGACATGTCCTCGAGGATTTCGACGGAAATATGGAACAGGTAATGGAAGAGGCGAATCTCTATCGGAAATTGCAGGCTGATCTCCAGGAATTGAAACTCATCAACGGAATTGCTTCGGATGAAGGCAATGGGATTTCCACCCGTCAATTTTCGATTCTCAATTGTGCAGTTCTAGTAGATCGGATCGAAGATCAAGTGACTCAGTTAAACAAACGTCGGGCATACGGCCGGGGCAATTGGGATTCCTCATCCGGCGTCTCTTCTTCCGGGGGCAATGCACCAATCAACGATGTGCAGAGAGAATTGGAGGAGCAAAAAGCTCTCATAGTAGGGAACAAGGGCAAGATCGCTCAGTCCTCGGGTAGTCAGCAGGTACAGTTCGAAGATGATGGGCAGGAAAAATATTTTCGGAACAATGACGTCCGATGGGGCTTGAATTCATTCGAGATCAAAAAGCGCGGACAAGAGGAGAGCAAGAAGGTCACCGATCAGCTGAAGCGAGTCGAGTCGCAGATTCGTCTCAATGACAACATTTCCATTGGGGGCACCACTACAGCGGAGGTATCGGACAAAGAAAAGGGCTGGACCAACTATTCTCAACTTCAAAAGCTGGAGGAAAACCCGGGCTCAGGAAAAGTAGACGCAAAACTAAGCGCCCTCAACCTATCCCAGAACGGAGCCATTATGGATCAGCAGCAACAGTCTGATGTGAAACCGAAGCCAAAAGCACTCAAAAAACAGACGAAAAAGCTGAAGGATCTCGCAACTTTGAACAATTTCGGAGACCTCGACAACGCAAGATCGACTGTAGCAGCCAAAGCAAAAGTGAGACCTGTTCCCCAAGCCAATGCTCCGGCATCTCAGCCTCAGAAACCTACAGCTGCGGAACCAGATCCCTTTGGTGGTGGTGGTGCCGCCTCGCAAGCTGCACCGATAGATTCTTCGGGACAGCGCCCAAGTGTAATAACTATGAATGGAGTGAGACTGCAGAACACCGGTCAACTCCTGAACGGGATCGATCCAATTTCAGGAATAATGGTAAAGAAACCTGCTATGAAAGCAGAAGGACGCCGGTCTGTTAACGTCAATTTCCCTACCGAAGGAGAAGCTTACTACTTTCAGAAGCTGAAGGATCATGCCGAATTACAGATCGAATCTGAGCTTCCCGGCGATTCGAAACGCCTCAAGTGGCTGATCCTCTTTGCGATCTGCATCGCAATTCTGTTGGGCGGAAGAGCAGTTCTCGGGAGGTATCAAAATCGCAGCCAAAATGTTCCCGCAACTGCGTGAACTCTCATTTCCGAATGGCTCACTTCACGATTAAAGTGTCGTTTCCAGAATGATCTTGTCTTCTTCAAAATGGATATTTGCCATGTGATTGATGACACCGACTTCGTCTCTACAAGTGCGCATCATCCGGATAAATACCTGCATGACCGGCTGAAGATGACTTGAGCCCAGATTGATTTTTCCCAAAGTTCCGCCAGCAGCTTCCCAACGGACTTCACTCCGGTAATGCTCAATCCTAATGCGGCTACTCATCGTAACCGGCATTCCGAACAGGCTTCTCTCCACATAAATTTCGGCAACTCCTTTGCTGAAATCCACGTAAGTGCCCTTGTATTTCAACAGGCCTCCGAGAGCGCCCCCCTGAATTCCATCGATTCGATGATTCAAATAGAGGTTCACTTCCTCTTCACTGAGCTCAACCTTGCCGCCCGGCTCAAACATGATGGATTGTGCCTCGGTCAGGAGATTTTTCGGATTACTGGTATTGAGACCTGCGCTTACTGGATATCCCTTGATACCGCTCATATCTTTCGGAAGCACCACCATGATTGCAGCGCCGAGAAACGCGACAGCAATCAGGGCCAGTAGCACCGTCATGAATCCGCCACCTTCTACATTCACCGGCGCTCTGCCTCTTGTCGGGCGACCGCGATATCCGGGACGCCCCGCAGGGGCACCTGGTCGCGCAGGTTTTGTCCGGGGAGCACCACGGCGTCCACTTGCAGGAACTCTTCGCCGCGCAGGACGGTTTACCGTCGCCGGTTCGGGGTCGACTGCCGGTGGTGCTTGGTCCACGGGAACCTGTTGCAGCGCAGGATCAATTGCCGGGGGCTGCGGTGCCAACTCCTGATAGGCTTCGTAATTTGCTTCCTCAGCAGGTGGCTGCTGCGGATATTGGGCAGGATCAACCGGAGCCGGTTCCTGAGGGAATTGCGCGGGTTCGGCTCCCTGCTGCGGATACTGCGCAGGATCGACCGGTTGCTGCTGCTCTCCTTCCGGAATTTCACCGGGATTCTGCGGATCGTTCTCTTCGTTCGGCGGATTCATAACTCAACAATATCGCGAAAACAGGGATTCAGGAAGTGCTTTTTGAAGTGCCGGAGCCACCGGATGAACTGCCCTGCTTCGAAGAACCGGAGGAGGATCCTGATGCAGAAGAGGAACCGGAGCTGCTCGACGAATCAGAACTCTTCTTCGAATCACTTTTCGAATCAGACTTCGTGGATGCACTCGCGGCAGTGCTGTCTGCCTTTGCCGCCTCTTTGTAAGAATTGCTGCGGTAATCAGTTTCGTAAAAGCCGGACCCTTTAAAAATGATCCCTGCGCCCGTTCCGAGGAGACGTTTCACGCTGCCATCACAATCGTCTTCCGGGCAATCCGTAAGTCGATCAGAACTCATCGACTGGAAGAACTCAAACTGATGTTCACACTTCTCACACTTGTAATCGTAGGTCGGCATTCTGATATAAAATTTTCTTCAATGAACTATGCAGCGCCATTAGAAACGGGCAATACAATCTTTTTTTGAAATTACACATTTTCTGAATGAAAATAACACAGCCCCACAAACGAATAATGACCTTCCCTTCCTCTCAAGAACTCGAAATTTCCGTCCAGGAACTTGTTGATCTCTCACTTCCCGAAAACTCCAATGAGTTTCGTCTCATCGATTGTCGCGAAGAAGATGAGTTCGCAATCTGCCGCCTGGAGAATGCTGAATTGATCCCACTTTCCAATTTTCAGGAAGGATCGGCCAAGCTCTTTCAAAACGAGGACGAGCAGGAACACAATTTGATCATCTATTGCCATCACGGAATGCGCTCCATGCAGGCAACGAACTTTCTCAGAAACAAAGGCCTCACAAAAGTGTGGAGCCTCGCCGGGGGGATCGATCAATGGTCTATTCAGATTGATTCCAGCGTTCCCCGCTATTGAGATCTCGATTCCAGCTCGCGGCTATAGCTCTCCACCGACCTCAGCAATAGAGCCGGCCAGAGCCATCCAGTCTTCCCGGGACGTTTTCCAACCGCCACTTACTCTCAGGACCCGGCCCATGCGCTCGTAGTCCAGCCCCATCGCTATCATCACCCTCGACGGGTTCTCCTTTCCTGCACTGCAGGCGGACCCTGTTGACACCGAGAATCCGCGCTGACTCAGCCGTGTCAGCCATTTTAAATTTTTTGAATGGGGAAGCACAAACATGCTGGTGTTCCAGAGTCTCTCACAATCCCGTAAAATGAGTTCGCAGCCAACCCGCTCCTCAATCTCCTTCTCAAAGGCATCACGATCAGCCCCTGTCCTGACGGTTTGTTCTGATTCAACATTCTCGGCGAGAGCGGCCATCATAGCGACGATCCCTGCCAGGTCCTCCGTCCCCGCACGAAATCCGTTTTCCTGGGGCCCTCCGATTTGAAGCGCCAAACCATCGGGCGTCAGGTTTTCCGGAAGCACGAGAAAACCAACACCTTTTGGTCCGCCAAATTTGTGAGCGCTGCCCGTGATAAAATCGCATTCAGATAAACCTGTCAGTGGCATTTTTCCAACCCACTGGGCAGCATCGCAATGGAACGGGATTTTATGTTCTTTGCATAAAGACGCAATCTCTTGCCAGGGCTGAATGGCACCAGTCTCATTGTTCGCTGCCATCACCGAAACTGAAGTCGGATTTGTTTTTTCCAGAAACTCAGGAACGCGAGTTAGATCGACACTACCCGACAGCGAATCGAACGGGAGCTCAAACCGGGTTGACTCCTCAAACAAAATCTCCACCGGAACCTGAACACAGGGATGCTCAATCGAAGAACACACGATTGATCGGCCCTCACCGGACAGATAACGAACCACGGCATTGTTTGCCTCCGTTGCCCCGCCGGTAAAAACCACGCGTTCCGGGTCATCCACATCCAGCAAATCGGCCAATTCCTCGCGACAGTCCTCGAGTCGCAGCCGAGCCATTCCTGCTTCACGATACAAACTGGAAGGATTCTGCCACTGATCTTCGGCCGTGCTCAGCCACGCCTCCTTTGCCGCCGGACTTAGCGGGCAGGTAGCATTGTAGTCGAAATATTTTGCGTGGGGATTCTCAGCCATCTTTCTGGTTTGGGAACTTCGCAGTTTTCGCCAATTCCGCAAAAAAGATTGCATGACACGCAGACTCAAATCAGGACTTGAACGCCTGCTATTCGTTGCAGACAATTCACGCCATCGGAAAATCTATGAAAAAATTTCTTCTCACACTGATCGCTGTGTCCACAGCGGGATTCACCCAGGCCGAACCGGTCGCCATCTTTAACGGAAAAGACTATACCGGGTGGCATGGAAACAATCCCCACACCACCTCCAAAGCCAAGGACGATGCTGCCAGAGCGGAGTCATTGAAAGCACAGCAGAAAGAATTCACCGAACACTGGACGGTCAAAGACGGCGTCATGGTGAATGACGGCCACGGTCCCTACGCCACTTCCGACAAGGAATACGGTGATATGGAATTCTGGTTGGATTACAAAACAGTGGCTCTGGCTGACAGCGGAATCTATCTGCGTGGCGCTCCACAAATTCAGATTTGGGATCACACGAATGAGAAAGCATTTAAACACGGAGCTGACAAAGGCTCAGGTGCTCTCTGGAACAACAGCCCCGACAATCCCGGCAAAATGCCTCTGGTCCTTGCAGACAAGCCCTTCGGCGAGTGGAATTCCGTCCATGTGAAAATGGTAGGAAGCCGGACCTGGGTCTGGCTCAATGACAAGCTCGTCGTCAAGGGAGCTGTCTTCGAAAACTACTGGGACAGATCCCGCAAGACACCTCTTCCTGACAAAGGGCCTATTCATCTGCAAACTCACGGTGGAGAAATCCAGTGGAGAAACATCAAGGTTCACGAATACACCGCAGCAGAAGCGACTGCGATTCTCCGTGAAGGGGAAGAAAAAGAAGGATTCAATTCCATTTTTAACGGAACGGACCTCTCAGGCTGGGCCGGTCCTCTTGAAAACTACGAAGTGGTTGATGGTGCCATCGGCTGCAAAGCGGGAAAAGGCGGAACCCTTTATCATGATGATGAACTCACTGATTTTGTCGCCCGTGTCGAATTCAAACTCCCTCCCGGCGGAAACAATGGTCTCGCGATTCGCTACAACGGAAAAGGAAACCCTGCTTATGACGCAATGACTGAGCTTCAGGTTCTCGACAACACTGCCGAGAAATACGCCAAGCTCGACGAGCGTCAGTTTCACGGTGGCGCTTACGGAGTCGCCGCAGCACACCGCGGTCACCTCCGCCCTCTCGGCGAATGGAATTACCAGGAAGTCACCGTAAAAGGATCCACCATCAAAGTGGAACTCAACGGCTCCATCATTCTCGAAACCGATGTTTCCAAAGTGACGGAGTTCATGGCGGATAAAAAGCATCCCGGATTGAATAATGCTTCCGGGTTCTTCGGCTTTGCCGGGCATAACGATCCTGTGCTTTTCCGCAACATTTCGATCAAGAAACTCTGATCGAGCTTTCGCAGGACGGTTTTTGATAACCGTCCTGCTCCCTCTCCCCTTCACAAACCCCGGGGCTTCCGCCCCTCACCGGTGGAATTAAAACGCTGCCTCCTGTTTCCCATGCGCAATATATCTCTGCTGCTCGCAGCCTTCAGTTTCATTCTGTCAGTTGGAGCATCCGAATATCATAAGTGTGGTTGGGAAAACTGCGCATCCAAGCATTCCGCGTTCCAAAGCCTGCGCTCCCGCATGCCTGAGGCTGTCGGTCAACGGCCTCCCGGCAATGGACGACAATATGCTCCCGACCGAATCATCGATGTTACTCATCAGAAGATCGACTTCACTCCCGATTTCGCAGCAAAAACACTAAGTGGAATTTCGACCATTACCTTTTCTCCGATTGCCGGCGGGATCTCTGAATTGAAACTCGATGCAGTCGACCTTCACATCCGGGAAGTCACTGGCGAAAACGTGGAAGTCGATTCGTGGGACCACGACGATGCCCGACTGACGGTTCTTTTCAAAACACCCGTGAACCCGGAGGACACGGTGTCACTCTCGATCACTTATGATGCGTTTCCCCAACACGGTCTCTATTTTCGAACTGCTGCAATGGGGTATCCTGAAGGAGACGATCACCTGTGGACTCAAGGCGAGCCACAAATGCACCGGCACTGGTTTCCGGGGTACGACTACCCGAACGAGCGATTCACGAGCGAAGTGATTTGTCATGTCCCTGAAAAAATGACGGTTCTCTCGAATGGCGACCTCATCAGCGACACCGTTGCCGATGGAAAACGCACCGTTCACTGGCATCAGAAAGAGGAGCACGTCAATTATTTGATCTCGGTAGTCGCCGGGCATTTCAAGAAACTTGAGGATAAGCATGGGGAACTTCCCCTCGCCTTTTACACGCCTCCGTCGGAATTCGCCGAAGCGGCAAACTCTTTCCGCGATACCGCCAAGATCCTGCCTTTTCTTGAAAAAGAGATCGGAGCCACTTTTCCCTGGGCAAAATACTACAACGTCTGCGTCGCGGATTTCATTGCCGGGGGCATGGAAAACACGAGCATCACGACCTTGACCACCCGCACCCTTTTCTCAGAGACCAGCGGAAACCTGAGGACCTCCCACCGATTGGATACACATGAGATTACCCATCAATGGTTCGGAGATTTACTCACCTGCAAAGACTGGTCCCACCTCTGGCTCAATGAAGGATTTGCGACCTACTACACTCATCTTTACGAGAATGAGAAAAACGGGCGCGACAGCATGTTGTTTGGACTCCTCAAAGATGCCGAAAGCGTCTTCTCCAGAAATGACAACAAACCCATTGTCTGGCGGGGCTACGAAGATCCTATCGAACAGTTCGACTACCGTGCCTATCCAAAAGGGGCGTGGGTTTTACACATGCTTCGCAGCCAACTCGGGCCGGAGCTCTACCAGAAATGCATTCAAACCTATGTGGAACGCTTTCGGAATACCAATGTCACCACCGACCAGCTTTCGAGTGTGATCGAAGAATTGAGCGGACGTTCCTTTGACGAGTTTTTTGATCAGTGGGTCTACCACGGTGGATTCCCTGACCTCAAGGCCACCTACAAATGGGATCAAAAAAACTCAAAGGCCAGCCTGAAGATCAGCCAGAAACAGAAACCGTCAGAACAGGTGCTGCTTTTCGATTTTCCGCTCACGATTCGCTTTATCGGAGAAGATGGTAAGGAATCAAAGGACGAAATCATCCGTGTCATCGAGGCCGCTGAAGACTTTTCATTCGATCTCGATTTCAAGCCGGCCATCGTCCGAATCGATCCGGATTTCACTGTTCTCACAAAAATCGAATTCAATCCCCCCAACGATTTGCTGAAAGCTCAGCTCAAGAATGAAGACGACATGATCGGCCGTCTCCTTGCCGCAAAAGCACATGGAGGAAAGAAAGACAAGGCTTCGCTCGAACTTCTCGGAGACCGACTTGCCAATGATTCTTTTCACGGAGTCCGGACCGAAACCGTTCGAGCCTTGCAGAAGACCCACACTCCTGAGGCTCTGGAGATCCTCCTGCTGAACAAGGATCAAACAGATGACCGCGTCCGGAACGAAGTCGTCATCGCTATCGGAAAGTTTTTCCACTCTGACGCGAAAGATGCCCTCCTGTCTATCGCCGAGAAAGAGCCGAATCATGAAATAGCAGGAGAAGCCATTCGTGCGCTCGGTAAATTCCCGATTGAGGAAGTGTCAGGAACACTCATCAGTGCTCTGGACCGGGAATCCTATCGTCACGAAGTCGCTGCCTCCGCAATTCGTGCTATCAGGACGCAGGCCGACCCGGCATATATCGCCCCCCTCTCGACTCACATTCAGACTGCTGCCGCGAAATTTTCGACCCGGGATTTCGGAGCCGCTCTTCAAACACTGGCTACCCTGGCGAGAGATGAAGAGATCGAAATTCGCGACCGGGTTCGCTATCTCCTGGGCACTCATCTTAGCGACCCTCGCGATTCACTTCGAACAGATGTCATCCGGTCCTTTGCGATCCTCAATGATAAAAAAGCGATCCCGGTATTGGAAACGATCAACGGCACGGGCGCAAAAGACGACGCTTCGGCAAAAGCAGCAAAAGATGCCATCGCCAAACTCAACGCCGGCAAAAAACAGGCGGACGAAGTTCGCGATTTACGAACAAAGGTTTCGGACCTTGAAAAGCAAATCCGCGAGCTGGCGGATAAGGTGAAGTGAGCGGATTATAAAAGCGGCGCCGCCAGTCTCGCCGCCCTCATCGCAAATCTCTGGTAAAGCGGTTTTTCAGTAAAGTCCCTCGCTGTGGCGAGTTTGCATTCCTGAAAATCGATCTCCAGCATCTGTTCCACTTGTTTCGCAAAACGGGAATCGAGCACGACCATGCTGACTTCGAAATTCAGCCGCATTGATCTATTGTCCAAATTCGCGGTTCCTACAGACGCCCAGTCATCATCGACCAGGATCACCTTTTGATGAAGGAATCCGTCAGCATAGCGAAGGATTTTCACACCAGCCTCCTCCATTTCCTCCAGATAGGAAAAGGAGGCAAGATAAGGCAGTAATTTATCCGGATTTGCTGGAATCATAATCCTGACATCCACACCTCGAAGAGCTGCTAACTGAAGAGCTGAACGTGTTCCTTCATCGGTTACGAAGTAGGGAGAAGCCATCCACAGTCGCCTTTTTGCGGTGTTGATCGTGTTCAGAAAAAACATCGTCCCTCCCTCCATACTTTCGACAGGCCCGGTTGGAAGAGCAAGGGCGACCATGTCTGGATTTCCACACATCGCCTCTTCCGGGGGAATTTCCATTTTCCACGCGAGTTTCGGAATTCTTCGAGTGGCCCAGTACCAGTCAGAAAGCCAAACCATCTGCAAACTCAAAACCCCGGGGCCAACCACCTTTACATGAGTATCCCGCCAGCGACCGTATTTGGTATTCAGTCCAAGATACTCATCCCCCACATTATGCCCCCCGACGAAACCGAGTTTTCCATCGACCACGACAATCTTCCGGTGGTTCCTGAAGTTGATTTGAAAACGATTCGCTTTCCCTTGAGTCGAATGGAACGCGTTCACTTCGACACCTGCTGACTTGAGAGTTTCAGTGTACTCCTTCTTCAGACTGTAGCTTCCAATCTCATCGTAAAGGAAATAGATGCGAACCCCTTCCTTCGCCTTTTCGAGAAGTAGATCCCGAAATCGATGAGACAGGTCATCGTTACGAAAAATAAAGAACTGAACCAGAACATACTCTTTCGCCGTTCGGATCCCGTCAAAAATGGCATCGAAAGTATCCCTGCCATCGATCAACAAACAGACTTCATTTCCCCGGGTGAAACGGCGCTCACTGAATCTCTCCAACACCCCTGCATACTCGCACTGATCCTCATCGAGTTCGGCAAAGTGGGGGGACATTGAAGCAAGAAGTTCGTCAAAGAACTCCTCGTTTTCCTCTTTCGCTTTGACCAACTCCTCCATGTACCCGCGAAATCGCTGACGTCCGAAGATCCAGTAGAGCGGCACCGCCAGGAACGGCAGCGTAACCACCGACATCGACCAGCCCCACGCCCCCGCGGCTGACCGTGATCTCATCACGATATTGGCGATCGTGACGACAGTGATGACCCACACTACCAGAACCAGGATTGTCCCGAAAGCGTAGCGACTCAGGAAATCAAGAATCATGGTTCACCGGTATACTTCACGATCTTGTTGATGAGATTCTCGAAGGGGAAAATTGGCTTTTCCTGAAAATCGTCACATCCCGCCTCTTCAATTCGCTCCCGATGCTGCACCATCGTATGGGCCGTCAGGGCAATCACCGGAATTCCCGAGGTTAATTCATCGGCTTTGATTCGCCTGGTCGCGTCGAGACCGGCATTGGGATCCGGCTGACTGTCCGGTGCGGGAGGCAACTCCAGATCCATCAGAATCAATTCAGGGAGAAGGTCTTGCGCCATTTTTACGGCATTCTCACCGTCTTCAGCCACCGTGATCTCATGACCATGATGCTGAAGTAAACGCGTTAGAAGACGGATATTGTCCGCATCGTCCTCAACCAGAAGAATTTTTGCCATAACTAATTCGAATTAACCGTGCTTACCCACTTGAATCAATGGACAAATCAGCCCTTCTGGACAGGCTCCGTGAAAAAAATCGAAAAAATGATGAAAAACTTTGAACAAATTGCCGCCTGAGGAAACGAAGACTGTAGCAACGTTTGCGGAGCAATATAAAGGATTCCTCCTTATGAGCGACGCAGATGCTGCTAAACAAGCGGTTCCTTGCGGGGTCCACCTTTTGGGTGGGCCTCGCATTTTTTATGCGCCAAAGGATTTGATTGTGCGTTGCGACGGATGGAGTGCATCTTTGCTGCATGTTCTCCACCGACGACATCTCCGACCGATTCAACAGGGTCAGCTCATCGATTCAACAGGCTTGGATCCCCTTAGCTTTGCTGCTTACGACATCAATCCACTGCTCCCTTGCCAAGGATTATGAAGATCCCGCTCCGCCGGAAGTTTTCGAAGTCCCTTCCGATGCCCCCGATCCAGAGGCGAAGACTTTTGACCGACTCATTTCACACGCCGCACCAAAGCCACTCAATCCGGAAGCCGTCACTTCAGACTGGCCTCGATATCTTGGACCAACTGATGACGTAAAAACTCCGGAAACGCATCTGCTGGAAACCTTTCCGGAATCAGGACCTAACAAGGTCTGGGAATTGAAGAAAGGAACCGGTTACACCTCGCCCGTTGTTGTCGGAGACAAACTCGTTCTCTTTGATCGAATTGGTGACGAAGAACGAATTGACTGCCTCGATCGTGAAACGGGAAAGCGTTTCTGGGAGTATTCCTATGCGGTTGAATATCGCGACCGCTACGGATTCAGCAACGGCCCCCGGGCCAGCGCGGTAATCGATTCGGGAAAAGTTTACACCATGGGCGTTCGCAGCATGCTGACATGCCTCGATCTGAAAACCGGGACTCTTCTTTGGCAGCGCAATCTTGAAGAGGAATTCGACGTCGCCGATTATTTCTTTGGTCATGGATCCTGCCCCCTTCTTTTCCAGGGGAAAGTAATCATCAACCTCGGCGGAGCTGACAATCTGTGTGTGGCTGCTTTCGACCAACACAATGGCAAACTGGTTTGGGGAACGGAACACGAATGGCTTTCCAGCTACGCGGCTCCAGTCGTCAAAACGATGCAGGGGGAACCGAGGCTTCTGGTTTTTGCCGGCGGCGAAAGCGATCCTCCCGTGGGCGGTTTACTTTGCATCGACCCTGAAACCGGGAAATTGCACGATGCTTATCCATGGCGGGCCCCGAAATTTGAAAGTGTAAATGGACAGACCCCTGTGGTAACGGGCGACATGGCCTACGTTTCCGATGCCTATGAGATTGGCGGAGTCATGCTGAAGCTGACTCCGGAATTGAAATGGGAGGAAGTCTGGAAGGCGCCGGATTTTGGAATGCACTGGACGATGCCTCTGTTAATGGACGGACAGATCTACGCGTTCCGCGGTCGCAATGAACCGGATGCCTGGTTGGCGAGTTACGACGTGAGCGATGGCAAAGAAAACTGGCGGGAGGAATTGGGATGGAAAATTCAGCTGTCGCCGACGCAGGAATACAATATGAATTATCTGCGGGGAGCATTGCTTCAAGCCGACGGGAAGGCTTACGCTCTCGGGGAACTTGGCACATTCGGAGTGTTAAAACTTTCAAAAGAGAAAGTCGAAAGAGGCGCCACTGCTCAGCTTTTCCTCGCCACGTCCACTTGGTCACCTCCTGCGATCAGTCGGGGCCTGCTCTACGTAGCTCAACATGGCGAAGACCGCGTCACTGGAAACGTGCCAAGGATCATTTGCTACGACTTGAGGGCTGAGTGATTGCAATACTCGGGAGAAGAGACCCGTCCCTTCTCAACTCACTGCGCTCACTCCTCCCAGCTGTCTGTTCGGAATGGGCTTGCCGGGTAGCCTTCACGATTCCCGAAATTGATTCCTTCGGGATTATTCTTCCAGGCATAGCGGACGGCTCGGGGCTCGGGGATGGATTCGCTTTTTACGATTACGCTTGTCCCTTCAATTGTCGCGGTCGCTTCAGCAAAATTACCGTCGGCATCCGCCACTTCAAAATTTCGCAATTCTTCGCCATCGAGTGATCTCAAGCCGCCACCTTCGTGATCGAATTCAAGAACCGCCTTATCACCGCTGATGCTGAGAGATTTATAGATGGGACCGGAATAGACCAGATTCTCTCCGTAGACATTTCCCCGTGCGAAAGATGCGAGACGCTCCCCGACCGGTTTTTTGTTTCGCGGATGAATATCAGTCGCATCTCCAACATCGATACTGACGACGCTCCCTGTGTTTTTCCCGTCCTGCCAAAATTTCAGCATTTGTTCCCGAATCATCGGCCAGCCGACGGAGTCTCCTCCCGCGAAGTTGGGTAGCTGAACCATATAAAAAGGAAAATCACGACGCTCCACTTCCCCTCCCGTTGCGGTCGCCCAATCTTCCCGCCAGTCTTCCGTGAGCCCAAGCATCAAATCTTTGTATCCATTGTAAAACGGCAATCGGGAGTTTGCTTCACCCTGATACCAAATAACTCCCCGAATCGCGAAGGGTTGCAGCGGTGCGATCATGGCATTGTAGTGCCCGGCCGGCCTCTTTACATGGGTGGGTCCCAAGGGTTCTCTAGGGGCTCTGCCCTCGACTTTAGTGCCGGCAGCTTTGGCTGCTTTCACTTTCTCCCTCCACGGCGCAAGTGCCGCTTTGTATTTCTCCATGGCTGCTGGGTGAGCTTTCACAGTTGAGTTCCAGTAACTTCGGATCGACTCCGCCACAGGATCTGAGCTGAGAGTCTTCGAATTAATCCACGAATATGCGTTGGTTCCCCCATTGGCCGATTGGATAATTCCGACTGGCACGGACCGATCATCCGAAAGTTTGCGGGCAAAGTAAAATGCCGTGGCTGAAAAACTGGCAACGTTTTGGGCGGTCGGCAAAACCCAATCCGATTCGACTTTTCTCATGCGAACGTCTGCACCCTCAACCGGTACTTTGAACAGCCGGATTTGCTCAAAGCGCTTGCCCAATGCCTGGGCTTCCATCGCCTCTCCGTCCAAGGTATTCTTCACCGCCATCGCCATGTTCGATTGCCCGGATCCAACCCAGACTTCGCCGACAAGAATGTCTTTCAATGTGATGGTCTCTTTCTCGCTGGTGACCGTCATTTCCGCCGGTTCAGCTGAAGCCGTCAAAGGAGCCAAAACGACCATCCAGTCCCCCTCTTTACTGGATTTAGAGGAAACCGTCTGGCTCCCGAAAACCACGGTCACTTCCTTGCCCGGTTTCGCGTTTCCCCAGACTGGAACCGGCAGTTCCTGTTGAAGAACACCATGATCACTAAAAAGCGGATTCAATTGCAGGTCTTGGGCCTGCAGTCCTCCTGCGCTCAGGCAGGCCAGCAGAAACAGAATCAGATATCGAAAGAGGAATTTTCTCATGAGGTATTGGGAAGAGGTCTATTCGAGAGCCATGAACATGACAACCGAACACTTTCAATTCAGTGGACGACGGGACAAAATGCAACGCTTTTATGAAAAATGGAGCGCCTTCTTTTTCCTCTCATTTTTGTCACATCCGCTGCTTCACAGTCTCCGCACCCAGCCCCGGCGGAAGGACCACTCTTGTTCAGCCGATAATCTTGAGCGCCAGATAGGGAACCAGATTGAAGACAATCACAGCGATCTTAAAGAGAGCGAGATAGTTGAAGTAGGCTTTCGTCAGATCCACCTCGCTGAGACCGAACATTTTCTTGTGTGTTTTCACCACAAATCCGCGATTCGCAACTAGCATGAGCGTCGTTAATGCAAGGACAAGTATGTTGATAATGGTGCACCAGCCAAAGAATTCGGTGAGAGAATAAAGGGTAATCATAGTTCGAAGGCTTTCTTTGAATTCTTTTCAAGATAAGCGTGATCTTCAAAAAAACTACTTCTCCAAATGTGCTGCCAAGCCCGGCTCGACCTTCTTCAATTCAGAGATCACCAGGTCGGCGATGGCATTTGCTCCCTTTTCGTTGAAATGAGTAAAATCCCCTTCCTTCGGGGCAAAGGTGGCGCTTTCTTCTGGCCCGATCTCATCGTGATAGCGGACGCTTTCACCATAGAGATCGATAAATGGGACTTCCATTTCCTTTGCAACAGCGCCAGCGGCTTCCGCCCACGGTTTTAGGGGCAGGGAGAATCCTTTTTCCTCCACCACTCTGACCTTTCCCTTTTCATCAAATCTACGACGGGTCACGGAGCTGACTAAAATGGGTTTCGCGCCGACTGATTTCGCCTTGTCGATGTAGCCTTTGAGGTAATCCCGGTAGCTCGTAGCCGGATCAGTCTCCCGCTTCGGTCCTTTTCCAGGTTGGCCGTTGTGACCGAATTGTATCAGCCAATAATCGGACCGTGTATCCAAAACATCCAGAATCCAACCTTCGTCGTGCCAGCTTTTTGCGCTGCGTCCGCCTTTGGAAAAATTGTGGACGCTGACATTCTCGCCAAACCGATTCGCAAAAGCCTTCCCCCATCCCGCCGAATCGGTCATCGTTGAATCTCCGATCAGGGCAATCTTTACTTTTCCTTTCACGTCTTCGTCGAGCCGTGCCTCCCCATCCAGAAGCCCGTCGCGCTCGAGATAGCCGCGCATTTTTTTCACGATATCAGGATGCTCTTCAGAAAGATCGTCCTCCTCTCCAATGTCAGCTTCCAGATCATAGAGACGCCACTCCCTTCCACTTTTTTCCGGTTCAGCGCCCTTCTTCTTTTTCTTCGATCCTTTGCCCTGGCGGTAGCGAACCAGTTTCCAGTTTCCGTCCCTTACTCCGATCGATGTCTGCCCCTCGGAACTGGCCCAATACAAATATTCGTGCTTCTTTTGCTTCTTTGATTCTCCGAGAAGAGTAGGCAAATAGGAAATTCCGTCAGTCACCGTCGGCATGTCCGCTCCGGCGATTTCGCAGGCTGTCGGCAGAAAGTCCCAGAAAGCGGAAGGATGATCTGACTCGCCACCCGCCGCGATTGTACCCGGCCACCTCGCAATCAGGGGGACACGAATTCCGCCTTCGTGCATCGAGCGCTTGTAACCCTTGAGTGGACCATTGGAGTCAAAATACTCATGCTTGTGCCCGCCTTCCTCGTGAGGGCCATTATCAGAGGTAAAGATGATCAGCGTTTTCTCATCGATCTTCAGTTCCTGCAACAAACCAACCAGTTTCCCGACATCACCGTCCATCCGCGACATCATCGCAGCAAAGCCTTTTTCCGGAGCGGGCCAGTCTTTGTCAGCATAGGATCCGTAGTCTGGGACTTCCATTCCGTCACCGTTGACCCGGCCGCCTTCATTGTTGGCATGGGGAATCGTCCAGTGAATATGAAGCAGAAAGGGATTTTTCGCATTCTCCCGAACAAACCCGAGTGCTGCTTTGGTCATTTCATCATGAGAATAAGTGACCTTCTCAGTCGAGACCCGACCTTTTGCCAGTGGGTCAGTACTGAGCACATTCCCCGGCAGGGTTACCTGCTCTTTGTTCTTCCATAAAAATGGAGGATAGAAATTGTGGGCATTCCCCTGATTGAGATACCCGAACCAGAAATCGAAGCCATTGTTGTTTGGATGACCGGAATTGTTGACCTCCGATGGGTCATCCACATTTCCCAAAGCCCACTTCCCCACTCCACCAGTCGCGTATCCCGCATTTTTCAGCCGCCTCGCCACCGTCATCTCCAAACCAGTCAGGCTCCGGGACCGGTTTCCAGTCAGGCCGGTGTGCCCCACATGCTCGCCTGTCCACAGGACCAAACGCGACGGACGGCACACGGTGTGACCGGAATAGTGATCAGTGAATCGAATTCCCTCCGTAGCCAATCGATCAATGTTCGGGGTTCGAACCACCTTCTGCCCGTAGCACCCCAGATCTCCATAACCCAGGTCGTCGGTCATGATGTAAATGATATTCGGCTTCTCCTCTTCAAGGGCAGAGCAGAGTCCGGAAGCCAAAAGAATTACGAGCGCACTACAAGGGCCGAAAAGCGATTTCATCCGCCCATTATGGAAGAAAAACGAAAGAAATCGCTCAAAAAATCGAGCGACATCCCGCCCTGAGTCACTCTCTGCACTGATTTTCTCAAAAAAACTCGAAAAATACACCCGTGCTCAATCCCCATGGGACGGGGGATCCACACGATTACTGCTGTTTTTTCTCATATTTGAAAACCAAATCTGATTTTATTATTGCATTTGCGGATATAATTGCGATTATTGTAACTATGAAGACCGCTAGCAATAATCAATCAGCTCGAGTCAATCGTAATCAAAAGGGCATGAGTCTTGTTGAACTCCTCCTTGCAATCGGAGTGCTCGCGATTATCACGGCGATCGTGATTCCTAACTTTGCCTTCGCGACTGATGCAGCAGATAAATCAAGCGCCAGGCGAAACGCACAATCGCTGGTAACGATAGCAAACTCAGCCTCCGCAGCAGGTCTCAATCTTATCGATCCTAGCGGAGATATTTCGAAAACAATCGACATCATCGTCGTCGGCGGAGTTGTTTCCGGTGGAATTCTTGACGGAACTCACTTCGGATTGCCATCACTTTCCAAGGACTCGAGAGGCGACATTGTCCCCTTCCTCTCTATTGAAGGCGATATTCTCGTCTACAATTCAAATTGAGTTGCCTTCAAATGGCAGAGCTCATCGAAGAATGTAAGTGGCCAGAAGTTTTTGCAGAGCCACTATATCAGCCCCCTTCTTGAACTCCTTCTTAATCGGAACCGTCGAACTGGAAATGTAAATTTTCAGCTCGGCGTCCATATCAAACCTTCCTGCAGTCTCAACAGAAAACTGGCTGATCGATTTGTAGGGAACAGAGTGGTATTCGACTTTTTTTCCAGTAATCCCCTGCTTGTCGACCAGGATGAGCCTTACCTGGGTAAAAACGACCAGGTCACGGACAATCTTGAAGGCTCCAGTGATCTCTTCTCCCTCAATCAAGATCGGTTCAAATTCGCTAGCTAGCTGAACCGGATCAATTTGCGATGCAGTTCCAAAAATTGCGTTGATGATGCCTATGATTTTCTAAATGTCTCCCGGAGTTCATCGAATTCCCGGTAAAAAAGCAACTCGAATCTACTTCCAATGAACTGCCAGCCAAACGCAATCCCCGGCTGGATTAGTCTCCTCCACACGATGACGACAGCCTGAGGGGATTTTCATCCAATCTCCTGGCTCCAGAGAAAACGTCTCACTTTCATGCTCCACTTCCAAACGAGCTCTGCCTTTCAGCAATACAACCCATTCAATCGTATCCTGATCAAACCAGAAATCGGGAGGAGAGGAATGTCCCCGCGAGACAATTCGCTCAATCTTCAAGTTCCCGCTTCCTTCGGCGAGAGTTTTCACAAACTCGTCAGGAAGATCACCCGGAATTTTTGTGAAGAGATTTCCTCTCTCTATTTTGTCTTCACTCATCGGATGAATTGATCAAAACGAGGCAATCTTCCACAACTTGAATCCCACTTTCACGACCCCGGCTCCCAGGATCCCCAAACTCAACCACGACAAGATTCGAACCGGCAGACTGACCTTTCCATCCGCCAGTTTCAGGGCCGGGTAAAAAACCAGCCCAAGCAGAACTCCAGCGGCAAAACCTCCCGCATGAGCTGCGTTATCGATGAACTGATAGCCGAGCATCCCGAAAATCGCCATGACAATGGAAGCGCGAACACAATTGGCGAAGAGAAACCTCGGAAGTTCGTCACGGAACTTCCAGGAGATCACGAGGAGAAATCCGAGGCAACCCAGAATTCCGCCGGAGGCACCCACGGTGGGAAGGCTTTCCATTCCTTTAAACCAAAGACTGGCCAATGATCCGCAGACGACTGAAAAAAGAAAGACAACATAGAATCGAGCAGTCCCGGTAAGTCCCAGTATCACCTGACCCAGATTGTAAAAAGCCATCCCGTTAAAAAGAAGGTGTAGCAAGCCACCATGCATCAAACCTGAAGTGACAATCCGCCACCATTCGCCATTTTCGACCACCGCCCTTTTTACGAGCGCCGCTTGAATGCTGGATTCCCTCAGACCCACATAGTATTGGAGAAGAAGCACCAGAATGAGAACCGCGACTCCGATGACCAGGGGCCTCACCGGCTGCTCAATCATCCAGCGGCGAAAGAGTTCAAAATTCACCGCCCGTCTATTCAATTCATAAACCGAAAGTTTATCCACCCGCCTGAAATATTCCATCATCCCGTCCACGAGCGGAAACAGCCCATACATCGTCCCGGCGAGCAGAGCGATCATGATCATAGTTGGAAAATACCAGGCGGCAGCTATCGCTCCTATCGTAATCAACACCGACTTCTGGATCGACGATTGAAGCGCTGCACGGTATTTCCCGAGCTCTATTTTCTCCTGATGCTTCACCACCAGTCCCAGTGGAACAATGCGGTCATACCAGGGGAAAATCACTCCGGAAATCGCTGGCACTTTTACCAGGAGATCCAAAAGCTCCTCGCGTGTTTCCACGACCACGAATTCACTTCGCGAGTAGTTCCTCCCATTGAACAGCGCATCACCGGCAAGTTGAACCCCGTAAACACCCTCCTTTGACTCCGGCACCGGTTTCAGGACATCCTCGGTTCCCCAGACCAGCTCATCCCGAACAAAATCCCGAAACCAGATCTCCTCTTCGGGCCAGGAGTCAAGAAACGGCCCTTCACTACGATCTCCATCTTTCCTGTCCGGTGGCTCCATTATTCCGTAACAAAGCACTGTTTCCAGCTCCGGATACTCCGAAAGCTGGATCCTGAAATCTTTTTTCATCCCTCTCCGGCTGAGACCACAACCTACCCTATATAGCTCTTCTTCAATCCCTTACGGAACACAAAGGAACCATACCGACAAGACGATAACTGTTCACCTGTGCATTCTTTTCTTGCGCAGACCGTTAAATAGTGTTCAAGTGTTCACCGTTCATCAAGAACATAACCTAAACAGATAATTCAAGACCTATAACGAAATGAAAAATACTCTTACTCTTATTGTTGTAATCCTCATCGGCTTTACAGCTCAGCTCCACAGTGCCACAGGAAAAATGAGCAGCAGCAAGTCTTCAACGACACGCAAAGCTCCCACCACCGCGGAACGGGCGAATCTGGAAAAAGAGACAGCGAAGAAACTGACCTCAGCGCTCACGAGCACTCAAAAGAGCAAGCTCCTCGCGCTTCTCAACGAAGGATCCAGCGAAGATCTTGTCGCCATCAAAGGCATCGCCAAAACACGCGCCGCCTCCATTGTAAAAGCCCGCCCATACAAAGAAATTGATGAAGTCATTCTTGTCGAGGGCGTCGGTGAAGGGACCTTCACCAACGTGGTGGCCCACGGGAAATCACTAACTCAGCGGAGCTCCAGTAAAAAGAAAGCTTCCTGAGCGTTTTCGATCTTCATACACACACAGAAATTGTCTCAGCATTTGAGGCAAACACGGCCCGGGATTTCAAAGAGATCGCCGGGCCTCTTTGTGTAATTCAGCCTTCCTGTAGAAGACCGTTTCTTTTTCGGATTCCAAAACCGCTTGGAATTTTTAGATTGGAAAATTTCCCGCTTCCCTTGTTTCAGGAGTCGACAACTCTGATCTGATCATATTACCATTCAGACCCCTCCGTGTTACGGGAGCCAACCGCAAAGAGGGGAAATTCATTTCACTCAATCCCTCCGTTTCCAAACTCGAAAGAACAAGCGCATCTGCCACTCACTATCCGAACGATGACATTATCCTCCTTGAAAAAATCAAAGCGCTTTGGCCGGGCCTTCACAGCAATCCTTATCTCCGGGCTGCTCGCGACGGCCAATTCTGCAGAGAAGCCCAACATCATCTTCATCCTCGCCGACGATCAGGGATTTGGAGATGTATCCGCACTCAATCCTGATTCAAAAATACCTACTCCCAATATCGACAGAATCGCGAAAGAGGGAATGATTTTTAGCGATGCCCACACTTCGTCGTCCGTCTGTACCCCAACCCGCTACTCTGTTCTGACGGGACGCTATCACTGGAGGACCCATCTCCAAAAAGGCGTCCTCGGCGGATTTTCGGCCCCACTGATATCAGAAAATCGACTCACTGTGGCCAGCCTCCTCAAGAAGCAAGGGTATTACACAGCCTGCGTAGGTAAGTGGCACCTCGGATTTGACTGGCCACTGAAAGGCGGAGGCTACGCCGACGACGGCGGGGATTTTTCCGGCGGATTCAAAAAAGGTTGGGACGTCGACTACACTGCCCCAATCAAGAACGGTCCCGTCGACCTGGGATTCGATACCTTCTTCGGAATTAGCGCATCCCTCGATATGCCGCCCTATGTCTACATTCAGGATAAAATTCCTACGGAACCGGCAACAGTAGAAAAAGCATTCAACCGGAAAGGACCAGCTGCTGTCGGGTTTGAAGCCGTTGACGTCCTTCCGCGAATCACTGAAAAGACGGTCGAGATTATTGGCAAACGGGCTGAGGCCGCGAAAAAAGGCGATCCGTTTTTTATCTACTTTCCTCTCAATGCGCCCCACACCCCTATCCTTCCAACAAAGGAGTGGCAGGGAAAAAGCGGGATTAACAATTACGGCGACTTCACAATGCAGGTCGACTGGACCGTCGGCCAAGTACTCAAAGCCCTCGATGAAAATGGCCTCACGGATAACACACTGATCATTTTCACCACAGACAACGGTTGCTCCCCTGCCGCGAAGATCCCTGAACTTCAGGCGGCAGGCCATGAGCCGAGTTTCATCTATCGTGGTCACAAGGCCGACATTTATGAAGGCGGACACCGCGTCCCCTTTGTTGCCCGCTGGCCCGGAAAAATCGAAGCCGGTCGAAAGTCGGATCAACTCATCGGACAAGTCGATTTCCTCGCTACCGCAGCAGAAATCACCGGAACAGATATTCCGAACGACGGGGGCGAAGACAGCGTTTCGTTTCTCCCTGCCTTGCTGGGCGAAAACGATGCCCCCGGTCGGAACTCTATTGTGTCTCAATCCATCGGAGGGTATTTCTGCATTCGCGATGAAAATTGGAAACTGGCACTTTGCCCGGGTTCAGGCGGCTGGAGTAATCCCCGCCCTGGCCGCGTCGACATGAGTAAATTTCCGCCCCTGCAGTTATTTGATCTGAATACAGACCCGGGCGAGCAAACCAATCTCGTAGCCAATCATCCAGAGCGTGTTGAAAAAATGAAAAGCATGCTGGCCGAATTGATCAAGAAAGGCCGCACCACTGGAGGCCCCGATCTCAAGAACGACACTGATATCGTAATGATCAAACCCGTTCCCGCATTCAAACCAGCAAAGCCAAAAAAGGGTAAGAAAAAGAAGTAAACCCGCATTCGCAGCCTTAAACAAATACCGCGAAACTTGCCCCCAAATGAATCGAAGAAAATTCATCCACTTTTCCAGCGCCGCCGGAATTTCATCACCTTTCCTCGACACTCTTGGAGCTGTCGGAGAGCCTCCCCTCATTCGGTCCATTGAAAAAGTCACCCTCCGAAAAAATCGGGACGGGTCTGAGGGCACCACCTGGTTCCATCCCCGTGCCTGCATGGTTCCTGATTCGTCCGGAGACCGAAAGCCTTTCATGTGCATGCAATCAATTGGTGGCTCCGATTATTTCGGTCCCGTTCATTGGTCTGAGTCCGATACTTCAGGGAAAGAGTGGAAAGATCCAAGTCCGATTCCGCCATTGGGACGCATCCCTGTTCCCGGTCACGACGGGCTGGAAGCCGGAGTGTGCGATGTCGTCCCGCAGTATCATGCGAAATCCAAGACCACTCTTTGCATGGGGCATGTCGTCTTTTATCGCGGACCTAAGTTTTCGAAAAAAGATCAATTGCCCCGCTACCCCGTATACACCGTCAGGAAAGCCGACGGCACTTGGTCTGAACGGAAAATTCTCGAGTGGAATGATCCACGCGGTGCTTTCATCTACACCAACAACTGTGGTCAGCGTGTCCATTTGCCCGATGGAGATATCCTCCTTGCTTTCACTCACGGTGCAACATCCGCAGCCCGAATGGTGACAGGAGTCCGATGCAGTTTTGACGGGGAGGATTTGAAGATCAAAGAATTCGGACCGCCTTTGGAAAACAACAAGGGCCGTGGTCTTCTTGAGCCCTCGATTACCCGTTTCAAAAATCGCATTTTTATCACCATTCGCGCTGAAGATGATCGGGGCTATGTCAGTGTCAGCGATGACGGGGTTAACTACGAACCTCAAAAAGAGTGGGCCTGGGACGATGGCGAGCCGCTCAGCATGTCGACCACCCAACAGCATTGGATGACTCACTCTGATGGACTCTTTCTAGTCTACACAAGAAAAGATGAATCCAACAGCAAGGTCCTCCGATGGCGTTCGCCACTCTGGATCGCCCAAGTCGACCCGGAGAACCTGAATCTCATACGCAGCACCGAGCAAGTCGTTCTCCCTCTGGTTGGAGACGGAGTCAACGATCCTGACAAAGTCGCAATCATGGGGAATTTTCACACAGTCAATGTCACGCCGGAGGAATCCTGGGTGACAGTCGGGGAATGGCTGCCACGGGGAGGAGCCCTCGGCGACATGCTCATGGGAAGAATCCACTGGTCAAAACCCAACCGCACGGGCTTGGAGTAGACCGGAAGGAAAGCGAAGCGACTTGATGAGTCCATTTTTTCTCTTGGATTCGCAGATTCAGTTTGTCACAGTCCGGCCATGTTCGCCGTCCGCACAATCCTGCTCAGCATCCTGATTCTCACTGGTACTTCGATCCTCATAGCCGACGGTCCTGCCGACAATGAAGAGAAGAATGTTCGGCAGGTTCCCCCTCCCGGGATTGAGGTCCCATCCGAAAAACAAAAAGAACCTAAGGAAAGTCTGGCGGAACTCGAAAAGGAGATTCTCGCACTCAAGTCTCAGAAGAATCATTCGACAGTCGTTCAGAAATATCTTCCAGATGTGGAAATCTGCCACAAGGCAGTCCGGGACGCATTGCTCTACAGCGAATTCTACAGACCTGCTGAGATTGAATTTGCAGCAGGGTTATTGGATACCGGAATGGAACGCGCTTCTCAGTTGAAGGAGGGAAATGCGCCATGGACGCGGCAGACCGGACTCGTCTTCCGCGGATATCGTTCAAAGATCGACGGCTCCCCCCAACCCTACGGCCTCGAGATTTCAGCCAACTACCAATTCGACGCCAAAGATCCCTGGCGGCTTGATTTCTGGTTTCACGGGCGGGGAGAAAAACTGAGCGAAGTCTCTTTTATCCAACAGCGAAGCACCGGGTCCGGGGGGAAGATCAAACCGAAAGACGCAATCATCCTTCACCCTTACGGGCGCTATTCCAATGCCAACAAATTCGCCGGGGAAGTTGATCTCTTTGAAGCACTCGCCCATTGCAAGGAAGATTACCGAATAGACGAAGACAGAATCTTCGTTCGTGGATTTTCTATGGGCGGGGCCGCCTGCTGGCAGTTTGCTGTTCACTTCCCGGGAATGTGGGCCGGAGCGCAACCGGGAGCAGGGTTCTCTGAGACACCCGATTTTCTGAAAACCTTTCAGGGGGAAACACTCAATCCGCCCTGGTGGGAGAGGAAACTCTGGCGATGGAACGATGCAACCGACTGGGCATTGAACCTGACAAATGTTCCAACGATCGCCTACAGCGGAGAGATTGATCGCCAAAAGCAAGCGGCCGACATGATGGTCGCTGCTTCGGAAAAAGAAGGATTGGAACTCGTTCACCTTATTGGTCCGGACACCGCCCACAAGTTGCATCCGGATTCATTGGCTGAGATTGAGCGCCGTCTCGAAAACATTTCAGAATCCGGACGACGTCGTGTCCCGGAAACGATTCATTTTGTCACCTACACATTGCGCTACAACAAGATGCGGTGGCTGCACGTTGACCGCTTGACTGAGCACTGGGAAAGATCTGAAATCTCTGCAGAGATTCAGAATCAGGGAACCCTTGAAATTTCCACGAAAGGTATCGAGGCATTCTCCCTGCAATTCGAACCCGGCGATTGCCCTTTTGATCCAACGCTCACCCCCGCCTGTGTCCTTGACCTTCAAAAAGTCACTCTTTCAAAGCCTCAATCTGATAGATCATGGAGAGTCTATTTTTCAAAATCTTCCACAGGTGAATGGGAGGCCGCCACATCCCCCGAGCCCCGGAAGAATCTTACCAAGAGATCCGGATCTCAGGGGCCGATTGACGATGCCTTTACTGACTCTTTTGTCTTTGTCGAACCCAGCGGAAAACCGCAATTCGATCTCGTAGGAGAATGGACGTCGACAGAAAAGAAGCATGCCGCAACTCATTGGCGGAAGCAGTTTCGCGGAGACGCCCGGATCAAAAAAGATTCTGCGGTTTCGGAGAATGATATCGCCACCAGTAATCTTGTGCTTTGGGGAGATCCTTCGAGCAACCAACTGATTGCAAAAATCGCTGACAAACTCCCTCTCCATTGGACTTCGAAATCAATTCAAGTCGGAGACCGGACTTTCGATACGGCACATCACACCATCGCAATGATTTATCCGAATCCTCTCAATCCAGAGAAATACGTCGTGCTGAACAGCGGCTTCACTTATCGAGAATACGACTATCTGAACAATGCCCGCCAGACTCCGAAACTCCCCGATTGGGCAATCATTGATTTGCGTGAACCGGTCACTTCCCGCTATCCCGGGAAGATCGTTGCCGCAGGTTTCTTCGATGAAAACTGGACGCTGAAGAATCAGCCTGAAGATTGACATTCCCGTCAGATTCAGTAAAAAAGCGCGAAATCCCCCGGAATTTCGCCAAAAATGACAGCTTTGTCATTTTTCCGTTCATAAATCTGTCATTTTCACGTGGCTCTTTGTCTACGATGAAAAAAATAACCGCACTGCTCCTACTCTTCTTCGTGACGGCACCTCACCTGCTTGCGCAGGGCCCGCCACCACCACCACCCTTGACTCCACTGAATCCTCCGGTTGCTCCGGCAGGAAATCCGGTGACGGCCTCCAAGACAAATCTCGGTAAAGTTCTTTTCTGGGATGAGCAACTTTCATCCACCCGCACCGTTTCCTGCGGAAGCTGCCACGCGCCGGCAACCGGAGGATCCGATCCACGTTCATCAGCAACAACGATTCACCCCGGACCAGATGGTATCGCAGGAAATGCAGACGACATCGTAGGATCACCCGGCGTGCCTCTAAACAACGCAAACGGGACATACGAACTCGAGGATTTCTTCGGTATGGCAGCCCAAATCACAGGAAGATACGCGCCTTCATCAATCAACGCCGGTTACGCGAATAACTTATTCTGGGACGGCCGCGCCGGGAACACATTCCGCGATCCTGTTACGAACCAAGTCGTACTTCCTACCAACGCTGCCCTCGAAAGCCAGGCCGCCGGACCTCCCTTGAGTGGAGGAGAGATGGCTCATCAGGGGCGCGACTGGAATCAGGTTGCTGATCGCGTAGAAAAGACGAAGCCACTGACGCTGGCCCCTTCTCTTCCAGCCGACCTTGAAACCTGGATCAATGATCGCAACTACCCGGCTCTTTTCACCGAAGCCTACGGAAACGCCGAAGTCACCCCTGCCAAAATCATCATGGCTATCGCGACCTATGAGCGAACCCTCGTTTCAAATCAGGCACCCTTTGACGCTTTAATTGGTGGAAACCAGAATGCTTTGACGGCACTGGAAAATCAGGGTCGGCAAATTTTTGGAGGACGGGGCCGCTGCGTCACCTGCCATGGAGGCAACAGGCTCACCGACGACAACTTTCACTACATTGGAGTTCGCCCGCAAGCCGATGACCCCGGACGTTTCGCCGTTACCGGAAATAATCAGGATCAAGGGCGAATCAAAACTCCCAGCCTTCGAAATGTGGAGCTGCGCGGGGAATACATGCACAATGGAAGATTTTCCACGCTCGCCGAAGTGGTCGACTTCTATGATCGGGGCGGTGATTTTGACGCACCAAACAAAGACAACAACATTCGTCCTCTGAACCTGACACAGGGCGAAAAGGGCGCGCTCATTGCCTTCCTGAGTCGACCTCTCACAGATCCACGAGTCAGCAATGAAACAGGCGTGTTCTCCATTCCCGACTTGTATGCCGGTTCGGCTCAACAGCCGGAAATTGGAAACGACTCCGTTCTCGATGATGACAACAACACTCCCCTTGCCGTCGCCATCGAACCTGCCCTCGCCGGAAATTCTTCGTTCACCCTCGGCCTCCACGGAGTTGACAGCGGGCGCAGTGTCTTTCTTGCCATCGACGATTCCCCTATCGCCAGCGGATCCGGAATACCGACCGCCTCATCCGTCAAAATGCTTTTTGATGTGACCACCGATTCAGACGGAAGCATCAGCCAGGCAGTTGCCATTCCGGGTGGCGCTGCTTTTTCTGGAAAATCCCTCTTCGCAAAATGGTTTGTGACAGGTGACGGAACCACCGGTGAATCAGCAACGATTTCCGCACCTGTCTTTTCAGAATCAGCGGGGAACATCCTGCCACCCTCCGATATCGCCGCATCCAATGATCAGTCCGATCAAATTGATCTGTCCTGGACAGCTGTTCCGGATGCAGTTTCCTACGAAGTATATCGTTCTGAAACCTCTGACTTCGACGATGCCGTTCGTCTGAGTTCTGTAGGGACTCCTTCATTTTCTGATACTGGAATTCCACCAGAGTCAGTTCTCCACTATTGGGTAGTATCAGTCAGCGATCACGAGGCCAGCAGTCTTTCAACCGCAGCTACCGGCTATACCTATGATCTCTCCGGTTTCACACTCAACACAACTGACGGAACATCATCTACCGCGACTGACTTGAGTTGGACCAGCCAGAACTTAGCCGCATCGTATGTCTTGTATGTTGGAACCAGCGCTTCCCCTGCGGAAATGATCGAAATCGGAAATCTCGGTGATGTAAGCAACTATTCCGATGTCACTGGAACTGCGGGCAGAACCTACTACTACCGCCTCCTCGCTCTTGATGCAGGTGGTGAGCAGATCGCCAACAGCGAAGTTTCGGACGGCAGTCGCGCTCTTGCCGCCCCGGAAGGTCTGACCGCTTCAGTTGCCACTCATCAGGACAAGATTGCCCTGAGTTGGAATACGAATCCTGAAGCGACCGGCTACAATCTTTATGTGCTTGGTAACACAGGATATGAACTTCTCGCGACGACGACAGGGACCTCTTACGATCAGTCTGACGCTTCTGCTGGAATCGATTACTCTTATAAGGCAAGCGCTTACAACCAATACGGTGAAGGCATGGAATCTTCAACCGTCACAGGATACCGCGCAGTTTCCGCACCCGGCGGAGTTTCTGCAAGTATTGTACAGGGTTCCAATGAAATACAGATATCCTGGACCAACGCCGAAGGCGTTCTCGAATACGCAATCTTCAGGAGTTTAACAGATGACTTTGCAGACGCAGTTGAGCTTGGCGTTTCCAGCGGGTCATCCTATTCAGACTCAACGACAGATCCCGGACAAACGTATTATTACTGGGTAGCCTCCATCGATGAATCCAATGATCGAATCGTCGAAGCCGCCGATTCCACAGTTGGGACCGCCGGGGATGCTGTCTCTTATACACATCTGACGCTG